>CAZJRF010000109.1:0-6014 GCA_964548475.1 uncultured Acidimicrobiia bacterium
GTCGCCACCTCCCCCTTAGGGGGAGGCACAGGTGTGCACTCCTTCGCGCCCTTTTGCCCTCCCCGTCCGCGACCCTCCCGCTCGCGCGGCAGGGGGGATGCTCCTCGTTTCACCCGCGGCAGCGGGGGAGACGCGCCTCTCGCCGAAGGCGTGGCGCAGAGGGGGCAGGAAGTAAGAAGCCTGGTTCGTGCCCCTTTGATCTCCCCCTCCGCTCGGGCCCGCGGCCCTCGCGCCTCCCCCGTCGCCGCGGGGAAGGCAACTAAGCACCTCCTCGGCTGGCGGATTCAGTCTTCTCTCAGCACCCCCCTTCCCTCCGGCGCCTCCGGGACTCCCCCCTTAGGGTGGAGCACAGAACAGCCCCCTACACTTCGTGGCTGTGACCAGTCAGTCGGGCTATCAGCACAGCCCCTCGTTCACTGAGCACCTGGGCCGCAATCGCCCCTATCTGCGGGACGCCATCCTCGGCGTTAACGACGGCCTGGTGTCGATGCTGCTGTTGGTGGCCGGGGTGGTCGGCGGGGGACTCTCCTCCCGCAACGTGCTGCTCACCGGCATCGCCGGGGCGGTGGCCGGCGCCATCAGCATGGCGGCCGGCGAGTACCTGGCCACCAAGTCCCAGGACGAGCTCTTCGAGGGGGAGATCGGCCTGGAACGCCGCCATATTCGCGACCACCACGAGGCCGAGCTCCACGAGCTGCGGGACCTCCTCGGCGAGATCGGCCTGCAGGGGGATTTGCGGGAAGAGGTAGTGGGCTACTTCGGCCGCGACGAGCAGTCGCTGCTGCACGTGATGAAAGCCCTCGAGTTCGGGGTGGTCGAAACCGAGCGGCGCAAGCCGCACGTGGCCATGCTGCTCTCCGGCCTGTTGTTCATGGCCGGTTCACTGCCGGCCGTGCTGCCATTCGCCCTGATCGGCGACATCCACACCGCCCTCTGGTTCGCCGCCGGTTTCACTGTGGCCGGCCTGCTGGCCGTGGGAGCGGTGAAGACCTGGGCCACCCGCGGCCGCCCGATCCGGGCGGCCGTCGAGAACTTGCTGATAGCCATCGTGGGCGGCGGACTGGCCTACGGAATCGGCGTGCTTTTCAATCGCTTGGTCACCGGCGGCTGAGCCCGGCCGGCGGACCGGGCATCTCAGACGCCGGCCAGGTCATCCTCCGCAGCAGCCGCCTCGCTCGCACGTACCCTCCGCCGATGCCAGGGCCACCAGGCCCACTTGTCGAACAGGGACGTGATGGCCGGCACCAGCATGCTGCGCACGATGAAGGTGTCGATCAGCACCCCCACCGCCACCGTCACCCCGATCTGCAGCAGCATGCGCAGCGGGGAGACGGCCATAGCGGCGAAGGTGGCGGCCAGGATGATCCCCGCCGCGGTGATCACCGCGCCGGTGCGGGCCGACGCTACCCGGATGCCTTCGTGCACGCCCCGCCGGTCGCTCTCCTCGCGCACCCGGCTCATCAGGAAGATGTTGTAGTCCGAGCCCAGGGCGACCAGCAGCACAAACACGATCAGCGACAGGAAGTAGCTGACACCCGAGTACCCGAGGATCCCCTGGAAGAGAAGGGCCGCCAGCCCCATGCTCGCCATCCAGGAGAGAAGCACCGTGGCCACCAGGTAGATGGGCGCCACGATGGCCCGCAGCAGCACGATGAGCACCAGCAGGACGCCGGCCACCGTGATGGCGGCCACCCGCCAGAAGTCCTCGTCGATGGTCTGGCGGATGTCGGCATAGGCCGCGGTGAGGCCCCCGGTGATTATGCGCGCCTCCGGCCCGTAGGCCGCGTCCTCGGCATCGAGAGCGCTCCGCATGCCCGGGATCAGATCGATGGCCTCGTTGCCGTAGGGATCCTCCGACAGGACCACCTGCACCTGGGTGACCGAGCCGTCGGCCGACAGGTATGAGCTCAGCAGTTCGGCGACCTCGTCCTCCCCGTCGGTAGATAGCCCCGCGGGCAGGAACAGGTCGGGAAGAGTGTCGAACTCGGCGGCCAGGGCGTTGATCTCCGCGGGGAGGCGGGTCAGCGGCTGCTCCAGCATCTGGGCCAGTCCCTGGCCCTGGGTAGAGGAGGTCAGCATGGTGCTGATCAGGTAGGCATGGGGCCGGTCGGCGAAGCCGGCGGCCAGTGAGCGCAACGAGGCGGCCAACCTTTCTGCCAGTTGCGAGTTCAGTCCGTAGTCGGCCATCGCACCCAGTGCCGCCTGCGCATCGCGCAAGGAGTCACTCCGTTCGACTTCCGGATAGGCGGCGGCCAGTTCGCCCAGATAGCCCTGCAACAGGGGCAGCTGCCCGGCCGCATCCTCGCCGCCGACAGCCGCCGAGGAGACCTGCGCCGCCACCATCTCCAGTTGGGTGCTCACCCGCAGAGCGGTGCGGAGCAGGCCAACCGACATGCCGAAGGAGCCCAGGTCGTCCAGCGATGCCTCGTACGCGGGGACCTCGGCCAGGCTGGGAAAGGCCTCCCCCAGCGCTTCGATGTAGACCGCGACCCGGGCGATGCCCGCTTCGGTGTCGCTCTCCAGGAGGGCCTGCAACGCGGCGAGCTGATCGTCTCCCTCGGGCACCAGTTGCGCCGCCATGCCGGCCAGTTGCACCGAGGGGCGGAAGCCGTCGGGCACGATCCCCTCTCCGGTAGGAGCAACCAGGCTGCTCACACTCCCCACCCCCGGCAGGCCGGCCAGCAGCTCGTGGGTGTGGAGCAGCAGGGCCAGTGACTCGGGGGTGGACAAGTCCCGGCCGGGAGCCTCGATGAACACGGTGGTCGGCGACAGCTGGCCCTCGTCGAAGTGCTCGCCCACCGCCAGGTACCCCTCACGGCCATCGGCGGAGGCCGGCAACTCGCCCAGGATGTTGAAGTCGGACTGGAGCATGGGCATAGCCAACGCCGGCACGCCCAGCAGCAGCACCAGGGCGGCGGTCACCGCAGCCGGGCGGCGGGTGATGAGCCGGGCGAGCCCGGCAAAGGGCCCCTGCCGGGCATCGCGGTGGCGCAGCTTGCGGTGGAACGGCCAAAACAGGAACCGGCCGAACAGCCCCAGGTAGGCCGGGGTGAGAGTCAGACCGGCCAACAGGGTGACGATGATCGCCACCGCCAGGGCCGGCCCGATGGTACGGACGAAGCCGAAGCGGGCGATGGCCATGGCGGACAGGCCCACCACCACGGTGGCGGCGCTGGCGGTGATCACGCTGCCGATGCGCCCCACCGCCCGCCGGGCCGCTCCGGCCCACTCCTCGTGGGCCAGCTCCTCGCGCACCCGGGATATGAGGAAGATGGAGTAGTCGGTGCCCACCCCGAAGATGAGGACCACCATGAACACGTCCAGGGTCGAGGTGACCTTCCACCCCGCCTGGGCGGCCCACCCCAGCACCCCTCGCGACACGATCCAGGCCACCCCGATGGTGAGCAGAGGGGCCAGGGCCGCCAGGGGGGCCCGGTACATCAGCAGGAGGATGACCAGCACCAGGATCACCGTCACCACCGTGGTGCGGTCGGTGGCTTCCATGGCGGCTCCCAGATAGTCGGCGCCGATGCCCGCCTCCCCGGTGACGTGCCCGGCCAGGCCCGCCGGCAGAGTGTCGGCCAGCACCTCCCGCAGGCCCGCCACCGCCGCCCGGGCGGTCCCCTCGAAGCCACCCACCGACAGGTTGACCTGGGCAATCTCCGCCGCCCCGTCCTCGCTGCGCAGCCAGGGGGCGAACTCGGGGTTGCTCTCGGCGGTGACCACGCCGGCGATGACGCCCTCCAATTCCTCGGGGGCATCGGGGGCGGACAGGAGATCGGGAAGAGAGGCGATGTAGGCCCGGTCGGCGTCGGTCAGGCCTCCGATCCGAGCGAACACCAGGGTGGCCTGCCCCGGGGCGGCATCGGAGGGGAAGGCCTCGGCCACCAGCGTCTCGGCCTCCCGCGACTGGCTCTCGTCGGGCAGGAAGGCCGTCTGGTCGGAGGTCCCCACCTCCTCTAGGGAAGGAGCAAACAGCCAGCAGACCAGGGCGAGAACCAGCCAGCCGATCAGGAACAGGAACCGAAAGCGGATGACGATGCGCCCGAGTCGCTCGAACATGACCCTCTCAAAACCTCGACGAAGATGGCCCACTCCTGCCCGGGGGCGGAAGGCCCCTCAGACGTGATGGTGGACAGATGTAACAGCTCTCGTTACGATCGTATCAGATGCCCGAAGCTGTGCGAACCACCCCTCAGCGCATCCTGCTGGCCGCCCGCGATCTGATGGTGGCCCGGGGAATACGACGGGTCAGCATGGACGACGTGGCCGAGGCGGCCGGGGTCACCCGGGTCACCGTCTACCGTCATTTCGGGGACCGGGAGAACCTGGTGCAGGCCGCCTTCCTCAACCTGACGGAGTCCCTGGAGAACGTCATCGCCGAATTGGCCGATGATCCCCGCCCCGACGTGGACGCCTTCCTGGCCCGCATCGGCCAGGTGATGACCACCCTGCCGGCCGGGTTGCAGGCCGCCATGGCCGAGGTGGAACGGGCCTACCCGGAGGTGTACGCGAAGGTGCGCGACCGCGAGCGTCGGGCCATCGCCGCCCTGTTCGACCTTCTGTACTCGGGCGCCGAGGCCCAGGGCCGTATCCGCTCCGGCCTCAAGCGCGAGGTGGTGGAGATCCTGTTCTGGGAGGTGGTCACCGGCTTCCTGGACTACCCCGCCCTGCAGGACCAGGGCCTCTCCCCCGCCGAGGTGTACCGCACCCTCGTCGACGTGCTGCTCAATGGCATGCTGGTGGGGGCTCGCGAAGACTGAGGGGGCCTTCTCTTCTCCCCCGTGGGAGCGGGGGAGATGCCTCCGAAGGAGGCAGAGGGGGCAACACCGCGAATCAGATTGATCGCGGCCTCTTGGCCCCCCCTCCCGCGACTCCCGTGCTCCCCCCTAAGTGTGCATCGCGGGGAGGTTGTCCCCGAGGGTGCTGGTGGGGGTGGCCCAGCCGAGCGCGCCGTGGGATCGGTGGTGATTGTAGAAGTGGATGAACCTGCGGTGGGCTTGGGCGCGTTGGGTCTCTGAGGTCCAGGGGCGGATGTAGGCCCATTCTTCGAGCAGGATGCGGTGGAAGCGTTCGATCTTGCCGTTGGTCTGGGGCCGGTAGGGCCGGGTCTTCTTGGGGATGGTGCCGGTGGCGGTGCAGGCCTCCTGCCAGAGCCCCGAGCGGTAGGCGGAGCCGTTGTCGGTGATCACCCGTTGGGGGGTGACCCCCATCTGGGTGTACCAGGCGGCGGCCCGCCCCCAGAACCCCGCCGCGGTGAGGGCGGTCTCATCCTCATGGATCTCGGAGTAGACCAGGCGGCTGCGGTCGTCCAGGGCGGAGTGGATGAACCGGTAGCCGACCCGGCAGGCTTTCTCCCCGGGGTAGCCTGGGCCTCGGCTCCACCAGCCGCCCCCCGGGGGGATGGCGGCCAGTTTCTTCACATCCACATGGATCAGCTCCCCGGGATGCTGCCGCTGATAGCGCCGGGGTGGGAGCTTGGAGCCGCCCGCGGTAGCCCGGTCCCCCCGGTCCAAGCGTCCCAGACCCTCCCGCCGCAGGATCCCCTGCACGGTGGAGGCGGCCAGACCCACCTCGAAGCCGATGTGCGCCGCCCCCCAGCGGCGCTTGCGCCGCAGCCGAATCACCTCCCGGCGCAGCCGCCCAGGGGTCCGGCCCGGAGAGCGCCGCGGCCGGCTCGACCGGTCCCGCAAGCCCGGCTCCCCCTCGGCCAGGAACCGGTCCCGCCACTTGCGCACCGTCTTGGCGTCCACCTGGAAACGTCCCGCGGTGGCGGTCACCGTCCAACCCGCCACCAGCACACAATCCACCATCCGCCGCCGACCCGCCGGCGTCAACGGCGCATTCGGATGCTGCCCTCTACCCTGAGACATGAGCCCTCCTCCGAGCTGTGAGTCGCTTACAACCCACAGTCTCGCCCGGAGGGCTCACCACATCAGCCCATCACCCCAAACCGGCAGGGACAACGTCCCCGGTTATCACACTAGGGGGGAGTCCCGGAGGCGCCGCCAGGC
>CAZJRF010000110.1:0-5833 GCA_964548475.1 uncultured Acidimicrobiia bacterium
GAACCGGCGGCCTCAGCGTCCCGAACGCTGCGCGCTAACCAAACTGCGCCACGCCCCGGTCTCCCGGCATTGTATCGGCACGGCTCCCGGCACGCGTCGGGTCAGGTGACGGCCGTCCGCTCGGCGCGCGCGACGACCAGGCGCTCAATCAGGCGCCGCAGGGCAAAGGCATCGAACGGCTTGCGGATCCAGCCGTCGGCTGCCGCCCGCCCGGCCAGGAAAGCATCGGCCTCGCGGTCGAGCAGGAGGATTACCGCCGGGGGGGTGCTGCCGGCGGTGCGGGCGGCCGTGCGCAGGGCCCGGGTCACTGCCATGCCCCCCATGGAGCCGATCTGCAGGTCTACGAGCACCACCTCGGCCCCCCGCTCCAGGGCCAGGGAGGCTGCTGCGTCGGGATCGCCGGTGACGGTGAGGTCCGAGCCCGTCCCCGACAGAGCAGCGTGCACGGTTTCGGCTACCCAGGGAAGGTCCGCAACCAGCAATATGTCGGCCATCGGGGTGACTGTAGCGGAGGGTGGGACCGGCGCCCGGGCGCCGGCCGGGAACTCCCGGGGAGGGAGTTGAAAGCCCGTTTATCTACCAGATTCTGCCTGGCGGGCCCCTCTTTCCCCTGGTAGGGTCCGCCAGGCGGGGTCGGAGGAGGAGGCAGCGTGGTGGCCGAAGTGGCGTCGCTGGATCGTTCGTGGCAGCTCGATGGGCTTTGCCGGGGCAACCATTCCCATCTGTTCTTCCCACCGAGCGCGGTGGAACGCAAGGAGGAGCGGGAGCGCCGGGAAGCGAAGGCCAAGGCCATCTGCGCTGTATGCGCGGTGCGAGCGCAGTGTCTGGAGTTCGCCCTGGAGATCCGCGAGCCCTACGGCATCTGGGGAGGGCTCACCGAGACCGAACGGCGCCAGGCTCTGACCCGGCGGGCCGCCACCGCCTGACCGTCTTGCCCTACGGCGGCCGGGTCGGCCGCCGAGAGCATTCGCAGAAGCAGCCCACCCTGGTAAGTTCGCGCTGTGGATATGTCGTCGGCGACCGACGTACCGGTCCGCCCCGCCTCCACGGTGCTCACTCTTCGGCCCTCAGCTGCGGGCTTCGAGGTGCTCATGGTGCGCCGGGCGCGGGCGGCCGCATTTATGGGCGACGCTCGCGTTTTCCCGGGTGGTGGTCTCGAGGACGCCGACTACTCACCCCTGGCCGCCCGGGCGGTGCGGTGGGGTGGCGACCCGGAGGAACTGCCGTGGCGGGCGGCGGCGCTGCGGGAGCTGGCGGAGGAGGCGGGGGTCTTCCTCACCGATCCACCCGGCATTGCGGTGGCCGGGAAAGGGGCCGGTCTCTACGAGGCGCTGGCCGAGCGGGGAGCCGTTCTCGACGCCGACCGTCTCACCTACTTCTCCAACTGGGTGACGCCCCGGTTCCGGGGAGCGGCCCGCCGCTTCGACACCCGGTTCTACGCGGCGGTCGTCCCCCCGGAGACGGGAGCCGGCGCCGACCGCTGCGAGGTAACCGAGGCTTGCTGGGTGACTCCGGCCGAGGCGTTGCAGAAGGCCGGGGAGGGAGTGTGGAAGGTAGAGTTCCCCACCTTGTGCCACCTGCAGGCCCTGGCCGGCTGCGCTGCCGCGGAAGAGGTAGTCGCCCTGGCGCCGCCGCCGGGTGAGGTGGTGGCGGTCCGACCCCGGGTGGTCCTGCTGGGTGAGGACGGCTTCCGCATCCTGCTGCCCGGGGATCCCGGCTACGAAGGGGCCCTGCCGTGACCTCCGGGCGTCGTCACCCACTGTCTCCGGCGGCCGCGGCCGCGGTCCTGGCCCTGGTGTTGGTGGCCGTCCTGGTGGCGCTGGCCGTTCCGGCCCGGGCGGTAGTCACCGCAGCTCAGGTGGAGGAGGCGCGCCGCCAACTGCGCGAGGTGTCGGCCCGCCTGGAGGGTGAGGTGGCCCGCTACGAAGCCGCCCTGTTGGAGGAATACCAGTTGCGCGATCGGGTGGAGCGAGTGCGCCTCGACCTGACGGCTCGGGAGCGGGAACTGGCCCTGGCCCGTACCGCCGCCCGGGCGCGAGTGGCCGAGCTGTACATGGCGGCGGGCTCGGGCAACGATGCCGGGTTCGTGGGGGGCGGCGGGGTGGAGGGGCCGGCCCGGCTGGCCTACTTGGACTCGGTGGCCCTCACCGATCGGGAACTGGTCAACCGGCTCGAGCAGGCACGTCGGGACTACGCCCGCCAGCAGGTTCTGCTGCTGGAGACTCTGGGCCGCCAGGAGGAGGTGTCGGGGGATCTCGAGGAGTTGGTGGGGGGCATCTACGGGGAGCTGGAGGCGGCCAACGCGGAGTATCAGGCCGTCAAGGGGGAGTGGGACCGCCAGGAGGCCGAGCGGATACGCCGCGAGGAGGAGGAGAGGCTTCGCCGGCTGTGGCTGTCGACGTCGACCACGACTTCCCCGGGGGCTCCCCCCTCCCCGGCGCCCCCGGGCACGAGCCCCCCTCCCGCCGCCAGCCAGCCCACGGCTCCCGCCCTTCCCCCAGCCCCGGCCGGGACCATGGTGTGCCCGGTCGACGGGGCCTCCACCTTCCGCGACTCGTGGGGCGAGCCGCGGCCCGGGGGCCGGGGCCACACCGGGGTGGACATGATGGCCCCGACCGGGACGCCGCTGGTGGCCATCGAGAACGGGGTCATCTACAACGTCAGCTGGCATTACGCCGGGGGCAACGGGCTGTACATCAAGGGGGACAGCGGCGACTCCTGGTACTACGCCCATTTGGACGGCTACGCCGCCGGCATCACATCCGGGACCCGGGTGGCGGCCGGCCAGCTGGTCGGGTACGTGGGAGAGACCGGGAATGCGGCCGGCCCCCACCTCCATCTGGCCCACATCCTGCCCAGCGGCCAGTACATCAACCCCTACCCGGCGGCCGTGGCCCTCTGCCGCTGAGTGCGGCGCGTCGCCCGGCCGCTTCCCGAGCGCCCTCGGTAGACTCCTCCCGCGCTCGCGGAGACCCGGAAGGACGAACGTGCGCAAGCTGGCGGCGCTGGTCTTGGTGATACTTTTCATGGTGCCGGTCCCGGTGGCCGGAGCCGAGGTGACCCGCGCGCAGCTGGCCGAGGCCGAGGCCGCGGCGCGGGCGAAGTCGGCAGAGATGGAGGGCCGCCTGGGCGACCTCGAGCGAGCGCAGTACCAGCAGTGGGTGTACGAGGACCGCATCGAGGGCCTGCGCGACCAGATCTCGGATCGGGAGCGACGCCTGGTGCTGGCCGGCCTGGCCGCGCGGGAGCAGGCGGTGGGCCTCTACATGAATTTCGGCAGCCATCGCGACACGGCGCTGCTTAGCAGCCAGGAGATCGGCCGGGCCGGCACCCGCGATGCGTACATGCGCACCCTGCTGGCGGCAGAGCAGGACGCGGTCAACCAGTTGGAGTACCTGAAGGAGGACAGCGCCCGGCTGCAGGGTGAACTGGAGGGGTTGCTGGTCACTCAGAGCGAGATGAGCGCCGAACTAGAGCGTCAGACCGAGTTGCTGCTGGGAGAGCTGGAGACGGCCAACGCTGAGTTCCAGTCCCTGTACGACCAGTGGTGGCGAGAGGAGCAGGAGCGCATTCGCCGGGCGGAGGCCGCCCGGCAGGCTGCCCTGGCCGCGCAGGCGGCCGCAGCCGCCGCGGCGGCCGGCTACGCCAGCAGTGCGGGTACGCCCACGGCGGGACGTACCTGCCCGGTGGCCGGGCCCCACACCTTCCGCGACTCGTGGGGCGAGCCCCGGCCGGGGGGCCGGTCCCACCACGGGGTGGACATGGTGGCCGCCACCGGGACGCCGCTGGTGGCCATGGAGAACGGGGTGATCTACGGCGTCGGGTGGCACTACCTGGGCGGCAACAACCTCTATGTGCGGGGCGACAGCAGCGACATTTACTACTACGCCCACCTGGACGGCTTCGCCGCGGGCATCTTCGACGGGGTCAGAGTCAACAAGGGCCAGTTGATCGGCTACGTGGGAGCCACCGGCAACGCCTCGGTGCCTCATCTGCACCTCGGATATCAGCCTGCCGGGGGCCCGCTGACCAACCCCTATCAGCTGGTGGCCCGCCTCTGCCGATAGGGCAGCGGCGTTCTGGCTTGATCTCTCTTCCTCCGGCGGCTGCGGCTCGCTAGGTGGGCTCCGGGGCGGCCCGCACCTCGATCTGTTCGGCGAGGAAGGCGCCCCGGGTACCGCAGGCTTCCCCGGCAGCAGGGGGGGCCAGCTCCAGGAGGCGCAGGGCGGCCGCGGTGATGGCACGAGCGGAGGGGGCGTCCGGGTGGGCGGAGACGACCGACCGGCCCTCGTCGCCGCCCTGTACCACGAAGGGGTCGAGAGGCACCTGAGCCAGCAGGGGCACCCCCAGTTGATCGGCCAGTTCCTGCCCTCCGCCGTGCCCGAACAGGTCGTAGTGGCGGCCGTCCTCGGTGGTGAACCCCGCCATGTTCTCGATGACCCCCACCACCGGCAGGAAGGAGCGGCGGGCCATGTCGGCCACTCGCCGGGCCACCTGCTGTGCCGCCTTCTGCGGGGTGGTGACCACCACCATCTCCGGCCGGGGCAGCAGCCTGGCCAGGGAGAGCTGGACGTCGCCGGTGCCGGGGGGAAGGTCGAGGATCAGATACTCGAGGGCCGGGTCCCAGGCGACGTCCCGCAGGAACTGCTCGAGCGCCTTGGAGAGCATGGGTCCCCGCCATGGGAGTGCCCGGTCCTCGTCGTCGAGGAGCAGCCCGGTGGAGACCACCTGCAGGCCGGACGTCTCGAGGGGGGCGATCTTGCCGTCGGGCCCCGCCTCGAGACGTTCTCCGGTGACGCCCAGCAGCCGGGGCACCGAGAAGCCCCAGATGTCCGCATCGAGCAGGCCGGTGCGGTGGCTGGCCAGGGTGAGGGCCACGGCCAGGTTGGCGCTGAGGGAGGACTTGCCCACACCCCCCTTCCCGCTTCCCACCGCCAGCACCCGGGTCGAGGGGCTCAGCATGGTGGGAGCCGTCCTCTCCCGCGTCTTGCGGCGGGCCGTCTTCATCAGGCCCGCGCGCTGCTCGGGGCTCATCGGAGAGACGGCTACGTCTGCCGAGATGACGCCGGGCAGGGCGGTCAGCCGGCGCACCACGCTTTCTTCGATCTGGCGCCGCAGTGGGCAGGCGGTCGTGGTGAGGGCCAGGCGGACGGTGGCCCGCCCTCCGTTCAGGTCGATGCCCTGCACCATGCCCAGGGTGACGATGTCGGCGCCCAGCTCGGGATCGATCACCCCGCGCAGGGCGGCTTCCAGTTCGGCGACGTCGGCCATGCCCGGCCCAGTCTGCCAGCGCGAGGGGGGCATCCAAGACGCGGGAGGGGGCCGCCCGGTACTCTGGCCGCCCCGTCCACGAGGAGCAGGCATGCCCAAGCACGTTCCGATCATCAAGAGAGGGGCCAAGCCCATCGGCCCCTACTCCATTGCCGCCGAGGCCATCGGGCGACCCGTGTTCATCAGCGGCCAGGTCGCGATAGATCCCGAGTCCGGGGAGAAGGAGACGGGCGATGCTGCCGCCCAGGCCACCCGGATCATGGAGAACCTGGCCCTGGTGCTCGGAGACCTGGGCATCGACTTCGACCATGTGGTGAAGACGACGGTCTTCCTCACCGACATGGGCGACTTCGCTGCAGTCAACGAGGTGTACGGCCGGTACTTCCCCGGCAAGCCGCCGGCCCGCTCCACGGTGCAGGTGGGTGCCCTGCCCGGCGGCTTCCGGGTAGAGATAGAGGCCATAGCCGTCCTGTGAGAGCCTGTGAGAACGGGGGCTTCGTCCCCGGAGGCTCCGTAGGGCGTCGGTAGACTCCGCAAGGCGTGGCTATCTCGTCTCCCGTCA
>CAZJRF010000111.1:0-5802 GCA_964548475.1 uncultured Acidimicrobiia bacterium
CGGCCAGCGGTGGGTTCGATGAGACGGTTGATGCAGCGCAGCAGGGTGGACTTCCCCGAACCGCTCAGGCCGATGATGGCCAGGAACTGCCCCTCGGGGACGTCGAACGACACGTCGGTGAGGGCCTGGACCCCGCCCTCGTACACCTTCGTCAGGTGCTCGACTCGCAGCAAGTTCACTCCCGCCCGTGACGCGGCCCCCTTTCTAGTCGATCGGCGGGCGCGAACGCGATTCGGGCGGGGCAGGTGCCCCGCCCGAATGCGGTCTCAGTGGTGTGCCTCGGTCAGCCGAGGTCCTCCAGGTCGTAGCCCAGGGCCATGAGGATGGCCCGGATGGAGTCGAACTCGGTGTCGTCGGTATCCGAGACGCCGTTCCACGAATAGGCATCGAAAGCAGTGGCGAAGCCCTCCGCGTCGTCCTCGGCGAAGGCCTTCAAGGCGTCCACGATCTGCGTGCGCAGATCCTCAGGGAAGTCCGGCCCAAACGTCAGGGTGTCGTTGGGGATCGGGTCCGAGATGGTCAGGATCCGGACCTTCTGAATCACGTCGGGGAGATCCGTCCGCAGGTTGCGGCGGGCATCCCGCGGGTAGTAGCCGGAGCACTCAATCTGGCCGTCGGCATCCAGAACGCAGGAATCCACGACATCGTCGGGGACGTCGGCGTTCTCGGCCGTCTCATCCCAGATCACGGTGCCTTCGGCGTCGATGAACGGGCTGTAGAAGGTGGTGCCGAAGTCGGCCTCACCGTTGTAGACGGCCCGCACTGCGCCGTCGTGGCTGCCCGCTTCGAGGCCCTCGCCGGTCTCAAGGCCCATGTTGGCAAAGATGCCGGCGGGGACTATGTAGCCGGAGGTGGAGGTGGCGTCCGGGTAGGCCCAGCTCGCGCCCGCCAGGTCCTCCAGCGTCTCGAAGTCGCTGTCACGCTGGACGATGAACTGGGCCCAGTAGACGTCGAATCCGAAGCGCATGGCCTTCAGCGAGACGTTGGCCCCGCAGAGGTTGTTGGCCAGGATGTAGCCCTGGGCCGGGATGAAGCCCATGGTGTTGTCCGGCGAGGCGCACATCGCCTCCACCGTGGCCGCGTAGGAAGTCGGCACCGATACCTCGAAGAAGAGGCCGGTGGCCTCGTTCAACTGGGCGGCGAGCAAGTCACCGCCGGCGACGATCTCCTCGGCCGACACCGAAGGCACGAACAGCACCTGGATTGGGTTCTCCTCGGTGCCGATGGCCTCCGGCTCCGGCGCCTCGTAGAGCACGCTGCCCTCGGGGCGGTCGAGCCAGGTGTCGTAGACGGCCTGATAGGTGCCATCGGCGAGCATGTCGGCCAGGGCGGCGTTGACCGCGGCCAGCAGTTCCGGGTTCTCCGGGTTCACCGGGAAGCCGTAACCCTCGCCGGTGACGATCTCTTCGACCACCACCAGTCCGGGCCGGTCTCCCTCGATGGCCAGCGAGGTGTCGATGTCGACGATGGTCCCAATGACCTGCGCCCCCTCGAGGGCGGCGAAGCAGTCCGGCGGCTGGGTGAAGCTGCGGATGATGATCCCATCCGGCTCCAGGTTGTCCTTGGCCCAGATCTCACCGGTGGTGCCGGTCTGCACGGCGACCGCGTCGCCCGACTGCAGGTCGGCGGTGCTGCCGATGTTCGGCGTCTCGTCGGTGTTGATGGTCAGGGCCTGGTTGGCGTTGAAGTAGCGGTTGGAGAAGTCGACCATCAACTCCCGCTCTTCGGTGATGGTGGTCGCCGAAGCCACTACGTCGAACTGGCCCTGAGCCAGCTGAGTGAAGATAGTGTCGAAGTCGGTGTCGATCCACAACGGTTCGAGGCCGAGCCGGCTGGCGATGTCATTCATCAGTTCGGCGTCGAAGCCGATCACGTTGCCATCCGAATCGAAGTCCTCGAACGGCGGGTAGGGAACGTCCGACCCGATCGTGAGCACCCCGGGCGTGATGGTCTCCAGCCCGGCTGCCGCGGTGGTCGTAGTCGCTTCGGTAGTGGTAGCCGCCGCGGTGGTCGTCGTCTCTCCTCCGTCGTCGCCGCAAGCGGCAACGATCAAGGAGAGGGCGAAGACCAGCAGCAGCGCTCTGCGTAGTCTCATATCCCTCGCTCCTGTCGCTTTGCTTCCCGATGAGGGAGTAGTCCCTTACAAGAGAGGCTATCACGGTCGACCGCCGGTTGGTCGGCCGCGAGCCGCTCTCCGGGAAGGTCGGAGGCCAGCGGGTACAGTCGGCACTGTGAGCGGCGGTGAGCCTTCCCGGGTGGTGCTGGGCCTGAGCGCGGTGATCGTGGCGGTCACCGGGGAGCAGCCCCGGATCCTGACAGTGGGCGCGGGGCCTTGCTCGCTGCCCAGCGGGACGTTGGATCCCGCCGGCGACCGCACCCTGGAGCGGGCCTTGCGCCGCTGGGTGGCGGAGGAGACCGGCATCGACCTGGGCTATGTGGAGCAGCTGTACAGCCTGGGCGACCGGGGCCGGGGCCCGGTGGAGGAGGAACGCCTGGTCACCGTGGCCTACCTGGCTCTGGTGAGGGAAGGGCCCCTCCCCGCACACGCGGGGGCCCGTTGGCGGGACTGGTACGAATTCTTCCCCTGGGAGGACTTCCGGGAGGGTCCGCCTGCGGCCCTGGAGGGGGCGATCGTGCCGGCCTTGCAGCGATGGGCGGCGGCCGGCGGGGACGGCCCCGGCCGGGAGGCGCGCCGCGAGCGCCTGCAGATCCACTTCGGCCGGGGCGGGTCGCGCTGGGACGTGGAGCGGGTGCTGGAGCGTTACGAGCTGCTGTATGAGGCCGGGTTGATCCCGGAGGCGGGCGGGCCGGCGTCCCTCGTCCCGGGGGAGAGAATGGCCCTGGATCACCGCCGCATCGCCGCCCAGGCCCTGGGCCGGCTGCGGGGGAAGCTGGGCTACCGGCCGGTGGTCTTCGAGTTGCTCCCCCCCGCCTTCACTCTCGGGCGACTGCAGCGGGTGGTGGAGGCGCTCTCCGGGGTGCGCCTTCACAGCCAGAACTTTCGGCGCCTGGTGGCCCGGGGAGGCCTGGTGGAATCGACCGGGGAGATGGACGAATCAACGGGGGGCCGCCCGGCGGCCGTCTACCGCTTCCGCCGCGAGGTGCTGCGCGAGCGTCCGGCCCCGGGCGTCGGCCTGCCCGGCTTGCGCACCAGCGGGTGAAGCGATCCCTCCCGGCGGGCCGCGGGGGCCCGGTTCCCGGGAGCTAGGATTCTCGGGAGGGTTATACTCATTTAGAGTAAAAGGAGGCGGTGTGCCGCCCGAGCCGGCTGCTGTGATCCCCGCGCCCGACCTCGAGGAGAGAGGGCGCCGGCTGCAGCGCGTGGTGTCGGCGGCGGAGTGGCAGGCTCACCGGCCCTACGTCGCCGCCATCGAGGAATGGAAGCGGCTGCGCCGGGCCATCGTGCTGGCTCACAACTACCAGCCTCCCGAGATCTTCCACGGCGTAGCCGACCTGGGAGGGGACTCGCTGGCACTGGCCCAGCAGGCAGCCTCCACCGATGCCGAGGTGATCGTGCTGGCCGGGGTGCACTTCATGGCGGAGACGGCCAAGATCATCAATCCCGAGCGGATGGTGCTCATCCCCGACCCGGAAGCGGGTTGCAGCCTGGCGGACTCGATCACCGGGGCCGACGTCCGCCTGCTGCGGGAGCGGCACCCGGGGGTGCCGGTGGTGACCTACGTGAACACGTCGGCCGAGGTGAAAGCGGAGGCGGACATCTGCTGCACCTCCTCCAATGCGGTGGAAGTGGTGGAGTCGCTGGGATCTCCCCGGGTGATCTTCCTGCCCGACGAGTACCTGGGCCGGTACGTGGCCTCGCAGACCGACGTGGAGGTGATCCTCTGGCACGGCCATTGTGTGGTGCACGAGCGCTTCACCCCCGGCGAGATCCGCCGATGGCGAGAGGCCCACGACGGGCACCTGGAGGTGCTGGCCCACCCCGAATGCCCGCCGGAGGTGCTGGCCGAAGCCGACTACGTCGGCTCGACCTCTGGCATGCTGCGCCGGGTGGAGGAGCAGCGCCCACCGCGCCTGCTGCTGGTTACCGAGTCCTCCATGAGCGACAACCTGGCGGTGGACTTCCCCGAACTCGAGTTCGTGCGCCCCTGCGAGTTGTGCCCCTACATGCGCCGAATCACCCTGCCCGGGATCCTCGACTCCCTGGTCCACCTGCAGCATCGGGTGGAGGTGGAGCCGGAGGTGGCCGCGCGGGCCCGCCGGGCGGTGGAGCGCATGCTGGCGGTCGGCCGGGGCCGCGGGGGCTGAGGTCCGGCCGTGGGCGCCGTCTTCGACCGCCTGTTCCGGGCCGATGCCGTAGTCGTCGGCTCGGGCATCGGCGGGCTCACCGCCGCCCTGGCCCTGGCGCCGCTCCGGGTCCTGGTGGTCACCAAGGGCGACCCGGGCGGCGGCTCTACCCCCTGGGCCCAGGGGGGCATCGCCGCGGCAGTGGCCGGCGACGACTCCCCGGCCGAGCACGCGGCCGACACGGTGGCCGTGGGGGGAGGGATAAACGACGCACGCGCGGTGGAGGTGCTGACCGCGTCCGCTCCGGAGCGGGTCTTCGCCCTGGCCGCCCTCGGGGTTCATTTCGACACCGGGCCGGACGGGTCCCTGCTACTGAGCCGGGAGGGCGGGCACCAGCGGCGCCGGGTGCTGCACTCCGGGGGTGATGCGACCGGGGCGGCGATGATGCGGGCCCTGGTGGCGGCTGCGGCCGCCGCCGAGCACGCGACGACCATCCCCTTCGGGTTCGCCGCCGACTTGTTGGTGGAGGGGGGCCGGGTGGCGGGGGTCACGATCCGCACCGATGCCGGCGAGCGCATGTGTGCCCTGGCCCCGGCGGTGATACTGGCCACCGGGGGCATCGGCCGCCTCTACGCCCGCACCACCAATCCCCCCGAGGTCACCGGCGACGGCCTGGCCATGGCCGCCCGGGCGGGAGCGACTCTGGCCGACCTGGAGTTTGTGCAGTTCCATCCCACCGCGCTCGACACCGGACGGGATCCCGCGCCGCTGCTCACCGAGGCGCTCCGCGGCGAGGGGGCGGTGCTGGTGGATGAGTCCGGCGAACGCTTCATGGTTGGAGAGCACCCGGATGCCGAGTTGGCCCCGCGCGATGTAGTGGCCCGGGCCATCTTCCGACGGCGGCAGGGCGGGAGACGGGTGTATCTGGACGGCACCCGGGCGGTGGGCGAGTCCTTCCCTGCGCGGTTTCCCACGGTGTTTGAGCTGTGCATGGAGGAGGGCATCGACCCCCGGCGCGAGCCGGTGCCGGTGGCGCCGGCCGCTCACTATCACATGGGCGGGGTGGATGCCGACCTGGACGGCCGCTCCTCGCTGCCGGGCCTGTGGGCGGTGGGAGAGGTGGCCCGCAGCGGGGTGCACGGGGCCAACCGCCTGGCCAGCAACTCGCTGCTGGAGGCGACGGTCTTCGGGCAGCGGGCGGGGGAGGCGGTGCGCGCTGCCGGCCTTGCTCCGGTCGATGAGGGCGCAGCCCGTTCCGCCCCCGACCCGGGGCCGGCGCCCGGCGACACCACTTCCCTGGTGGGTGAGTTGCGCCGCATCATGGAGGAGAGGGTGGGGGTGCTGCGGGACGGCCCCGGGCTGACTGCGGGTCTGGAGGAGATTGAGGGCCTGGCCGTCCGGCTGGAGCCGGTAGCCTCGGAGGCGCGCAACATGATCGAGGCAGGTCGTCTGATCGCCCGGGCGGCCCGGGCCAGGACCGAGAGCCGGGGAGCCCACTTCCGCTCCGACTACCCCGGGCCCGACCCATCCTGTCGGCGGAGCGGGTGGCCCTCAACC
>CAZJRF010000112.1:0-5782 GCA_964548475.1 uncultured Acidimicrobiia bacterium
CCAAGAAGGCTCCGGCCAAGAAGGCTCCGGCCAAGAAGGCTCCGGCCAAGAAGGCCCCGGCCAAGAAGGCTCCGGCCAAGAAGGCTCCGGCCAAGAAGGCTCCGGCCAGGAAGAAGTAGTCGATTCGCCGAGGGGGCTGCCCTCCGGGGAGGCCCCCTCGCCGCGTTCGCAGAGGCCGCCGTCGGCGGCCTCTGCTGTGCGTGCGGGCCGTCCCGCTCCTACAGTTCCCCACATGGAACCCACAACTATCTCCGCTCCGCTCGCCGAGGGGGCCGACGCCTTTCGGCGCCTCCGCCGCCTTCGCTGGTACAACCTGATCATGGGCCTCTTCCACGCCCTCCAGGGCGTGGTGATCCTGATCCTGGCCAGCGACTTCAGCCTCCCGGTGAAGGGCTTCTTTCTGTCCGCCCAGCCCGGGGCCGGGCAGTACACGGCCGAGCACTTGTTCGACGTGCGCATCGCCTGGGGGGTGGCCGCCTTCGTATTCCTCTCGGCTCTCGCCCACTGGCTCATCGCCAGCCCGGGCATCTACCAGTGGTACAGCCGCAATCTGCTGAGGGAGCGCAACCATGCCCGCTGGATCGAGTACTCGCTGAGCTCCTCCGTGATGGTGGTGCTCATCGCCATGCTCACCGGCATCAGCGACGTGGCCGCCCTCGGCGCCATCTTCGGGGTCAACGCCGCCATGATCCTGTTCGGACTTCTCCAGGAGCACTACGAGAAGCCCGGGCGGCCCCGCTGGCTCCCCTTCATCTTCGGGTGCCTGGCCGGGGCGGTGCCCTGGATAGTCATCGCCATCTACCTGTGGGCCCCGGGTGCGCCCGGGGAGCCGCCCGCCTTCGTCTACGGGATCTTCTTCTCGCTGTTCGTGTTCTTCAACATCTTCGCGGTGAACATGGTCCTGCAGTACCGGAAGGTGGGGAAGTGGCGCGACTACCTGTACGGAGAGGCGGCCTACGTGCTTCTCTCCCTGGTGGCCAAGTCGCTGCTGGCCTGGCAGGTGTTCGCCGGCACCCTGGCTTCCTGATCTTCCCGTCCGTCTGCGCGCTGGGGCCCCGGCCATGCCGGGGCCCCAGCCGTTCCCGGTCCGGTCAGCAGCCGGGCAGCACCTTGCCCGGGTTCAAGATGTTCAGCGGGTCGAGGGCTCGCTTGACGGCTCGCATCACCTCGACCGCCTCCTCTCCGTGCTCCTCCACCAGGTAGTCCTGCTTGCCGTAGCCGATGCCGTGCTCCCCGGTGCAGGTGCCCCCCATGGCTAGGGCGCGCCGCACCAGGCGGTCGTGCAGCGCCCGGCAGCCGGCCAGCTCCGCCGGGTCGGCCGGGTCGAAGGTGAGGGTCACATGGAAGTTGCCGTCGCCCACGTGGCCCATGATCGGAGCCCGGATGCCAGAGACATCCAGGTCGCGTCGCGTGTCCAGGATGCACTCGGCCAGCCGGGAGATAGGCACGCAGACGTCGGTGGGCATCCCCCGCACCGCCGGCCGCTGCGCCCGGGCGGCGTAGTACGCATCGTGGCGGATATTCCAGAGCCGATTCCGCTCGGCCGGGTCGGTGGCCGACTCCCACCCGGTACCCCCCTGCCCGGCGGCGATCTCCCGCACGGCCTCGGCCTGTTCGGCCACCCCGGCGGGGGTACCGTGGAACTCCAGCAGCAGGGTGGGCCGGGCCGCCAGGTCCAGTCCCGAGTAGGCGTTGCAGGCGGTGATCTGCACCTCGTCGAGCAGCTCGATGCGAGCGGGTCGGATCCCTATCTGCAGGGTGGCGATGGCCGTCTCCACCGCACCGGCCAGGGTGGCGAAGGCGCAGATCGCCACCACCGACGACTCCGGGATCCCGTAGATCCGCAGGGTCACCTCGGTGATCACCCCCAGCGTGCCTTCCGAGCCCACCAGCAGGTGGGTCAGGTCGTAGCCGGCCGACGACTTGCGGGCCCGGCGCGCGGTGTGCACCACCCGGCCGTCGGCCATCACCGCGGTCACCGCCAGCACCGCTTCCCGCATCGCCCCGTACCCCACCGTCCGGGTCCCGGAGGCCCGGGTGGCCGCCATCCCCCCGATGGTGGCGTCGGCTCCCGGGTCTACCGGGAAGAACAGCCCCCGCCGTCCCAGATGCTCTTCCAGTTGGGTGCGGCGCACCCCTGCCTCGACGGTGCAGTCCAGGTCGGCCTCGTTGACTTCCAGGATGCGGGTCATGTTGGATAGGTCCAGGCACAGCCCGCCGTGCAGGGCCCCCACCCCTCCCTCGAACGACGTGCCGGCCCCGAAGGGGATCACCGGCACCCGGCCCCTGGCGCAGATCTCCACCAGGCGGGAGACCTCGGCGGTGGAGGTGGGGAAGACCACCGCCTCGGGCGGCACCGGCGGGTTCCACCCCTCGTCGGTCCCGTGGTGGCGGCACACGTCGGCCGAGGTGCTCAGCCGGTCGCCGAGCAACTCCTGCAACCAGGGAAGGATGTCGGCCACCGATCCGTAGGGCATGGTGGGCAGCACCTCACTCCGTCCCTCAGCCCACCACCACGCGGAAGGTGAACGTCCTGCTCGGCGCAACGTCCGTCCACGACTGCCGGTAGACCATGACCACCTCCGCCTCACCCGGGCCGACTGCCTCGAAGCGGAAGGTGTAGGTACCGCCCGAGCCGTCGGCATCGGACTCACTCTCGTATTGGGGATCACCTACAGGGGCAATCACCCGCTCGTCGATCTCGGCCATCTCCCAGGTGAAACCGGTGGTGGGGTTTCCCTCGATCTCGACCAGTACCACTTGAGCCGGAGCCATCTCCACCACGGCACCTGAATCCGGCTCGCGCAGAATCCGGACGACCCCATCGACCTCCCCGCCGGTAAGGACCAGGGCCAGGGCGAGCACTCCGGCCACCACCACCAATCCCGCAGCTACCAGGGCCCATCGCCTGCGAGTCATGCAGCTCCCTTCCGGCCGTCCGCGCGACAGGCCGACTCGCTGGGTCACTCAGAGAGTACCCAGCAGCTTCTCCCGGGCCGCGGCGAACCCGTCGCCCTCGAAACAGAACCGCATGGTTTGGAACCGGCGGCGGAACCCGGCCACCTTCTCGCCTATTCCTTTCTCATCCCGGACGGCGGCGGCCAGCAGGCCGGCCATCTCCTGGAAGTCCGGTTCCACCATGCCGAAGCGCGTCATCTCAGATACCCCCAGGCGCAGTGCCGAGCTGGCGGTGAACCCCTCGTCGCTGGGGATGGCCTGGTAGTTGCAGATGATGTTGCGCTCCTCGAGTGCCCGGGCCACCTCGGCGCCCCGGCCGCGCCCGACCGCCACGATCACCTGGTGGGTCTCGGTGTAGTCCACCGACGGGTCCCCCTGCACGTCGAGCCCCTCCCCGGCCAACGCCCGGGCGAAGGCCTTGGCGTTGGCGATCACCTGCGGCTGGTACTCATCCTTGAACGTGTTCACCTCGATGGCGGCCAGCAGCAGCCCCAGCAGCGTCCCCAGGTGGTGGTTGCTGACCGCCCCCGGGAAGGTGCGCCGGCGGATGGCCTTCCACAGGCCCATGTCGGGGGATTCCTCCGGGAAATCGGCGGCGATCACCCCCCGCTGCGGGCCGAAGAAGGTCTTGTGGGTGGAGCCGGTGACCAGGTCGGCGCCGTCGTGGAAGGGCTGCTGGAAGTGCGGGCCCACCAGACCGAGCACGTGGGCCATGTCGTACATGATGAGCGGCCGCTCCTCCTTGCCGGCCACCAGCGCCCGAATCTCGGCCACCGGCTCGGGATGGAGCACCATGCTCTTGCCGAAGATGATCAGCTCGGGGTCAATCTCCTCCAGCAGCCTCCCGGTGGCCTCGACGTCGATGCGGTAGGGGTTGTCCTCCCGCACCGGGAAGTTGACCACCGCCGGCCGCTCGGTGCGAGGGTCGCGGGCGATGTAGTCCCGCAGGGCCCCCATGGGCTGGGAGCTCAGGTGGCCTCCCTTGCCGATGTGGTTGTTCATGGCCAGGCGAATGCGCTGGGGCTCGCGCCGCCGGTCGACCCGGTTGCGATAGTCCACCAGCGCGCTGAACACCGTCATGTTGGCCATCTGCCCGCTGATGACCCGCGACTCGATCAGGCGGCAGCCCAGGAAGGAGGCCATTTCGCGGGCCACCTGCTCCTCGACCCAGGCGATGAAGTCGGTTCCCTGGTAGTAGAAGACCTCCTGGCCGAGGGCGGCCAGCTCGCGGTGCTCGGCATAGCGGCCCATGGGGTCGGTCACCTGCAGCAGGCGCACCAGCGGCGACTGGGTCATCTCGGAGGGGATCAGGTTGATGCAGGAATGCTGGCGCCACTCGTGGTTGGCCAGGGCCCGCTCGAGCACCACCCGGGCCCGTTCGGTCCCCCCGGCGGCGGCCGGCTTGGTCTCTCGTTCCGCCCGGCGCGGCAGCACCGCCCGGAAGTAGGGCGGGGCGTCCGAGCGGCCGTGCCATTCGACCACCTGGGCGGGCACCCGCCGGCCCCGCAGATCCACCTCCACCTCTTGGCCCGGCCCGAGCGCCGCATCCAGGCAGGCCAGGGTGATAGGCCGCCGATCGTGCTCATCCCCGATGCGGGTGGTGGCGCCCTCTCCTTCGAACTTCCAGTAAGGGGCCACGCTGCCGCTGGTGATGAAGCCGACTTTGCGGTCGCCCAGGAACACCTTGTGGCCCTGGCGGGCGATGCCGGAGCTGAGCAGGGCCAGGCACCGGGTGCGCCGGGGGAGCACGTCGGAGCCCCGATATTCGCCGGTCTTGAGAAGCTGGTCCTGCTCACGCTGCTGCTGCAGGGCGGCCCGGCCGATGAAATCTCCCTTCCTCTCCGAGAAGCTCACCGCCGAGGCGCTGAGCGGAAAGGAGTAGGCGGGGAACTCGTTGCCCTCCGGATCGATGCCCAGCTCGTGCCCGTAGAGAGGGAGGGCGGCCTCCAGGCGCAGGGTGTCGCGGGACCCCAGGCCGCAGGGCACGATCCCCCGGCCGGCCCCGGCCTCGTCCAAGGCGGCCCAGATCGCCTCGGCGGCTTCGGCGGCGACCAGCAGCTCGAAGGCAATCGGCTCGCCGGTGTAGCCGGTGCGGGCGATCAGCACGTCGGCCCCGGCGATCTTCCCCGCCGACAGCGAGTTGCGCCGCGGCTCGGGCAGCGATCCGTCCTCCAGCAGCTCTCCCAGGACCTCGCCGGTGAGCGGTCCCTGGAAGGCGATCATCGCCAGCGATCGGGTGCAGTCCTCGATGGTGAGGTCGGTGAAGGCCGTGGCCGGTTGAGCCAGGTGCTCCAGGTCGGTGAGCCGGTTGGAGGCGTTGACCACCAGGATGAAGTCGTCCTCCCCGAAGCGGTACAGGTAGGCGTCGTCGATGACCCCGCCTCGCTCGTTGGGGATCAGGGTGTACTGGGCCCGCCAGGGTTCGAGCGCCTCGGCGTTGTTGGTCAGCACGTGCTGCAGGAAGGCGAGGCGGTCGGCCCCCCCGATGCGGAGGCGGCCCATGTGGCTGACGTCCCAGATGCCGCCGTACCGGCGGGTGGCCAGATGTTCGGCCAGCATGCCCGACTCGTACTGGACGGGCATCTCCCAGCCCCCGAAGTCCACCATCTTCCCGCCGTGGGAATGGTGCCAGGTGTTGAGGGGGGTCTTGATCAGGGCCTGCTCGGCCATGGTGCGTTCCTCCGCTCGGGCGCTGGGTCGATCGTGCCGGTAGCGCTTGTACCACCACGGTAACCGAGCCGGGAGAAAGGCCCCACCGCTCCGCGAGGAGAAGCAGGCGGCCCAGCACGCCCGAAGGGACTCGAACCCCCAACCTTCTGGTCCG
>CAZJRF010000113.1:0-5767 GCA_964548475.1 uncultured Acidimicrobiia bacterium
CAGGCCGGGCACAAGCACCCCCTCCGTCCCGGGCCTGCGGGCCGGTCCACCTCCCCCTTAGGGGGAGGTATGGGAGGGGCAGAACATGACCACCGCTCGCGTCCTCTCCGGCAAGGAGGCGGCGGCCGTGCTGGAGGCCGAAGTCGTCGTCCGGGTGGAAGCGCTGGCCGCCGCCGGGAAGCAGGTGGGCCTGGCCACCGTCCTGGTGGGAGACGACCCCGCCTCCCAGATCTACGTGCGGGGTAAGCACCGGGCCGCCGCCCGGGTAGGGATGCGCTCCTTCGACCACGTGCTCCCCGCCGATACGCCGACCGATCGGGTGGCCGGGCTGGTAGACGAGTTGAATACCGATCCGACGGTGGACGCCATCCTGGTGCAGATGCCCTTGCCCGGCCATCTCGACCCGGTGGCGCTCCTCGAGCGCATCGACCCGGCCAAGGACGCCGACGGCCTGCACCCGGCCAACCTGGGACGCCTCGTGCTCGGCCGCCCGGGGCTGCGCCCAGCCACCCCGGCCGGCATCCTGCGCCTGCTGGACCACTACGGCATCGAAACCCGGGGAGCGTTCGTCGTGGTGGTCGGCCGTTCTTTCCTGGTAGGCCGGCCGCTGGCCATCCTCCTCGGTCTCAAGGGGCGCGATGCCACTGTGGCGGTGGCGCACACCGCCACCCGCGACCTATCGCACCTGACGCGGCAGGCCGACCTGCTGGTGGCGGCGGCTGGCTGCCCCGGCTTGATCGGGCGAGAGGACGTGCGCCCCGGCAGCGTCGTCATAGACGTGGGGGCCAACAAGACCGCCGACGGGCTGGTGGGCGACGTCGACTTCGCCGCCGCGGCCGAGGTGGCGGGGGCGATCACCCCGGTTCCCGGCGGGGTGGGCCCGATGACCATCGCCGGGTTGCTGGAAAACACCGTCTCCGCCGCGGAAGCACACGCCGCCCGCTAGCCGGCCTTGGTTGGGAGGCACGCCCCTCCCTAGAATCCGGCTCGACAGCGGCCCACCGGGAGCGCGGGCGTGGACACACTGTGGACGGGGGTGAGCACGGCACTGGTGGCCTACGCCCTCGGCTCCATCCCCACCGCCTACCTGGTCGGAAAGCTGGTCCAGGGCATCGACGTGCGGGAGGCGGGAGAGGGCAACGTAGGGGCCCGCAATGCCTTTCACGAGGTGGGGCACCGGTGGGGACTGGTGGTCTTCGCGGTGGACATCGGCAAGGGAGCCGGGGTGGCCCTGCTGTTCGGAAGATCCCCCCTGTGGCAGCTGGCCGTGGCGGCCTTCTTCTTGGTGCTCGGGCACGCCTACCCGGTTTGGCTGCGCTTCGTCGGCGGCAAGGGCCTCGCCTGCGCCGGTGGTTTCACGATCGCCCTCTTCCCCTGGGCGGCTTTGATCGGCGGGACCGCCTCCGGGGTGGTGTGGCTGTTCACTCACCGCTTCCTGCCCACCCTGATCACCGTGACGGTGGTGGCATTCGCCGTTGCCCCCTTCACCGGCGGGGACCTGCCCACAATCGGGGTGGCGCTGGGGGCCTTCCTTCTGGTGGCCCTCAAGCGGGTGATCGACGAGCCCCGCATGCGCCGCATCGAGGAGAGCACCGGCTGGGACCGGGCGCGGGGAGGGAGCCGGGCATGAGCCGGGAGCTGCTGTTCGATTGGGCTTTCACCTGGCTCTTCCTCATGCAGCTGGTGCTCATCTTCTGGAACCAGCGGGCCCTGACCCGGCCCCTGGCGCGCCTTTGGGACGAGGAGGCCCCGTTGGTGAGCGTGCTGGTGCCGGCGCGCAACGAGGAAGAGACCATCGCCGACTGCCTTCATTCCCTGTTGGCGCAGGACTACCCGAACCTGGAGATCGTCGTCCTCGACGACGGCTCAACCGACGCCACCGCCGAAGTGGTCCGTGCGGTGGGCGGCTCCCGGGTTCGTCTGCTGTCGGGTTTGCCCCTTCCTCCCGGCTGGACGGGGAAGAATTGGGCCTGTCATCAGCTCTTCCAAGCGGCGCAGGGCGGCCTGCTCTGCTTCGTGGACGCCGACACCACCTTCGCTCCCGGCACGATTTCGGCGGCGGTGAGCTTGCAGGAGGAGCACGAGGCCGGCCTGGTCTCCCTGCTGCCGCGGGCCGAGCGAGGTTCGGTGAGCGGTTCGGTGCTGCTGCCCATGGTGCCCCATGCCATGTTCGCTCTCTTCCCCATGGCCCTGGTGCACCGGGCTAACCGGCCGGGGGTGGCATTGGCCTTCGGGCCCTTCCTGCTGGTCACCCGTGCCGCCTATGCGGCCGCCGGGGGCCACGCCGCGCGTAGCGATTCCATCGTCGACGACGTCGAGCTGAGCCGGGCGGTGAAGGCGGCCGGTTACCCCGTGCGCCTGGCCAATGGGAGCGACCTGGTGGAGACGCGCTGGTACCGGGGGGTGCGGCCGATATGGCGGGGCTTCTCCAAGAATGCCTACGGGGGCATCGGCTACAACCCGTGGATGGCCGGGGCGGTGGTGCTGGTGCTCATGCCCGTGCTGCTGCTGCCCTTCTTCCGGGTGGGGCTGGGAGTAGTGGGCGGGGACATGCCCGCCTTCGCCGTGTGGCAGGTGCTCCTGCTCCTCAGTGGTCGGATGCTCACCTCTCACCTGGGACGCGGCCCGCAGTGGACGACTCCCCTGCACCCGGTGATGGTGGCCTTCTGGGGCCTGGCCCTGGGCTGGTCCGCGATGCTGTCGGTCACCCACCGGTCGGTCGTCTGGCGGGAGCGCGAGGTGCCCACCCGCCCCCAGGAACTGCCCTAGCCCGGGCCGGCGGCCTCTGCCGGGAAGCGGCGGCGGTCCACCACCACCCGGCAGATGGTTCCCCGTCCCACAATGGTCTCCCCCCGGCGGGCGACGACCGTCAGGATCAGCCGGCGTCCCTCCACCTTCTCGAGCACGGCGGTCGCCTGCACCCGGTCTCCGGGGGCCGACGGGGCGAGGTGCTCCAACTCCACCCGGGAGCCGACGGTGGTCTCGTCCTCCTCGAGGAGAGGGGCCACCGCTAAGACCGTGGCCTCCTCGCAGAGAGCAAGCAGGCGGGGAGTGGCCAGCACCACCACGTCGCCGGAGCGCAAGGCAAGGGCCGTGTCGGCCGGCGTCACGGTCAGAGAGGCCGAAGCCGATGCTCCCGGTCGGGCCTTCATGCCTCTCACGCTACCCGAGGGGCAGCCCCCACCGGCGCCCGGGGGTCGAGCGACCGGGCCGGGCGGGAGGGCGGCCGGCGGGCCTCTCAACCGCATAAAATGCTATGTACTGCTTGACTGTTGGTAGAGTTACCAGGTTGGCATACACCCACGAAAGGGGACCCTCATATGAATAAGCGGGATGTCGTCGATGCCGTAGCCGCGCGCCTCGGCCGGCCCAAGACCGAGGTGGCACCTGCCGTCGACGCGGTGTTCATGGTGATCACCGAAGCTCTGGAACACGGCGAGAAGGTCGCCATCAGCGGGTTCGGCAACTTCGAAGCCCGTCGGGTCGCCGAGAGGACTGCTCGTAATCCCCGCACCGGGGAGGCGGTGGTGGTCCCCACTCACATGGCTCCCAAGTTCAAGGCGAGTCGCACCCTGCGCGAGGCGCTGGGCCACTGACCGGCCGGAACCTCCAAAACTGAGGGCGCACCGTGGGTGCGCCCTCATTGTTTCCCGGGCCCGTGTTCACGGGCCGGGGTCTGGTCCGACTCCTAGTACTCCACCTGCATGCCCTTGGTGGCCTCGGTGAACTGGGCCAGCATGGCCTGATTGGTCATCAGCTTCCCCATGTTGCCGGAGACCTTGATCTTGCCGCTCATGAAGGCCATCTGGGTGTTCAACTCACCCTTGGCCAACGCGGCTGCGGTCTCGTAGCTGCTGGAGATGGTGATGTCCGGGCTCTCCCCCGGCCCCGGGGTGACCCGGGCCGCGCCTCCGTCGATGGCAATCACGTACGTCTTCTCCCCACCCTCCGGGGCGTCGGGGACCTCGAACTGGAGCGAGAGCTGGCTGCTGGCAATGGCGCTCTTGAAGCCTTCGTGCTCCGCCAGCGTGGCGGTGAGGGCCTCGATCCACTCGGTGGTCAAGAACTTGGGCAAGACGGCTCCTTTCGGCTGTCTTCGGGCAGGATAGTGCGGGGGCCGGCGCGCAGTTCCGCCGGGAATCGGCCGACGGGCGGCAGGGTTGGCGGGAGGGCTGCGCTCACTTGGCATAATGGTCCGGCGCTTCCGGCAGGAGGTTGAGTGACGGCAACCAAGGAGCGGCCTTCCGGGGGTTCGGCTTCGGTGCAGAACCCGCATTTCCTGCTGCGCCGCATCCATTCGCTGGTGGGGCTGGTGCCGGTGGGGGCTTTCCTGCTGTTCCACCTGTGGGAGAACTCCCAGTCGCGTTTCGGGCAGGACCACTACAACACCTATGTGGTGGAGAAGATCCAGAACCTCAACTACATCTTCTTGCTGGAGATCTTCCTGATCGCCATCCCGATCCTGTTCCACGCGATCTACGGCCTGGTGGTGTTCTGGATGGGCCGGTCAAATGTGACCCACTACGGCTACTTCCGCAACTGGATGTGGTGGCTGCAGCGCTGGTCGGGGGTGGGGATCCTGCTGTTCCTGCTGATGCACGTGATCGGCACCCGGATTGTGGCGATCTGGAGCGAGGCGGTGCGCCAGGACATGTTCTCGCACATGCGGAACCTGTTCTCTGAGCCGGCGTTCCTGGTGCCTTACCTGTGGGGGCTGATCTTCACCACTTTCCATTTCTGCAACGGGGTGTGGTCGGCGTCGATCGTGTGGGGGCTTGCCACCACCCCGCGGGCGCAGAAGATCATGCAGGTGGTGATGGGGGTGGTGTTCGTGGTGATCACCGCGTTGGGGATCCACGGCATGCTGGGGTTCTTTCTCTCCACGTAGACCAGGGGCTGATAGATGACGGCGAAGCCGACGACGATCGTGGTGGGCGGGGGGCTGGGCGGACTGTGGGCCACCCTGCGCCTCGTCGAGGCCGGCCTGCCGGTGAAGTTGTTCTCTCTCTTCGAGGTGAAGCGGTCGCATTCGGCTTGTGCACAGGGGGGCATCAATGCCGCTCTCGACACCAAGGGCCAGGGCGACAGCATTTGGCAGCACATCGTGGACACCATCAAGGGGGGTGGCTATCTGGCCGACCAGCCGCCGATCAAGACGATGTGTGAGGAGGCACCGGGGCTGATCCACACTTTCGAGCGGATGGGGGTGACTTTCTCCCGCACCCCGGAGGGGCTGCTGGATCTGCGTCTGTTCGGGGGAGTCCGCAACAAGCGGACGGCGTTCGCCGGGTCGAGCACCGGCCAGCAACTCCTATACGGCGTCGACCAGCAGGTGCGCCGCTACGAGGAGGGGGGCCTGGTTGAGAAGCATGAGTGGTGGGAGATGCTGTCGCTGGTGCTCGACGCCGAAGGCCGCTGCCGGGGCATCACCGCTCTCGACCTCCGCGACGGGGGAGTGGAAGCGTTCCCGGCCGACGCAGTGGTGCTGGCCACCGGCGGGCTCGGCCTCATCTACGGCCGCTCGACCAACTCGTCGAACTCCACCGGGGCGGCCGCCAGCCGGGCCTACCAGCAGGGGGTGGGCTTCGTGAACGGGGAGTTCATGCAGTTCCACCCCACCGGCATGATCGGCGACGACAAGAACCGCCTCATGAGCGAGGCCTCCCGGGGGGAGGGAGGGCGCATCTGGACGCCGCGACAACCCGGCGACTCTCGCGACCCGCGCACGATTCCAGAGGAGGAGCGCTTCTACTTCCTGGAGGAGTGG
>CAZJRF010000114.1:0-5643 GCA_964548475.1 uncultured Acidimicrobiia bacterium
CCACTCGTTGATGGTGGTGTCGAACTGCACGCCCGGGTCGGCGCAGGCCCAGGCCGCCTCGGCGATGTCGCGCCACAGTTGGCGGGCGCGCACGGTGCGCATCACCCGGCCGTCGGTGCGGGCGGTCAGTTGCCAATCGGCATCGTCGAGGACCGCCCGGATGAACTCGTTTGAGACCCGTACGGAGTTGTTGGCGTTCTGGCCGGCGACGGTCTGATAGGCATCGCCGTTGAAGTCGGAGGAGTAGCCGGCGGCAATGAGCACCCGGACCTTGTCCTCTTCCTCCTTCTTCCAGGCGATGAACTCGTCGATGTCGGGATGGTCGATGTCGAGGATGACCATCTTGGCGGCGCGGCGGGTAGTGCCCCCCGACTTGATGGCCCCGGCCGCCCGGTCGCCGATCTTGAGGAAGGACATAACCCCGGACGAGCGGCCGCCCCCGGACAGGGGCTCGTTCTCGGCGCGGATCCGGGAGAAGTTGGTGCCGGTGCCGGCCCCGAATTTGAACAGGCGGGCCTCGCGCACCCAGAGGTCCATGATGCCGCCCTCGTTGACCAGGTCGTCTTCGATGGACTGGATGAAGCAGGCGTGGGGGGCTGGACGCGAGTAGGAGTCGGGGGAGGGGACGGCCTGGCCGGTGGCCGGGTCCACGTACCAGAAGCCCTGGGGCGGCCCGGTCATGCCGTAAGCGTGATGAAGCCCGGTGTTGAACCATTGGGGGCTGTTGGGGGCGGCCATCTGGTTGACCAGCATGTAGGACAGCTCGTCCTCGAAGGCCCGGGCGTCGTCCTCGGAAGCGAAGTAGCCGTTCTGTTCGCCCCACCGGGCCCAGGTGTAGGTGAGGCGCCGTATGACCTGGCGGGCGGAGCGCTCCGGCCCGAGCACCACACGGCCCTCGTCATCGCGCAGGGGCTCGCCCGATTCGTTGAACTGGGGGACGCCGGCCTTGCGCAGGTACTTGGAGACCATGATGTCGGCGGCCACCTGGGACCATGAGGTGGGGATCTCGGCATCGCGCATCTCGAAGACCACGGAGCCGTCGGGGTTGGTGATGCGGGAGTCGCGCCTGCTCCAGGCAACCGAATCGAGCGGGTCTTCGCCGGGTTTGGTGAAGAGCCGGGTGATGCGCAGTCCCGTCGCTTTATCCATGTCGCTCCTCCCCGCACCGCTCCCCGCGGTTCCCCGGCCAGGCCTCTTGTCACACCAACCACAACATGTTGTGGTACCGACGGTGATGTACCACCAAATGTTGTGAGGGAAACACAAGTGTAGTTACACCACTGTGGTCCCGTCAAGGAGTTCCCGCCGGAGGCTGGGAACGGGGAGTGTCCCGAGGGAAGTCAGGAGCCGACCCCGGTTTTACCCGGGGGCGGCGAGCGGGTCAAGACGAATGGCTGCCGGGTTTTCGCGGGGCTGCCGATTCAGTCCAGAGCCGCCAGTACCGCCTGCGCCAGGACGTCGTGGCCGAGCGCGTTGGGATGGATGTCGGGCGGTGAGGAGAGCAGCCCGGTGGTGAAGACCACGGTGCCTTGCATGGGGTGGAAGCCGTCGGCCACCAGGATCCCCTCGGCGGCCGCCGCGGCCGCGGCCAGGTTGTTGAGGTGATCGACCATGAGGCTGCTCCCCTCCTCGAAGGCGATGCCCGTGCCCAGGCTGAAGGGGTTGTAGGTCTGCAGGAACACGATGGTGGCCTCCGGCGCCGCCTCGGCGAGAGTGGACAGGATGCGGGTGATGTTCACCTGATAGCTGTCGAGGGCGCTCTCCAGCCGCTGCCGACAGGCGGGGAGGTCGAGGCTCTCCGAGCAGTCGGGGGAGGTCAGGTGGCCGAGCAGGTCGTTGGCGCCTATGTCCACCGTTACGTAGGCGACCCGGTTGGCCTGCAAGAAGGCTACCGCCTCCTCCAACTGGCCTCCGCCGATCATCGAGCCGCTCGTCTCCCCGGACACGCCCAGGTTGAGCAGGCCGTAGCGACGGCCGTCCTGCTGTTGGAGCTGGTGGTGCACCCGGGACACGTAGCCGTCCCGGGCCGAGGGAACGCCGACATTGGCCGCCAGCGAGTCGCCCAGCGCAAGGTAGAACACCGCGCCCTCGGCAAAGGTGTCGTCGACCTCGCCGGGCCCGAGGATCGCGACCGGGGGCTCGGTGGACGGGCCTATGGGTGCCGCGCCGGCGGCCAGGTCCTCCAACAGGGAGGCGGCAGTCACCACCGGGCCTCCTCGTTGCAGGCCGGTGACCACCAGGCGGTCCTCCCCGATGGTGATCGACTGCACATCGACCTCGGCCTCAGCCAGCAGGGTGTTGATTTCCTCGATGCCCCGGATCAGCCGATCCACGTAGTCGGTGACCGCGCCCCGGGCGATAGCGGGCAGGCGCACCGATCCCATTTCGAGCGAAAGCACCTGGAGCCGGATCACTCCCTCCGAGACCTCTACTCCCACGCTGCCCGCCGCCCGGTAGTCACCGCTCTTGAATCGGCCGGTGAACTCCAGCGTGCCTTCCTGGGGGCTGGGTCCGTCGACGATGTCCACCACGACCCAGCGCAGCGGCTGGTCGGTCCGCACCAGTTCGTTCTGGATGACGGCCGTGACCTCGTCTTCGGTGAGTTCCAGGCGGAAGGCGGTCTGCGCGTTGGCCGCCTCGATCCTGCCCTGGGCGGCGGTGAGGCTGTCGGCATCTGCGGCCGCCGCCGGGCCCTCAGTGGTGGACAGGGCCGCCATCACCCCACGGGCCTCGTCGGCGATGTGCCAACCCGCCCAGACGGCGACGGCCATCTCGACGGCAAGAAAACCCCACAGCACAGGCGCCGGGGAGAGGGCGGTGAGCAGAAATGCGAAGGCGGCGATCCCGACGAAGGCAGCGATCCCGATCTGCTCGCCCATGGTGAAGAAGACGATCGCCCCGACGAGTACGCCCACCAGCACGCCCAGCAGGGCGGTGGCCACCTTCAGGGTGCCGGAAGTGCGCCCGGGCCGCCGCCCGCCGGGCGCCCGCGCGGCTCGCATCCAACCGATACGTCGCGGCGCGGCGGTGGGCCGTCCGGACGGCCGGAAGCTCATTTACCCCTCAATCGGGGGAGGAGGAAGGTCGTCGGGGGCAGGAGGCGGCTCTTCGTCGGGCGCGGGGGGTGGCTGCTCGTAGGCCGGCGCGATGCCGCCGACCACATGGGCGGGAGCGGCGCCCTTGGGCTTGCGGGCGGGCCCGAACAGGCCCCACAGCATGGAAAGGAACATGATGCCGCCCACGATCACTGCCCACTTGATTACCACCGACCGCACGTTGTCCAGGCCGATCACCGGCCATACGAACGTGAGGAAAACACCCACGCCCAGGCCGAGCACCAGGCCCCAGAGCAGTCCCCTCAGCGGGTGCCGTTTCAGTTCGAGTTGCGTCATCGTCAGGCCCTCCACGACTGCGCCGGGCGCGCGTTGAACAGAACGCCGGAGAAGCCGGCCAGGGCCAGCGCGCTGGCGAGGGCGCCCGGGACGGTGAACAAGGGATAGCTGCTGCCGACGAACTGCACCCAGCCTTCACCGAAGCAGACTTCATGGCCGGCGAAGGCGCCGAGGTCGCCCGCCCCGTAGGCCGGCAGATCGGCGTCTCCCCACTGGTCCACAAAGACGCCCTTGATCTTCAGCTTTGCCTGGAACTGGAAGGGGAGAGCGTCGAACAACTCCGCCAGCCCGGCGTTGCGGTTCTTGTCTTGCGGGTTGGGATCACCGCCGTCGTCGGCGGCGACGCCCATCAGCACGACCTCCCAGCGGTGGTTGTGGAAAGCACCCATGCTGAGGGCGGGAGAGTCCAGGGTGAAGCCGTAGTAGGTGACCATGCCGCCCGAGTCCACCTGGAAGGGGTTGCCGGCGGTGAAGGCGGGGTTCCCGTGGATGTCCAGCGGGGGGCCGTCGTTGCCCAGGTCCACCGCAGCGTCGATCGAGTTGCCGTCGGCGTCGTAGGAGATGACCGCCCCACCGCAGGGCCCCAGGAGGACTGCTGCCTTATCTCCGAGGTCGAAGCCGCCACCGGTTGGATCGACCCGGGCCAGGAACTCCTCGGGGGTGGTAGCTCCGATGGCATCGTCCCAAAGCCCGGCGGTGCCCGGTGGGATCTCTCCCTGCGGGCCCTCCACCGGGATGTCGGGGATCTGGTCCCCGTTGCGGTCGGCCCATTGCGCGGCCGCGTCGGACGTTATGAACTCGCTCAGGTTGATCACCGGCTCCCCGTCCTGGCGGGCAAGGGCCGGCCCGGCGGCCACCAGCAGGATCGCTCCGGCCGCGAGGAGAGCGCGCGCTGCTCTAGCCATGTTCCTCCTCTTCCTCCGCGAAGTGCCAGGCTACCGGAGCAAGCTGAGATGCGCTCGTTGATAGAGAGGAGGGGTCAGTCGGCGGGGCCTTCTTCGTCCTCGAGGACGATGTCGAAGCGCTGGCCGCAATCCGGGCAGACGTAGGCAACCACGTCACCCGGGAGGAGCCCCTCGTCGGGCGGCAAGGGGGTGATCCTCCCGGCGGTGCCCCCGCACTCGACGCAAGTGATGGTCTCGGGAACCTCCATGCTCCCAGGGTAGGCCGTACGGCCGCGCTGAGGGGGTGCCATCCGTCGTTCCTACACTCCCGGGGTGCTCCCCGTGCTGGTGCTGCAACACGACGATGATGCCGGGCTGGGGTATCTGGGCAACGCTCTGGAACGAGCAGGCCTGGCCGCTGCGACGATCCGGCCCGCAGCCGGAGAGGAGATGCCTGCCGAAGGGAGCTGGGCCGGGGTGATTTCGCTGGGCGGCTCGATGGGGGCCTACGAGCAGGATCTCCATCCCTGGTTGATTGAGGAGGAGCGTCTCCTGGCCCGATCCGTTGCCGCCGGCGTTCCTACTCTCGGCATCTGCCTGGGCTGTCAGCTGCTGGCGGATGCCTTAGGGGGACGGGCCTACCCGGCCGGAGGGCGTGAACTGGGCGTGGTGCAGGTGACGCTGACCGAGGCGGGGCGAGTGGACCCGGTCGCCCGTCACCTGAACGGCCTGCTTCCAGTCTCGCATGCCGACACCTGGGACCTTCCGCCGGGCGCGGCGCTCTTGGCCACGAGCGACCGCTATCGCCAGGCCTTGCGCCTAGGGTCGGGGCTCGGCCTGCAGCCTCATGTCGAGGTGACCCCGGACGCCTTTGCCCGTTGGGTGCGGGAGAAGCCCGGCGAGGCCTTGTTGAGCGACGGCATCGATCCCGAGGCTGCGATCGCCGCGGTCCGGCGTGGCGCTGCCGCGCAACGGGAGATGGCGGGCCGGCTCTTCGGGGCCTGGGCGGCTGAGGTGACCGGCCGGTGTGCCGCCCATCCCGGCCTGCGCGGCTCCGGCGCGTCCGGTCAGTAGATCAGCTCGCACCCGAGGATGTACTCGGACTTCCTGGAGATATCGAAGCCCGCACCCCCGTCGACGACGTCGTAACCGCTGTTCCCATTCAATCGGTCGTCGCCGAGTTCGCCGTAGATGACATCGTCGCCCGCCCGCCCGAAGATGCGGTCGTTGCCCGATTGGCCGTGCAGTTCGTCGTGACCGGCGTCGCCGAGTATCCGGTCGTTGCCCGGGCCGGCGTAGACCTCGTCGCGCCCCGGACCGGCGCAGATGAAGTCCCTGCCCCCGTACGCGTAGATGACGTCGTTGCC
>CAZJRF010000115.1:0-5633 GCA_964548475.1 uncultured Acidimicrobiia bacterium
GCCCTCCTTCATCACATTCCGCGCCACGCCTTCGGCTACAAGCGCGCCTCCCCCGGCGTGGGAGCGCCGGGGGAGGCAGATGCTGGCTCCGGTGGTTCCGCCTAGATACTGCCCGGGTCGGGGCCGGTGAGGTGGGGCAGGCCGGAGGTGCACCAGTCACTCCACGAGCCCGGGTACAGGACGGGCTCGGGGAGGCCGGCCACCAGCACGGCCAGGATGTCGTGGCAGGCGGTTGCCCCGCTGCCGCAGGAGGCCACGGTGTCGCCCCGGCCCACTCCCAACGACCGGTAGCGCCGGGCCAGTTCCTCGGAGGGCAGGAAGCAGCCGTCGGGGCCCAGGTTCTCGCTCGTGGGGGCGTTGCGGGCGGTGGGAATGTGCCCGCCGACGGGGTCCACCGGCTCCTGTTCGCCGGCATAGCGGTCGGGTTGGCGGGCGTCGAGCAGGACCACCGAGCCGAGGCGGGCCCACAAGGCCGCCCGGTCGATAACCCGGGTAGGACCGGGGCGGACCGTCATCGCGGCCGGGGCCCGGCGAGGCACGTCGCTCGAAAGAGGGAGGCCGGCGGCTTGCCAGGCCTGCAGCCCGCCGTCGAGCAGGCGGACACCGGGGTGGCCGATCCAGCGCAGCATCCACCACAGCCGGGCGGCGTACACCCCGCCAGCATCGTCGTAGGCCACTATTACGTGGTCGTCCCCGAAGCCCCACTCGGCCAGGAGAGCGGCGAAGGCGGCCGGGTCGGGCAGCGGGTGGCGGCCGGGGCCGGAGGGAGCGCTGAGGTCGGCGTCCAGGTCCAGCAAGATGGCTCCCGGCAGGTGCCCGGCGGCATACTCGGCCCGGTTGCGGCCCGGCTCGTCCAGGTACCAGCGCACGTCGGCGAGGCGGAGACGTGGGTCGTCGAGGTGCCCGGCGAGGGCGGCGGCAGAGATCAGGTAGCCGTCAAGCACTCTGACCGAGCAACGGATGGGGCTCCCGGGCCGGCACCAGCGCCCCGGGAGCCGCCGCCGCCTCCCAGGGCCGGGCCAGCACGTGCCAGGCCAGCGCCAGCGAGGGGATGGGGACGGCCACGTCGGTGTGCACCCGGAGCAGGTTGTAGGACCACAGGGTGCCGGCCAGGCGGCCAACGGGTTCGGTGCCGTAGCGCAACGACCAGCGGCGGGGCAGCGGGTCGCTCGTCAAGTCGCAGGCGAAACCGGGCCCGGTCAGCTCGTACTTCCGCCCCCACCACGAGCGGCGGATGATGCGCCCTACCTCGTTGTCGCCGCGGTAGGCGACCACCGTCCCCCACCCCGCCGGGCGGAGCTCGATCCGGGTGCGGTCGGGGAGCTGCAGCAGGGAGACATGGCGGGTGGGCACCCTCTGCAACTGGGCGAGGACCTTGCGGTCCTGCACCAGGCGCCAGCGATTGGAGAAAATGACGCTGTCGAATCGGCAGGTCCCGAAGACCACCGGGGCCCGTCCCAGGCGGTAGGTCATGGCCGGAGGGTAGCGGCCGCGATCCTTGCCGGGGAAGGGCTCGTTCAGGAGTCCGGCGTAGAGGGCCCGTGGGTGTCGCCGGCGACCATCCCGCGGGGCGGACGGGTAGGGATGCGCAGCACTGCGGCGAAGGAGATGAGGGCGCCGGCGCCCAGCGCCAGGTAGGGGATCAGCCCGTGCACCGCCCAGATGAAGGTGGCGGTGAAGGTGATGACCATGATCAGAAGGGTGGTCAGCTTGGCCCGCCGGGGCATGTACCCGCCCGCTCGGAAGGGGGCGATCATCGGGCCCAGGCGGGGATGGTCCAACAGCCAGTGATGGAGCCGGTGGGAGGAACGGGCGAAGCACCAGGCGGCGAGGAGCAGGGGGGCTACGGTCGGGATCAGGGGCAGGAAGATGCCGACGATGCCCAACCCCAGCGCCAGCAGACCAGCGACCAGGTAGGCGGGCCGCGCCCAGACCGGGGCGCGAGAGTCGGCGGGGCGCTCCTCCATGGGAGCAGGGTAGGGAAGGCCCGCGTCCTTGCCTCTCCCGGCTCGGCCGGGGGAGAGGACGCCGCAGGCGGCAGAGGGGCGAAGCTGTGCCCGCGCTCTGTCGTTTGCTGTGAGGGCGGTGCTGGGAAGGCACTGAGCGCGTTCGGTCTTAGCGAAGCATATCCCCTCCGGCTCCTCGATGAACAGGGGAACACCCTTCCCCCAGCCCCCTCCCTTAGGGAGGGGAAGAGTGTCGCCACCTCCCCCTTTGGGGGGAGGAACGTGGCCCTCCGTCCCGGCCCTGGCGGGCCGGTCCACCTCCCCCTGAGAGGGAGACACAAGGATCGTTCAGAGTCGCGCCCTGTTGCCCTCCCCCTGCGCCCCCTCCTCCCGGAGGCGGGAGGGGGGACCCTGATCCTCTCCCGCGACTCCGCCGGGGGAAGGCGCGGCGCGTCGCAGCCGCGGGCGCGGAGGGGGCTCTCATTCTCCCCCGCGGCGGCGGGGGAGATGGCCCGAAGGGTCAGAGGGGGCAAGATTTAGGACAAGCTCGGTGCCCAGTTCGCCCTCCCTCCACCCAACCACCTCCGGTGGGAGCCGGGGCGAACGACGGGCTCTCCCACCCAAGGGGCTGCCTCTTCCAGAGTTGTAGTGGGTCCGGCTTGGTCGGGCTCAAGGGTTGCCGGCAGCAGCCTCTCCCGGCAGCCGCTCCATGCGGGTGATGAGGGAGTCGAGGGAGTGGTCCTGGACGGTCAGATGGCGCTGGAGTTCGAGGCACTCGTGCAGGATCGCCTCGGCATCCTGGTAGGTCTGCACCGCCCGCTTGTCCGAGGCGCGGCCCAGCACCTGCTGGCCGACGAGGACGACGAACATCAGCAGCAGTTGGACGATGTTGCCCAGGAAGAGCAGGAAGGGGTACGGGTAGGGGTCGAACGCGATGGCGTGGGCCGCGGCCAGCAGCATCCACCCTGCCATGAAGGCGGCGGCGATGTAGAAGGCCCACATGGTCCCCACCGCCCGGGTGATGGCAGCTCCGAGGCGGCCGTTGAACCCGATCCTCTCGTACTCGTCGCTGCTTTGGGCGGGAGGCTCACGGTGGGTGACTCGATGGTGAGGGACGTGCTGGAAGGTGGTCATGCACCGAACCCTAAAAGGCCGTGCCCGCCTCCGGAGGCAACGTCGGGCGGGGGGCGAAGCCGCGTAGCGGCTGAGTCGCGCCCTCTTGCCCTCCCCCCGGCCCCCGCCCGGCGGCGCCGGGAGGGGGTGACGGCGCCCACCAGCTCAGCCGCCGTTTTGTCTCCCCCCGACCCCCTGCGGCGGGCCCCCGGGGTACGATCGGCCCATGCTGGTCCACCTGCTGGACGGCACCTACGAGTTGTTCCGGGCCCACTTCGGGGCCCCCGGGCGCACCGCACCCGACGGCGGCGAGGTGGGGGCGGTGCAGGGCCTGCTGGGGAGCACCCTCAGCCTCTTGCAGAGGGAAGGGGTCACCCATCTGGGGGCTGCCTTCGACACGGTGATCCGCTCGTTCCGCAACGACCTCTTCCCCGGCTACAAGACCGAGGCCGGGGTGCCGCCCGAGCTGCTGTGCCCGTTCCCCATCGCCGAAGAGGGCCTGGAGGCCAGAGGGGTGGTGGTGTGGAGGATGACCACCTACGAGGCCGACGACGCCCTGGCCTCGGCCGCCGCCCGCTTTGCCGGCGAGGTGGAGCAGGTGGTGCTGATGAGCCCCGACAAGGACCTGGCCCAGTGCGTGCAGGGCAAGCGGGTGGTCTGCTACGACCGCCGCAAGGGGGCTTTCACCGACGAGCAGGGGGTGTGGGAGCGCTTCGGGGTGGCGCCGGAGTCGATCCCCGACTACCTGGCCCTGGTGGGCGACTCAGCCGACGGCCTGCCCGGGGTCCGGGGCTGGGGGGCCAAGTCCTCGGCCGCGGTGCTGGCCCGGTACCGCCACATCGAGGGCATTCCCCTCGAGGCAGAGCTCTGGGATGCCGAGGTGCGGGGCGCGGACCGGCTCGTGGAGGCGCTGCGGGGGAGCCTGGCCGAGGCCCTGGTCTACCGGTTCCTGGCCACCCTGCGCCGGGACGTGCCGCTGCGTGAGGACGTGTCCGACCTGGAATGGCGGGGGGTGCCCCGACGGCGCTTCCTGGAGTTCTGTCAGCGCTGGGGCCTCGGCGGCCTGCGGGATCGCCCACAGCGCTGGACCTGAGCCTCCGCCGTTACACGGCGGGGTGTAGGTTGCCTCAGGATCCGAAAGGGGGCGGTGTGCCGGCACGCAGGGTGGAGGTCGGTTTCGTGGTTATGACCGGGGAGGGTCTGAACGAGAGGCACCTGATTCCCGGCGAGCAGCTGCTGGACGTTGTGCGGGAGGCGGAGAGGGTCGGCTTCGACTCCATCGGGGTGCCCGACCATCTCCGGTGGGACATGGAGAAGGGACCGCACGGGTTCCGGGAGTCCACCACTCTCCTGGCCGCTTTCGCCGTGGTGACGTCGCGCGTTCGTCTGCGGACCCTGGTACTCAACGGCCCGTTCCGCAATCCGGGGCTGGTGGCCAAGATCGCGGCGACCATCGACGAGATCTCGGGGGGCAGGTTCACGCTGGGCTTGGGCAGCGGGGGCGGCCCGCCGGTGGAGTACCGGTCGTTCGGCTTCACGGAGGACCACCGCTTCTCCCGGTTTGCCGAGGCAATCCAGATCATCCACGACTTGCTGCGAGTGGGCCGCTCGGATTTCGAGGGCGCCTACTACACGACCAACGACTGCATCTTGGCCCCGTCCGGGCCTCGTCCGGGTGCGATCCCGATCATGATCGGGGGGGAAGGCCCCAAACTGATGCGTCTTGCCGCCCGCTATGCCGACGAGTGGGGTGGCATGACCTACGCCACCCCTGCGCCGGAGCTCTTCACTCCCTTGCTGGGCCGGCTCGACGAGGCCTGCGCCGAGGTCGGGCGCGACCCCTCGTCCCTGCGAAGGAGTGCCGACATGACGGCCGCCCCTACCGGGAAGCTCGACCACGGCCTGGCCGGCTTCGGCACCCCGCTGCACGGCAGGCCGGAGGAGATGGCCCGCCAGATCGCCGCGTTCGGTGAGATAGGCATCGCCGAAGTGAGGTTCTTGCTGTGGCCGCAGAGCCTGGAGACGGTGCGGGCGATGGAGCCGGTGCTCAAGGCTCTCGACGAACTGGGTTAGGCATCGGCGCCGGGCCGCCGATCCCCGGCGCGGCGGCGCAAACTGCCGGGCGACCCTACGATTCCGCCCGCCGGTAAGTGATCGAGGCCGGGCGAGTGAGCACGAGGAGACCAAGATGACCGAACCGGGTGACAAGGACCGCTGGGATGAGTTCCAGGTGAAGGGGGAGGACCTGATTGCCAAGGTCAAAGAGCTCATCCACGAGGGCAACGTCCGCCGCATCATCATCGACAACGAAGAGGGCCGGACGTTGATCGAGATCCCCCTCACCATCGGGGTGGTGGGCGCCCTTCTGCTCCCCGCCCTGGCCGCCATCGGGGCCATCGCCGCCATGGTTACCAACTGCACCATCCGGGTGCAGCGCAAAGACGGGTCCGGATGAGTGCCCCCGCTGCTCGGGTCGAGGACGCTTCCAAGATCTACGGCGAGGGCGCCGCCATGGTGCGCGCCCTCGACCGGATGACGGTGGCCTTCGAGAAGGGCCGCTTCAGCGCCATCATG
>CAZJRF010000116.1:0-5589 GCA_964548475.1 uncultured Acidimicrobiia bacterium
TGGCGACCCACCACTCCCCCTCCTGGTCGCCGCCTACCCGGCGGCGACCCCCACCAACACCACCAACCCTCACCGGCCTCCCGGCTCACCCCAACCAGGAGGACAGGCAACCCCGCGCCGCCCCCGGCCAGCCGCATTGAGTTCGAGTCCCTGGCGACCCAACGGGCTCCCGTCGGGTGCCCCACTACCCTGATCCCGTCGCGGGCGTAGCCGAACTGGCATAGGCGCCGGACTTAGGATCCGGTGGGCTCCGGCCCAATGTGGGTTCGAATCCCACCGCCCGCACCAAGCCCGGCCCCGGAGGCCGATTGGCCAGCCGCTCAGCGGATCTCCCTTGGGTACTCCAGAAGGCGGCCCACCATTCCGAAGCCCACCGACTTGTAGGGCCGAGACGCCGGCGTGTTCGACACCGGGGTGGCAACACAGACCCGATCCCTTCCCGCCGATTTCATCCGCCGAAGCCCCTCCAGAAGCACGGCCCGGGCCAGGCCCTACTCGGGCACATAGACCCCGCCGTCGCTGCCGCCGTCCCCCCCGCCGTCGGCGGGAGGGCTGCACACCCCCACCCGTCGCACCTCGGGGCCCGCCGAGTAGGTCCAGGTCCACTTCTCGCTGGTGCGCCTGCCCCCGGGGTAGGTGATGTAGCGGAACACATCGATGGTGTAGCCGGGCGAAGATGACGACGTCACGCAGGACTGGCCGCAGCCGAGCGACCAGTCGATCTCCTCCACGACCCGGCTCGTGTAGTGCACGTTCCGCCGAGGGCTCGCCCCCGCGGTCACCTGCCGACCGCCGTTGTCGCCCCAGATCTTCACGGTGATGCTGGTGCCCCGGAACCCGCTGTGATGGGTAGTCACCAGCACGGGGTGGGCCGTGTCGTTGCGGAACGCAACGTCGGGGCGGGGCCAACCCATGGTGGCCTCCCGCCCGTCGGGGTAGCGGGCGAAGTCGAGGGAGTGAGGCTGGTGCTCCACGTCCTCCAGACCGGCGAAGAACGCCGCGTTGTAGATGGTGGTGCCGAACTGGCTGGTGCCCCCGCCGATGTTGTCGGCGTAGCCACAGCACTGCACGTAGCCGCCGATGATGGCCCCGGCCGGCAGATAGCCCTTGGCAGTAGTGCGTTGGCCGACCGTGGCGTTCACCGAGAAGGTCTCGCCCGGCATCACCACGTGACCGTTGACGGTGTCGGCCATGAGATGGATGTTCACTACCCGGTTCTGGCAGCAATCGTGGTAGGTGGCGAACTCGCCCAGCAGGTAGGCCCCCTGGAAGGCCAGAGCCTCCGCCTGGGTCAGGTGGCGGCGGATGCCCGTCGACTCGCTGCCCCGCTTGCCTGTGTCCACGACGTTCTCACCCGGTCCCCCGCCCATCCGGTCGAGGTTGGGATACTCGCTGCGGAACAGGAAATCCCCATCCTCCTGGCCGAGCAGCTCGTCGACCCCACCGCCCCCGTGGAGCACATCGCTGCCCGGGCCCCCCAGCAGCGAATCGCGACCAAGGCCGCCGGCCAGAACGTCGCTGCCCGGCCCGCCGATGATTCGGTCGGCTCCCGCCCCCCCCAGCAACACATCGTCGCCTGGGCCCCCGTTCAGGATGTCGGCGCCGCCCCGACCGCAGATCACGTCGGCCCCGCCCCCGCCGGAGATCACATCGGGACCGGATGACCCCAGGATCACGTCCGGGCCCGGCGTGCCCACCACCGGCCCGGGCGGCAGGGAGCCCAGGTCGATTGTCACCGGCTTCCCGCCGCAGAAGGGCGCCACGGTCACGATTAGGTGTTGCTCGTCGGTCCCCCCATCGCCGTCGTCCACCCGTACCAGCACCGAGCGGGCACCTGCCGAGTGGTAGACGTGGGTGAGGACAGCCCGCCCGCCGGTGACCCTCTCCTGCTCTCTGAACACACCATCTCCCCAGTCGACGGACACGCGGTGAGTGTCGGCCGAGCCGGGATCGCGGAAGGCCACCTGCAATCGGAATCTGCCGCCCAGGGGGGCGGTCGTGTCCGGGATCGCGGCGAGCACGGGAGCGGTGTTCACCACCGTCAGCGTGGCTAAGTCATTCACAGGCTCCATGCCCGTCCCGGTCACCTGTACCCGGACCAGATAGATTCCTTCGTCGGCGTAAGCGTGATCGGGGCGCACCGTATAAGGCGGCACCGCCGGCGGGAGACGATTGGTGACCGTCCCGTCACCCCACTCGAAGCGGAACTGCCGGGGCACCTCGGATCCGGTCGGGCTGAACCGGGCGACCATCGTGATGCTCTCCCCCTCGAAGATCGACTTGGACGCCGGCGTCAGGTCGACCGACGCCTCGGCGCCGGAGGCAGCCGGGACCGTCGCCAACGACGACCCCAGCAGCGCCGCCGCCAGCACGGCCCGGAGCACAGCACAGGACATCGCCCGGCAGGTTACCGACGGCAATGGACCGGCGGATTGTCCGGGCGGCTCGAGGCACCCGGGCGGATCAGGCCACCGGCCCGCTCTCCCCCGCCGCCAGCGCCCGCAGGGCGAGAGCCCGATGGCTAATGAGGTTCTTCTCCGCCTCCTCCATTTCGGCCAGGGTTCTTCCCCCAACCTCAAAGATGGGGTCGTACCCGAACCCGCCGCTCCCCCGCTCGGCGGTGGTGATCAACCCCTCCAGGACACCCTCGGCAAGCACCTCGCTCTCCCCCGGCACGACCAGGGCGACCACGGTGTGGAAGCGGGCGCGCCGGTGGGCGATCCCGCTGAGGGCGGCCAGGAGTGCCGCCCGGTTGGCGGCATACCCCGATTCGGGGTCGCCGAGATGGACACCGGCGAACCGGGCGGTGTGCACCCCCGGCGCCCCGCCGAGCGCCTCGACCTCAAGCCCGGTGTCATCGGCCACTGCCGGCAGCCCCGTCGCCTCCGCCACGGCCCGCGCCTTGATGAGCGCGTTCTCCTCGAGAGTCTCCCCCGTTTCCTCCACCTCGGGCCAGTCCAGGCCCCCGATCACCTCGGCGCCGGGCGCTACGCCGGCCAACACGGCCTTGACCTCCCGCACCTTGTCCGGGTTCTTGGTAGCCACCACCACCCGGCGGGGCAGGCTCACGAGATCTCCAGAGCTCGCCGCTGCTCGGCTACCAGTCCTTCCACTCCACGGGCGGCCAGATCGAGCAGGACATCCAGCTGCTCACGCGTGAAGGCCCGGCCCTCGGCCGTGCCCTGCACTTCCACCAATCCGCCGCTACCCGTCATCACCACGTTCAGGTCGACCTCGGCCCCCGCGTCCTCTTCGTAGTCGAGATCCAACAGCGGTTCAGCGCCGACCAGGCCGACGCTGACCGCGGCGCAATGACCGATCAACGGGTTGGCGGCCAGCAGTCCCTGCCCTACCGCCGCCTGGAAAGCGTCGTGCAGCGCGACCCAGGCCCCCGTAATGGCGGCGGTGCGGGTGCCGCCGTCCGCCTGTAGGACGTCGCAGTCGACCCGGACGGTACCCTCCCCCATGGCCGGGCGATCGACCACCGCTCGCAGCGCCCGCCCGATGAGGCGCTGAATCTCCTTCACCCGGCCCCCGCTGATCGACGCACGCGGCACCCGCTCGCGGCTGGAGCCGGGCAGCATGGAGTACTCGGCGGTCACCCAGCCCATCCCGCCGTCGCGCATCCACCGGGGAACCTCGGGGTCGAATGAGGCGGTGCACAAGACCCGGGTGCGCCCCATCTCGATGAGCACCGAACCGGGAGTCATCTCGGTGTAACCCCGCAGGATGCGCACCGGGCGCAGTTCGCCGGCGCCTCTGCCCTGCCTCATGTCTCCACCTCCCAACCGGGGGCCGCCCAGTCGACCGGTCCGCCGAAGGCCACGGCAGCTTCGGACACCGAGCGGTCGGGGTCCAACCTAGGGCTCAGGTGTGTCAGCACCAAACGGCCCACCGCGGCCTCTTTCGCCAGGGCACCCGCGCCGGCGGCCGACAGGTGGTAGGGAAAGCCGGTGGCTCCCGGCTCGCCCTGGAAGGTGGCCTCACAGAGCAGGAGGTCGGCCCCGGCGGCCATCGCCGCCAGGTCTCCGCCCGGGCCGGTGTCGCCCGAGTAGACCACGCGCCGCCCCTCGGCCCTGCACGAGACCACCAGGGTGGGGACCTGGTGGTGGGCCAGCCCGAAGGTGAGTTCCACCTCTCCCATCGACACCCGGTCGCCCCCGCCCACGGCTCGCCAGTCGAACACTTCGTAGAAGGCATGGTCCTCGCCGGCGCCCAGGAACCGGGCCAGGCCCGCCGCCAGGCCTTCCGGCCCTAAGACGGGCAGGCCCGATCTCGGCTCCGGTCCCAGACGCAGCAGGTTGAACAGGGAGAAGACGTCGGAGCAATGGTCGGGATGGGCGTGGGTGACCACCAGGGCGGAGAGGCGCGCCGCTTCTCCCGCCTCCTGCAGGGCGGCCACCGTCCCCGGCCCGGCGTCGAGCATCACCACCGTCCCCCCGGCTTCGACCAGGAAGCCGGAGCAGGGACGGCCCGGCGTGGGGTAGGTGCCGTTGGAACCGAGAACCCGCAGCCTCACAGCGGGCGAGTGTAGGAGGCGCCCGTCCGGCCCCGGCTCCCGGCCGGGCTTGCCCGGGGCGATTCAGGGCCGGGGGTGAGCAGCGAAGAAGTCCCAGATCATCTGCGAGGCATCCACCGAGTCGGTGGAGCGCAATGCAGACGCGGCTCGCTCGGAGCCCGGCCATCCGTGGCGCCCGTCGACGACGGTGTACAGGGCCACGTCGGCGCCGTTGGCGCAGTCCGTCCACGCGCGGAGGGACACGTCGGCGGTCACCTGCTGCGCGGGCAACGCGGAGGCGCACCCGTTGCGGGCGGACCACCCGGCAGCCCATTCCTCGATGGGGGGCAGGAAGGGGGCCCACCCGCCGTAGGGGACGATGGGGTCGGCGTCGCCGTGGAAGGCAATCACCGCCACCGGACGCACGGCAGCGCAATCGTCCCAGAAGTAGGCCCCGGCCACGCCGCCGACGGCCGTCACCAGGTCGGCGGCATCGCAGGCCAGGCGGGCCGCCATCCCGCCGCCGTTGGACATCCCCGCTGCGTAGACCCGCGCCTCGTCGATACCCACCGTCTCATGGAGCAGCTCTACCAGATCGCGTGTGAAGACCACGTCGGGATCTCCGCGTCGCGGGTCGGAGCGCCAGAAGCGAGGCCGACCTTCCCCTTCCGGATAGGCCACCACGAAACCCCCCGCCTCCGCCACCTTGCTCATCCCGGTGTCTTTCTCCACCTCCACCGGGTTGCCCATGAAGCCGTGGAAGACGATCACCAGCGGAGCCGGCGACCGCGCCGACTCCGGCACCACCACCACGAAACGGCGTAACACACCCCCGGAGACCACCTCGCCCTCGTAGCGCCCGGGGCCGTCGACCACCAGCGGGGAAGCCACCGGCTGCGTGATGGTGGGTTCAAGGGTGGTGGCCGCCGGCTCGGCCGAGTCGCCGCAGGCGCCCAGCAGCACGGCGCCCGCCAGGCCGACGGTCCCCACCCGTCGGGCTACGCGCCTCGTGTGCCCCGCGCCAGCGACGGAGTCAGAACCCCGCCACATGCCGCCGGAGACCGTCGAGGCCCACCGCGCCGATCTCCAGG
>CAZJRF010000117.1:0-5501 GCA_964548475.1 uncultured Acidimicrobiia bacterium
AGGAGACGATGGGCCCCATCCTCTGGCCCCCCGCCGATCTCTTCGAAGACCACGACGACTTCTGGCGAGCGTGCTTCCTGGCTGCGTGGGAGGTCCTGTCGGCCCGGACGGCGGCTGCCGGGCAGGCCACCCGCCCCGGACCGGCCGCCACCCACTACGCCGAGAAGACGCCGCCCTGGGTGGCCACCGAACTGGCCGGCCTCCTTCCCTTCACCTCCCTGATGCCGGTGCGCGATCCACGGGATGTGTTCCTTTCGGTGGTCGCCTTTGTGGAACGACGGCAGCGTCCCGGTTTTGGCATGAAGGTCGGGGAGTCGCCGGCCGAGTTCGCCCAACGTTTCGTGCCGCACCAGCGCCGTCGTCTCACCGAGGCGGGCCGAGCCCGGGCCGACGGCTCGGCGTTGGTCGTCCGCTATGAGGACATGGTCGGCGACCTTCCCGGCCAGGCAGATCGGCTGGGCACCGTGCTCGGCGTAGGCCTGGACCCGTCGACGATCGAGGCTCACGAGCTGACACCGGCCCCACACATGACCAGCGCTACGGTGCCGGAGTCGGTCGGCCGCTGGCGCCGGGAGATGGACCCGAGCATTCTCCGCCTATTCAACGAGGGGCTCGGCCCGGAGATGGCGGCTCTGGGCTACGAAGTCTGATCCGGGCCGGGCCCGGCCGCCTTCTCCACTTCACCGGCGTCCCGCTACTGGCCGTACTCCGCCGGGCGCTCCTTCCAGCGGCTCAGGTCCCAGCCCGTCAGGCGTTCGAGAGGTTCCACCAGAGGCAGGTAGGTCTCATCGAGGAGTGCCTGCAGGCCGACGGGCACTCGCGGGGCCGGCGGGTGCGGATTAACCCAGGCGGCAAGGTCCTCGTCACGCAAGCGGTCGGCGAACGCTGGATCGGCCTCTATGTGCCGGAACACCCGGCGCAGAAGGTCACGCGGGTTGCCGGACACCTCGTCGGTAGTGGCCAGCAGCAGTGCCTCTTCGGGGAAGTAACGCCGCCAGCGCATCACATTTGTCGCATAGTCGCTGTGGGACAACAGCACCGACCCGGTCAGGCGGTTCCTGAGCCACTCCTCGGCCCGCTGGTCGAACAAGATGGATTCTCTCTCGACGGGCACCTCCCACACCTTCGCGCGGCGCGACCTGTCCGAATCCGGGGTGGATTCCTCGGTCTCCACGTACTTTGACACCGCCGACGACCAGGCGCGTGCTCGCGGCTCCCTCAACAGGTAGATCAGGCGCACGCCCGGCAGGTGCTCGGCTACCCGGCTCACCGCCTCCGCTCCGAGCACCGCGTAGTGCGGGGTAACGTCCCCGCTGATCTTCCCGTCGGGCAGGCGGGCCCGGTAGTCCGCCAGCGCCTGGTCCAGTGGGCCGGGCCAGCGGGGTCGTTCCCGGTGGGTGTGCAGGTCGCGGCACCAGAAATGCCGCTCCTTGACCGCGATGCGCCCGACGCGCTTCTCATCGGTCGAGAAACCGATCTCGGGGTGCGCCGCCAACTGTTGATAAAGCCAGGTAGAACCTGCCTTGTGGGCACCGATGCCGAGGAACGCCGGCTTCACGACACTCCGGGTAGAAGAGGGCGTCCGGAGATCGTACCAGTGCCTGCGAATCGGCTAGTTTGATCCGGTGAGCGAAACGATCGTCGCCACCCGCGGCCTCGGGTTCTCCTACGGGGACATCGTCGCCCTTCACGACGTGGACCTCGACGTCCCGGCCGGCTGCATCGGCCTCGTCGGCGCCAACGGAGCCGGGAAGACCACCCTGCTCAAGCTGCTGCTGGGAATCCTCCGGCCGCGTGCCGGCTCGGTGTGGGCCCTCGGCCGTTCCGTCCCCGCCGAGGCTCTGGCGGTGCGCGCCCGGGTGGGCTACATGCCGGAGAGCGCCTGCCTGCCTCCGGACCAGACCGCGGCCGACTTCCTCGGCTACGCCGCCGAGCTGGCCGGCCTCCCCCCCCGCGCCGCCCGCCAGCGGGCCAGCGACATCCTGGGGTTGGCGGGCCTGCACGAGGAGCGCTTCCGGCCCATGGGTGGGTTCTCCACCGGCATGCGCCAGCGAGCCAAACTCGCCCAGGCCATCGTCCACGACCCGGATCTCGTCCTCCTCGACGAGCCCACGGCCGGGCTCGACCCCGAGGGCCGCGAGCAGATGCTCGGCCTCATCGGCCGGTTGGAGGGCTTCGGGATCAACTCCATCGTGTCTTCCCACATGCTCACCGACATCGAGCGCACCTGCACCTGGGTAGTGATGCTGGACGGGGGGCGAGTGCTGCGCTCCGGCCCGCTCACCGAGATCTCCGCCACCGGCGAGGTGGCGGTCGAGGTGCTCGACGACCCGGCACCCCTCGCCGCCGCCCTGGCCGCCGCCGGCGCGATCGTGGAGACCGCAGGCAACGTGCTCACGGTCCGGGGCGGGCCGGGTGATCCCTTCGACCTGGTGCGTGACGCACTGGCGGCCACGAATACGGCCCTGCGCCGGCTGGGCCCCCGCCGCACCACGCTCGAGGACGTCTTCCTCCAGGGGGCCGGCAATGGCTGAGGGCGTCGTCTACGACCTGGGCTACCGACGTCACGAGGGCTCGCGCCTGGGACGTTCGGGGGCCCTGCGCGCCCTGTACCACGACGGCCTGCGCCGGGTCCTCGGGTTGCGCCGACGGGCGCGGTCGAAGGTGCTCCCCTGGGGCCTGCTGGCTATCGCGGTCCTCCCCGCCGCCGCCTTCATCGGGATAGCCGTCCTCACCCGCCAGCTCGGGGTGGAAGATGTCACCTTCTTCTCCCATGCCGACTACTTCGATCTCACCGGCACCATCGCCCTGCTCTTCGTGGCGGTCGCGGCCGGCGAGCTGCTAGTGCCGGACCGGGTGAACGGGGTCCTGCAGGTGTACGCCTCGCGGCCGCTGACCGCCAACGACTACCTGCTGGGGCGGGCAGCCGCACTGGCCGCCGTGGTGTTCTCCTTCATGTACCTCCCCCACCTGGTCCTCTTCTTCGGCCGGGCCTGGGTCGCCGACGCCGGCTTCGGCTCCTACGTGACCGGCCATCTGGGCGACCTCTGGCAGACGGCGGTGGCCTCGCTGGTCTATTTCGCCGCCCTGGCCCCCCTCGCCTTCCTGCTCGCCGCCTACGCGCGGCGCCCGGCCATCGCGGCCGGGGTCTTCATCGCGATCATGGCGCTCTCCTCCCCCGCCACCCGCGCGCTGGTAGTCGAGGCCGGCTTCGACCCCTTCGGCCTGTTCGCCCTGCAGCAGCACCCCGTCGTGGTGAAGGACTGGCTGATGGGAGTCCCCTCCGCCCACCTGGTCCCCCAGCGGGCCGGTTTCGAACCGTGGGTGTCCCTGGCGATGATCCTGGCGGTGGCGCTTATGTGCGGCCTGATGGTGGTGCGCCGTTACCGGAGGCCGGTGTGACCACCCCCTCCCCCGCTCAGGCCGACCGGCCCACCATCGAGGTGCAGGAGGTCTCCAAGTGGTTCGGGCAGAAGGTGGCGGTTTCCGACCTCACCTGCTCCTTCGGCCCCGGGGTCACCGGCCTGCTCGGCCCGAACGGGGCGGGGAAGACCACCCTGCTGCGCATGGTGGTCGGGCTCCTCTCCCCTTCGGACGGGACCGTCGCCGTGCTCGACAGGGACCCGCGCCGCTCCCCCGCTGTCTACCGCTCGCTGGCTATGGTCCCCGAGGAAGACGCGGTCTACGGGTTCCAGACCGCCCGTCAGTTCGTCGGCTATGCCGCCGCCCTGGCCGGCGCCGGGCGGGAGGCGGTGGAGCGGGCCATCGCCGTGGTCGGCTTGCAGGACGCCGCCGGCCGGCCTATCGCCGGCTTCAGCAAGGGCATGCGCCAGCGGGCCAAGGTGGCCGCCGCCCTGGTCGGCGACGCCCCCGTGCTGGTGCTCGACGAACCGCTCAACGGAACCGACCCGGTGCAGCGGGCTCATCTCATCGCCACCTTCCGGAGGCTGGGGGCGGAGGGCCGCACGCTGGTGGTCTCCTCCCACGTCCTGGCCGAAGTCGAGCGCATGGCCGACCGGGTCCTGGCCGTGGTCGACGGCAAGCTGGCCGCCGCCGGCGATGTCGCCGCCATCCGCCGGGCCATGACCGACATCCCTTACCGCGTACGTCTGGAGGCCGACGACCCGCACCGCCTGGGGGCCGCCCTCGTCGAGTCCGACATGGTGGGAAGCGTGACCCTGCGGGGCCGCATGCTCACCGTGGAGACCGCGGATCTCATCGGCCTCGGCCGGTCCCTGGCCCCGCTAGCCCGCTCGCTGGGCATCCGGTTCTCGCTGTTCGAACCGGAGGACCTGTCACTGGAGAGCGTCTTCCGCTACCTGGTGAGGGGCCGATGAGGGCCCTCTTCGCCATCCTGGGCAACACCCTGCGCCAGCTTCTGGGCGGGCGGCGCCTGCTGCTGCTCGGCCTGATGGGCCTGCTCCCTGCCGCGGTGCTGTCGGTGCTCCTCGCCGACGAGCGCACGGCCATCGGGGCCCGGCAGGCTTTCCACGAGGCTCCCCTCGCCATCCTCTTCTACATCGTGCTGCCCGTGGCCTCCCTGGTCTTCGGGGCCGGCGCCCTGGGCGACGAGCGACGCGACGGCACCCTGTCCTTCATCCTCCTGCGCCCCCTGCCTCGCTCGGTGCTGGCCGGAGCCAAGCTACTGGGCGCCTGGCTGGCCACCCTTGCCGTCATCGCCCCGGGGGCGATGGCCATGTCGCTGGTCATGGCCGTGCGCTTCTCCGACTGGGCCACCCTCGGGCCCCTGCTGGTGGCGGTGGCGCTCTCCGCCCTGGCCTACAGCTCGGCCTTCCTGGTCCTGGGTTACCTGACCCAGCGCGCCGTACTGATCGGCCTGATCTACGTGTTCGTTTGGGAGAGCGGCATGACGGCCGCCGTCGCCTCGCTGGCCACCGTCTCTCTCATGCGGATCGGGCTCAGCGCCTACGCCGGCATCCTCCCCGCGGCCCACCCCCACCTTATTGAATGGCTCGGGGTGGTGCAGCCGGGGGCGGGCGGGGCCAGCGCCAAGGCGCTGGTGATCGCCGCCCTCGTCATCGCGGCCACCACCGCCTTGCTGCGCTACCGCGACGTCACCTGACGCCGGATAAGCCCAACAGGCGGTGAGCCCAGCGGCGGGCCGTCTCCCCGGCTCCGTCCGCTTCGGCGGCCTCCACCACCGCGGCGTCCGGCCACCGGCGGTGACCCTCCGCCAACAGCCGGGGCCGCACCACCACCAGCGCCCCCGTGAAGTCGCCCGAATCGACGGCCGCCAGACCGGCGAGCCAGCCCCGATCCTGCTCGAGCTCCAGGGGGCCCAGCTCGTCCACCACCAGGAGGGCACAGGGGACGGTCGAAGCCAGCACCTCATTACCCCAGGCCAGGGCCTCAGGATCGAAACGCCAGAGCCTGGTGGCCTCACTAAGAGGCACCTCGCCGGGCTCCCGGATCCGGGCCAGCCGCCGGCGGCGGCCCGAACGCAGGTCCTCGGCCTCGATCCCCACCTGCATCCCTCCCTC
>CAZJRF010000118.1:0-5390 GCA_964548475.1 uncultured Acidimicrobiia bacterium
GAGAGCTGGGGGCAGCCCCGGCCGGCGGCCACACCGCCGCCAGGTGCACGACGGCCGCGCCGATCACCAGGGCCGACACCACCGCCTCCCGCGCCGAGATGAGGACCACCTTGCCGTGGGCCGAAGCGCAGCCAGCCCGACCCCAGGAACCCGGTGACCGTGTCGATGCTGCTCATTTGCCCTCCTCGGACCCACCATCGCGCCCGGGTACGACAGAACCGCCGGGGGAAGCCGCCCTCTCCCTCGCCTGCTTTTCGCGTTCTCGTCTCCGTGCCACCTGGCCGACCGGGAGGGTTGACCGCCCTCCCTCCCCAACGCGATCCGCAACGAAGCGAGCCCCCCGGCCGTCCGGGGGGCTCGCTTCGTTCGGCTGTGCCTCGACTCGGTCTGTCTAGTTCTCCCGCCGGCGCACCAGTAGCAGACCGCCGCCCACGAGGACCAGCAATGCCCCGGCCCCGATGGCGGCGTAGGGGATGATCATCCCGAAGAGGTTGATCATCGCCTTGTTGTCCTCCGCCTCCTCGCGGGCATCAGCAATCGACTGGTCGCTTTGCTCGTAGATGAGGTGGAACACCTCGCCCACCGGCACCATGCCCATGGCCACAACGGAGGGATCAACCTGCAGCGCCAGGATGCGCGACTCGTCCTTGGTGTAGTCGATGAGCATCCCGGTGGTGGGCTCCACCCAGTACTCGGTGGCGTACTCGTACAGATAGGTGAAGGGAATCGGATCGGGCAGCGCCGGCAGCAGCATGGTGAACTGCGCCATCAACTCATCCGAGACTCCCAGTTGCGGTGCCAGGCTCGCGACGACCGCCTTGGGCATCGACTCGGGGAACATCGCCAGCATGGCCGGGTCGAGGATCGGCTTCGGACCCGACGACGAGGTGAAGTAGTAGGTGGTGATCCCCTCGTGCTCTTCAACTCTCTGGAACACCGTGGTGGAGAGGGCCTGGTAGTCATCGGTCCACCCTTGGTAACCGCGCTTCTCGGTCCCGATGGGGAAGCCGATCACCAGCCCCTGTCGCTCCTCCCTCACCATCGTGTTGTCGGTGAAGTTGGGGATGTGCTCCGTGGTCCTGCGGTCGATGGTGTACCAGTCGTCGCTGCCCTGGATGACGTCGCCGCGCGTCCCGTCGGCGTTGAGGGCGTACATGGTGGCCACTTCCCGCACCAGTGCCTTGAGCCCATCTACCTGCTCGGTGGTGACGTGGCGGTCCACCGACACCGGCACGTTCTCCAGGAACAGGTTGGCCATGTCCCCGCTCGCCAGCGCCTGGGCATTGAGCATCGTCACCAGCGTCCCGTCGTAGGTGCGGGTGCTGTCCACGTCGTTGGGCCACACCGCCAGAGCCGGCAAGATCGCGAGCTTGACCACCAGGCCCCCGGCCACCAGCAACAGCCCCAGAAGCAGGCAAAGCCACCCGAAGAATTTCCTCATGACCCTCCCGTCCTTTCCGATCCCACGCCAGAAGCCACCACGCTAAACGGTGGCCGGCCCGGCTGCCACGAGCACGGGTGGAATCGGGACGGGGGCACGATCAGCCGGGGGGCCCGAAGGAGACCGTGACGGTGCGCTGCTCGGTGCCCCGCAGCACGGCCAGCTCGATGGAGTCCCCCTCCATCTCCTCAACGGCCTCATGCAGATCGTCCACCACAACCAGCGGGTGGCCCCCGGCGGCGATCAGGAGATCGCCCGCGCCGAGACCGCTCGCCTCCGCCGGGCTCCCCTCCTCGACCATTCGGACGAGCAGCCCCTCCGCGTCGGGCAGGCCAACCGCTCGGCGCAGGCGGCGAGCCACCGGCACCGGGGCCAGGCCTACCCCCAGGCGGCGGCCGCGGGGCGACTCGCCGGCCATGAGCCCCCGTACCCGGGCTTGCAGTTCGGCAGTGCCAGGGAGGGCCAAGTAGAAGCCCTCCCCCAGCCGGTGAGTGTTGACGGCGATCAGCCTCCCCGAGAGGTCGAGCAGTGGGCCGCCCGACGAACCGGCGGGCAAGGGGGCAGTGTGTTCGAGAGACTCCTCGATGCGCCGGCCGCGGGGGCCACGAAAGGGCCGGCCGGTGGCCGAGACGAAGCCCAGGGTGGCCCGCAGCCCCTGGCCCACGGGGTTGGCCATGGCGACCACCGGGGTGCCCACGACCACCTCCTCGGCCGCGCCCCATTCCAGGACCGGGGCGCCCCCGGTAGGCACCTCGAGCACCACCAGATCGCCGTCGGCATCGACCCCCAGCACCTCCCCGTCCTCCTCGCGCCCATCGGAGAACACGACCCGGACCCCCTCCGGTGCCGCGTTGTGGGCGTTGGTCAGCACCCGGTCCCGGCCCACCACCGCCCCCGAGCCGCCGGTGCGATGCCGTACCACGCCCACCACGGAAGGGCCGGCCGCTTCCACCACCCGGTGGATAGACCAGCCCAGGTCCTCCACGATCACCCCAACCTCCTATAGACTTGCAACTTGCAAGTGAGTGTAATCAAGCGCCGCCTCGCCGCAATCCGCAAGCCGGCCGACGAGCCGAGCGCTCTAGCCGCCGCCCTGGCCCGGGTCGGGGATCGATGGACCCTGTTGATCATCGAGGTCCTGCTCGGCGGCCCCGCCCGCTTCGGCCAGCTTGCCGAGGCGGTGACGGGGATCGCCCCCAATACCCTCTCCCAGCGGCTGCGCAAGCTGGAAGCCGACGGGCTGGTGCTCTCCCTTCCCTACTCGGAGCGCCCTCCCCGCTACGAGTACCGGCTCAGCCCGCCGGGGGCCGAGTTAGCGGGCGCGCTGAGGCTGCTGGCCGCCTGGGGCGCCCGCCGCAGCGGCCAGGCCGGGGCCCTCGAGCATCGGGCCTGCGGCACCCCGCTGGAGGCCCGCTGGTTCTGCCCCACCTGCGACCGGCCGGTCGCCGACGGGGAAGGCCCCGAGCTCACCTTCGCCTGACCTTCCCCGGCAAGCAGGAAAGACTCCCTCTAGCCGCGGCGGGAGGCACGCCTTGGGGCCCTCACACCAACAGAGGCGACCATGAAGCGGTTAGCACTCCCCTTGGCCACCGCCCTTCTGGTGGCCGCTTGCGTCGATGCCGGCACCGCGGCCACCACGACCTCGGCCCCGTTGACGACCGGCGCCGATCGGCGCGAGGTGGTGATTGATTCCTTCGCCTTCACCCCGGCCGAGATCACGGTGCCGGTCGGGGCCACCGTCACCTGGGTCAACCGGCACGTCGCCGACCACAACGTGGTGGCCGACGACGGCACCTTCGCTTCACCCCTTTTCGGACGGGGCGAGTCCTACTCGTTCACCTTCACCGAGCCGGGCGAGTACCCGTACATCTGCAGCATCCACCCCGCCATGCGGGGCACGATCATCGTCGTACCCTCTTGGGGGCCGCGCGGAACGGTGGCTTGGGCTGTCACCCCGGCCTCCGGTGCGCACGGTGGAAGGCTCTGTGACCTGGGGCCACGCGCCGCCGCAACGTCAAGACGGGGCCGCGTTGTGTCTGGTCAACCGCTGGCCGCTCAGCGCCTCAGGTCGCGGTCAACTGGTAGAAGTCGCGTGCCAGGGTCAGGTAGGCGACGAGCGCCCCGATCGCCTGGCCCGGGTCGCTCACTTCCTCTACCACCGATGGGTCCGCCACCGTCAGGGCGGCGACGGCCTCCTCCGGAGCCGTGAACAGCGCCTCGAGCCGGGCACTCCCCTCCACCCGCACCAGCCGCCCTCCGCCCAACACTGCTGCCGCCACCACGGAGGCCCGCCGGCCCCGATAGCCGCGCTCATGCTCGACCACCTTCCCCGACAGCTCCACCAGCCCGTACACCAGATGGCGCCGACCCCCGGGGAGGTCGAAGGCGGTCACCAGGTCGGCCGCCTCCTTAAAGGCATAGATCCCGCAGGGCGGATAGCCACAACGCCCGTCGGTGTGGGGCACCTCCCCGTCGTCGCTCTCGGTGCGGCCCGAGACGCAGCGCGCCTCCCGAAAGGGATGGTCCCAGGCCTGCCAGGCTCCCTGCAGGCGGCCTCGCATCTCCCAAAGGCGGAAGCCGAGCACCGGCCGCGGCGACCAGAACTCCGGAAGCGGCGCCAGCGGCAGGCGCGGGCGGCGGGGGGCGGCCCGGCGGGCCTTGGCCGCCTTCGCCGCGCGAGCGCGTCTCGCGGGAGCCGGCGCCGGGGCCCGGGCCGGAGTCGACGGAGCCGCCGGAGGGCTGGGCACCGCCGGGGCGGGCAGGGCCAGCCGGGGGGGCGCTGCCTGTGCCCGGCAGACGGCCCGCTCCACGATGCCCTCGAGGGCGCGATCCAACTCCCTCCGGCGCCTGCGAGCCTGCTCGGTGCTCTCCCGCCGGATGATCTCCTCTACGGCCAGGCGCGCCAGCCGCAGGCGAACCCCGCGCCCGGCCGACTCCTCGACTGCCGACGGGTCGCCGCCGGAATCGAGAGAGCGCAGGGACCGCTGCAGGTCGGCCAGCCGGCCCCACTCGGGTGGGGCGCCGAGTTCAGCCACTGCTGCCTCTCCGGGAAACCACAGCAGTGTAGGCAATCGAACAGGTGTTTGGGGCCGGTCCGCCGGCCCGGTTTGCGCGGGCCGCGCGACCACCCCTCGGCCGCCGCGACCTCGGCTCCTAGACGGGGTTATCCATCGCCGAGCCGCCCTCCTCACGCAGCCTGACCGGGCCGGCCCGCTCCGGGTGAATGCCTCGCGTCCCAGCGTAGAACGCCCGGACCGTCTCCATGTCCCGCCGGACATTCCCGCTGGGCACGAGAGCCGGACCGAGGGCGATCCTTCGAGTGGGCCGGTCCTGGGAGGCGAGCACGATGGGCACCCCGGCGCCGGCCCCGATGTGGTAGAAGCCCGACTTCCAGTATGAAGCCCGGCGGCGGGTCCCCTCCGGGGTCAGGCCCAGCACCATCGAGTCGGCTTCGGCAAAGGCCGCCACCGCCTGGCCCACGATGCCTCCGTGCCGGTTGCGGTGCACCGGGATGCCTCCCAGGCGGCGCAGGAACGCGGCCACCGGCCAACGGAAGATGGTGTCCTTGCCCAACCATGAGGCCCTGATGCCGTATCCCCTGGCGGCCAGCATCCCCAGCAGCAAATCCCAGTTGCAGGTGTGGGGGGCGAAGACGATCACATACTTCGGAAGATCCGGCGCCTCGCCGGACAGGCGCCAGCCGCGCAGACCCAGCACCAACCTGGCGAGGCGTCGTCCCAAGACCGGACCCCCTTCCGGCGACCATCGGCGTCGCTCCATTCTGCCCCACCGGGCCTTTCGGCGCCGCGCCGGCTGTGTGGCTCAGCCCAAAGCGGCCCGAGCCGACCGAATCACGTTGCGGGCGATCACCAGCTGCTGGATCTGGGTGGTCCCTTCGTAGATGCGCGCCAACCGCGCGTCCCGATAGTGGCGTTCGGCCGGGTAGTCG
>CAZJRF010000119.1:0-5364 GCA_964548475.1 uncultured Acidimicrobiia bacterium
CCTCGGCACCTCCCGCAAGGACCCCTATGTGCACGGCGACGGCTACGAGAGCATCAAGCGCACGGTGCTGGCCAACGGCCTCGACGTGGTGGTGGTCGTCGGCGGCGACGGCACCCTGAAGACGGCCCTCCGCCTGGCCGACGAGGGTCTGCCGGTGGTTGGAGTGCCCAAGACCATCGACAACGACATCGCCGCCACCGACTTCACCTTCGGTTTCGACACCGCCGTACAGATCGCCACCGAGGCCATCGACCGCCTGACCACAACCGCCGAGTCCCACAACCGGGTGATCCTCGTGGAGGTGATGGGCCGCACCAAGGGCTGGATCGCCACCTACGCCGGCCTGGCCGGCGGCGCCGATGCGATCCTCATCCCCGAGGTCCCCCTCTCCCTCGAGGAGGTGGCCACCATTCTGCGCCGGCGACACCGCCACGGGCACGGCTATTCGATCGTGGTGGTGGCCGAAGGGGTGAAGCCGCCTCACAAGACGAAGCGGCCCAAGGACATCTTCGGCTTCGAGCGCCTGGGCGGGGTCGCCTACCAGATCGCCCCCATTCTGGAAGAGCTGACCGGCTTCGAGACCCGGGTCACGGTCCTCGGCCACCTGCAGCGCGGCGGCAGCCCCACCGCCTTCGACCGGGTGCTCGCCACCCGCCTGGGAGCCGCCGCGGCCGACCTGGCGGCGGAAGGTCGTCGGCGGGTGATGGTCGCCATGCGGGGACCGCAGATCAAGGCGGTGCCTCTGGAGGAAGGCTGCGCTGAGGTACGCGGAGTGGACCCCGAGCTCTACGCGGTGGCCCGCTCCTTCTTCGGCTAGAGGGCCGCGCCCGGCTGGGCCGCCGCGTCGGCCGGCTCCCCCAGTTCATCCTGGACCGCTTGCAGGTCGGGGGGCAGGGGGGAATGCACCTCGATCGTCTCCCCGCCGATGGGATGAGTGAAACAGAGGCGGGACGCGTGCAGGAATAGGCGGCCGGCGTCGCGATCGCCCCGCCCGTACACCGGATCGGCCACCACCGGGTGGCCGATGGCGGCCAGGTGCACCCGGATCTGGTGCGTCCGCCCCGTTTCGAGGCGGACCTCGAGGAGCGAGCGCCCGGCCGCCGGCCAGCGAGCCAGGCACCGGTAGTGGGTGCGGGAGGGCCGGCCGGGCGTCGCCACTCGCACCACACCCCGCCGGCGCGGGTCACGGGCCAGAGGTGCGTCGATGGTGCCGCTGGCCGCTTCCGGGTCCCCGTGCACCAGCGCCAGGTAGGTGCGCTCCACCCGATGGCGGTTGATGGCCGAGCGCAGGGCCACCCAGGCCTCGGCGGTGAGCGCTATCACCAGCAGGCCCGAGGTGTCCCGGTCCAGGCGATGCACGATGCCCCATCGCCCTTCCTCCCCCACCCCCCGTACCTGCGGCCACCGTTGCAGGATCCCCGCCGCCAGCGTGCCGCCTTCCCGTCCCGCCCCCGGATGCACGACCACCCCGGCCGGCTTATCCACCACTGCCACGTGCCGGTCCTCGTAGCGCACCTCGAAGAGAACCTCCTCGGGCTCGAGCTGCCCTCCTGCCTCGGACAGATCGACCAGGAGCTCCCGTCCGGCCGCCAGCGGGCGCCCGGGAGCTACCGGCTCCCCGTCGCAGGTGGCCTTTCCCTCCTCCAGCAAACGCCGGGCTCGGGAGCGGCTCACCCCGGCCAGCCCGGCAAGCACCTTGTCGGCCCGTTCCCCGCCGAGCGCGGCGGGTACCTCAATCCGCCTGATCGCCATCGCCCCGGCTCTCCCGGGAGAGCACGAAAGCCGCCAGCAGAGCCAGGCCCGCCCCGACGGTGATCGCACTATCGGCCACGTTGAAGGCGGGGAAGTGCACGAAGTCCACGAAATCCACCACCTTGCCGTCGAGTAGCCCCGGGCCCCGGAAGAGCCGGTCGCCGAGGTTGCCAATTGCCCCGCCGAGCACCAGCCCCATCGCCACCGCTTCCAAGCGGCCGGGGAGCCGGTGCACCACCAGCATGATCAGCACCACCGCCGCGATGGCCCCCAGGGCGATGAAAGAGCCGGCCCCCGGAAGCAGGCCGAAGGCCGACCCCGAGTTGGTCACGTACTGCAGCCAGAGCACTCCCGGTATCACCTCGATGGGGTTGCCGGGCAGGGTGGATACCACCCACCACTTGGTCAACTGGTCGACCACCACCACCACCAGAGCGATCAGCAGTGGCAGGCGGCGGGAGGTCACCGGTGGTTGGCGGCGCAGTCGACGCACAGCTTGGTGTGCGGCACGGCGTCGAGACGGGCCACCGGGATCGGCTTGCCGCAGCCTTCGCAGATGCCGTAGGTTCCGCTCCGGATACGGCCCAGGGCCTCCTCGACCTGGGCGAGGAGATCGCTCGCGTTCCGGGCCAGGGACAGCTCCTTCTCCATTTCGAAGGCCAGCGATCCGCCCTCGGCGGTATTGGGATCTGGGCTCCGTTCCGAGGACGTCTCGGTGAGCCGCACTGCCTCCCGCTGCACTTCGATCTCCTCGATCATGGTGGTCAGCCGGCGGCTCTCCTCTTCAAGCCGCCGACAGAAGCGCTCGAGGGTCGATCGGGCAAGCTTTCTCGCCACATGACCTCCTGGGACCGGGCAGGCTAGCACGACCGGACCTCCTTCAACGGGCCTCGAACCCGGAGGAGAGCAGCCGGCGGAGACGCTCGGCGGCCTGCTCCGGCGACACCCCGCTCACCAGCACTTGCTTGCGTCTCGCCCCGGCGCCGGAGACAACTTCCCCGCGGCGCCCGCCGAGCGCCCGGGCCACCAGGTCCTCTGCCGCCCGGTTGGCTTTCCCCGCCTCGGCGGGGGCGCTCACCCGCACTCGCAACGCACCGTCGTGCAGGCCCACGATCTCCGATCGTCGGGCTCCGGGCACGACCCAGACCTCCACCCGGACCCCATCGGGATGGGGATGAAGCAAGCCGCCGGCTTCCACGAGGCCGAATGGTACGACGCGACCACCGGGGCGGCGGCCCCTACTACCATCTCCGTCGACGGCGCCGACGGGGACGCGCCGCCCGGACCGGGGCTCAGCGAGCCGGCAGACGGTGAGAGGCCGGTGCCCGCAGGCCGGAGCGGACATCACCCCCGAGCCGCGGGAAGAACGAGCCCTCGGGCTTCAGTAGAACCCGCCGGTCACCCCTCCGACATGGGGCCAACGAGCGGCCGTCCTTCGGGATGGCAAGCCGGGTGGTACCGCGGGCTCCGCCCGTCCCGGCGGCAACGGGCAGCCGACCGAGGACGCCATGGCCGAGCACAGGGTATTCACCAGAGCCGCTCCGGATGTCTCCTTCCCCGCTCTCGAGGAGGAGGTCCTCCGGCTGTGGGACGAGATCGATGCGTTCCCCACGTCGGTGTCCATGCGGCCGCCGGAGTCGGAGTTCACTTTCTACGACGGGCCGCCCTTCCCCACCGGCAGCCCCCACTACGGCACGCTGCTCGCCGGCGTCCTCAAGGACGTGGTTCCCCGCTACTGGACGATGCGCGGGCATCGGGTGGTGCGCCGCTTCGGCTGGGACACTCACGGCCTGCCGATCGAGATGGAGGTCCAGCAGGACCTGGGGCTCTCCGGGCCCGTCGAGATCGAAGCCTTCGGGGTGGAGCAATTCAACGAGGCCGCGCGCGCCCGGGTGGCGGCCAACACCGAGTCCTGGCAGATCTACACCCGGCGCATCGGGCGCTGGGTGGACTTCGAGAACGACTACAAGACCCTGGACCTGGGCTTCATGGAGTCGGTGTGGTGGGTTTTCCGGCGCCTCTGGGACCAGGGCCTTATCTACCGCGACTTCAAGGTTCTCCCCTACTCGTACGGAGCCGCCACCCCGCTTTCGAACTTCGAAGCCAACATGGACTACCGGGACGTGGAGGACCCGTCGCTCACCCTGCGCCTGAAGCTCGTCGAGGGGCGGGGGCCGGCCGCCCCCGGCGACTACCTGCTGGTGTGGACCACCACTCCCTGGACCTTGCCCGCCAACCTGGCGGTGGCGGTGGGCGCCGACCTCGAGTACGTGCGCATCGACGCCCCGGTGGGCGGGCACGAAGGCCGCTACTGGATCGCCGCGGACCTGGTCGCCTCCTACTGGCCCGACCACGCGGTGCATCCGGCGGCCGTCGCTCGCGGGGCCGAGTTGGTCGGAGCCGTCTACCGCCCGCCCTTCGACTACTTCGCCGCCGAGCGCGAAGGCGGCGCTTTCGTGGTCATCGCCAGTAGTGACGTCAGCACCGAAGAGGGCACCGGGCTGGTCCACATGGCCCCGGCCTACGGGGAGGCAGACTTCTTCGCCTTCCAGGCCTCCGGCCTGCAGGTCCTCGTCGACCCGGTCGACGCTGAGGCGCGCTTCACCGACGCGGTGCCCGAGGTGGCCGGCCTCAACGTGAAGGAAGCCGACCCCATCCTCCTTCGCCTGCTTGAGGAGAAGGGGGCTTTGGTGCAGAGCGGGCGCATCGTGCACTCCTACCCGTTCTGCTGGCGCACCGGCACCCCTCTGATCTACAAGGCCATCCCCACCTGGTTTGTCCGAGTCGAGAAACTGCGCGAACGCATGGTGGAGCTGAACCGGGAGGTCCACTGGGTTCCCTCCTTCGTCGGCGAGCGCCGCTTCGGCAACTGGCTGGGCCAGGCCCGCGATTGGGCCATCAGCCGCAACCGCTACTGGGGTTCCTGCCTGCCGGTGTGGGAGTGCCCCGCGTGCAGCCGCCAGGTCTGTATCGGGTCAATCGAAGAGCTACACGAGCTATCGGGAGTGCGCCTCACCGACCTGCACAAGCACTTCGTCGACAAGGTCACCTTCCCCTGCCCGGGATGCGGGAAGACCATGACCCGGGTGCCGGAGGTGCTCGACGTCTGGTTCGAGTCTGGGTCGATGCCCTACGCCCAGCACCACTATCCCTTCGAGGACCCCGACGGCTTCGCCCGCCGCTTCCCGGCCGACTACATCGCCGAAGGCCTGGACCAGACCCGCGGCTGGTTCTACACCCTCCTGGTCCTCTCCACCGCCCTCTTCGACCAGGCCCCCTTCCGTAACTGCGTGGTGAACGGGCTCATTCTGTCCGAGGACGGGCGCAAGATGTCCAAGAGCCTCAAGAACTACCCCGATCCGCTGGCCCTCATGCAGAGCACCGGGGCCGATGCCCTACGCGCCTACCTGATCAACTCACCGGTGGTGCGGGCCGAGCCCCTGCGCTTCTCCGAGGCGGGGGTGCGCGAGGTGGTGCGCACGGTCATGCTCCCTCTCTGGAACGCCTATTCGTTCCTCACCACTTACGCCGCCGCCGATGACCTCGGCGCCGCCGACCTGGCCGCCGCTCCCGCCCCCGGCGAGCGCCTCGAGATCGACCGTTGGATCCTCT
>CAZJRF010000120.1:0-5263 GCA_964548475.1 uncultured Acidimicrobiia bacterium
GCCATCCAGTCCATGACGGCCGCACCTTCGTGGACCTCGCCCATCTTGTAGGTCTTGCCCGTGTAGTACAGGATGCGCTCGGTGGTGGTGGTCTTGCCGGCGTCGATGTGCGCCATGATCCCGATGTTCCGCGTACGGCTCAGGGGGTACTGGCGCAATCGAGTAAGGGCTACGCCGGCAGTCATGACTCCTACCAGCGGTAGTGGGCGAAGGCCTTGTTGGACTCCGCCATCTTGTGAATGTCCTCGCGGCGCTTCACCGCGGCCCCCGTGCGGTTGGCGGCGTCGAGGATCTCGAAGGCGAGCCGCTCCTCCATGGTGTGCTCGCGACGCTGCCGGGCATAGTTGACCAGCCAGCGCACCGCCAGCGTCTGGGCCCGACGGGGGCGCACCTCCACCGGCACCTGGTAGGCGGAACCGCCCACCCGCCGGGAGCGCACCTCCACCTGCGGCCGGATGTTGTCGACGGCCCGCTTGAGGATCTGGATGGGATCCTGGCCGGCCCGCCTCTCGACGATCTCGAGTGCTCCGTAGATGATCTTGCGGGCCTTCTCCTTCTTCCCTTTCCACAGCAGCTTGTTCGCCACCTGGCTCACCAGCACGCTGCGGAATACGGGGTCGGCCTCCAGTTCGCGGATCTCCGCGGGAGCGCGTCTCACGCCTACGACTCCTTCTTCTTGGCGCCGTAGCGAGAGCGCGCCTTTCGACGATCGGTCACCCCGGCTGCATCGAGCGTGCCCCGGATGACCTTGTAGCGGATGCCGGGGAGGTCCCTCACCCGGCCGCCGCGGATGAGCACGATCGAGTGCTCCTGGAGGTTGTGTCCTTCGCCGGGGATGTAGGCGGTCACCTCGAACCCGGTGGCCAGGCGCACCCGGCACACCTTGCGCAGTGCCGAGTTCGGCTTCTTGGGAGTGACGGTGTACACCCGCGTGCAAACCCCGCGCCGCTGCGGCGCTCCGGCCAGGCCGGGCGTCTTGTCTCTCTTCGTCTTCGGCTCCCGGCCCTCACGGACCAGCTGCTGGATGGTCGGCACGCCGTTCCTCGCTCGACAAACCGCCCCGCAGGGCGTTATTTCCTCTTACATGCGAAAGTCGGCTCCTCGGACCGTCGCCGGTCCGATTCGCCGACCCGCTCCTGACCCCCTTCCGGGGCATGTGATCCGGCTCGGGTCGAGGCCGGACCGCCCCCCCACATGGAAGGGCTTAGGGGGACTGAGTCACGGCCGCCGAGTATAGGCGCGGTTTCACATACACCGCAAAGCCGGACCGCTCCTGCGCCGGGGGCCGCAGCGAGTGTCGCCGGGCCCCCGGTGAAGTGCTCGGGCGGAGGCGTCGCCTACCCTTTCGGCTCCTCGCCGTCGACCTCGTCGCCGCCTGCCTCGTCGCCGGCGGGAGCAAGACCCGCCCCGGCGGCCTCCTCGGCCAGTTCCTCGGCCTCGCGGCGGGCGCCGAGCGAGGCCAGCCACTCCGCCGGGTTGACCGGCATGGGCTCCTCCTCGGTTTCCCGGGGCGTGCCCCCGAACAGGTCGAGGGCGCTGACCGGAGTGGCCCCGGGCAGCAGGGGCTGCACCACCTGGTAGACGTCGGCCCCCGTCCCCGCCGGGATGAGCTTGCCGATGATGACGTTCTCTTTGAGGCCCCGCAGGAAGTCGGAGCGGCCCTGCAGGGCAGCTTCAGTGAGGACGCGGGTCGTCTCCTGGAAGGAAGCCGCCGACAGCCAGGAGTCGGTGGCCAGCGACGCCTTGGTGATGCCCATGAGCTCGGGACGGCCCTCGGCCGGGTGCTTGCCCTCCTGGACGAGCCGGCGATTGGTCTCGAGAAACTCGCGGTCGTCCACCAGCTCGGCCGGCAGATAGGTGCTGTCGCCGGGGTTAACGACCCGCACCCGGCGCAACATCTGGCGCACGATCATCTCAATGTGCTTGTCGTGAATGTCGACGCCCTGGCTGCGGTAGACCTCCTGCACCTGATCGACCAGGTACTGCTGGGCGGCCCGGACTCCCTGGATCTCCAGCACTTCCTTGGGATCCAACGGCCCTTCGGTGAGCTGGATCCCCGGGTCGATCTGCTCCCCGTCGCGTACCCGCAGCCGGGCGAAGCGGGAGATCGGGTACTCCTGCTCGACCCCGTCGCGGCCCGTGACAACCACCCTGCGGCTGGCCTCGTCCTCGACCAGGGCCACCGTCCCGCCCTCTTCGGCGATGATCGCCTTCCCCTTGGGAGTGCGGGCCTCGAACAGCTCCACCACGCGCGGAAGGCCGTGGGTGATGTCCTCTCCGGCCACCCCCCCGGTGTGGAAGGTCCGCATGGTCAACTGGGTCCCCGGCTCGCCGATGGACTGGGCAGCCACGATGCCCACGGCCTCGCCGGCTTCCACCGGCCGTCCGGTGGCCAGGCTCAGGCCGTAGCAGGCGGCGCACACGCCGTAGCGCTCCTCGCAGGTGAGCACGGTGCGCACCCGCACCGCCGCCACCCCGGTGGCGGCGGAGAGCGCCTCCAGCTCGCGGCGACCGATCGTGGTCCCGGCCCTAAGCTTGCCGCCGCCGGCCACATCGACCAGCTTGCGGTCGACCTTCACGTCGTCGGCCAGCACCCGCCCATAGAGCCGATTGCGCAGGTTGCGGATGGTCTCACCGGTGCGGGTGCGCACGGCCAGGGTGATGCCCCGGTCGGTGCCGCAATCGGCGGAGGCAACGATGACCTCCTGGGACACGTCGACCAGCCGGCGGGTCAGGTAGCCGGAGTCGGCGGTACGCAGGGCCGTGTCCGCCAGGCCCTTGCGAGTGCCGTGCGTGGAGATGAAGTACTCCAGTACCGACAGGCCTTCCCGGTAGTTGGACAGGATGGGCCGCGGGATGATGTCGCCGCGGGGGTTCGCCACTAGACCGCGCATGCCGGCGATCTGACGCACCTGCATGATGTTGCCGCGGGCCCCCGAGCGCACCATCATGTCGATGGGATTGAAGCGCTCCTGCTTGAGCGTCTCCTCCATGGACACCTTCACGCGGTCGGTGGCCTCGGTCCACATCTCGATGAGTTCCTGGCGTCGCTCGGCGTCGGTGATGACCCCGCGCCGGTAGTTGGTCTCCACCCGGGCCGCTCGCTCCTCGTACTCGGCCAGGATCTGCGGCTTGTCGGCCGGGGTCTTGACGTCTTCCAGGCCGATGGTGAGGCCGGCGCGAGTCGAGAAACGGAACCCAAGATCCTTGATGGCGTCGAGGAACTGCTCCACGGTGGTCTTGTCGTACTCCTCGATGACTACCTCGATGAGCCCCTTCACGTCGCTCTTCATGACGGGAGCGTTCACGTACGGGAAGTCTTCGGGGAAGGCCTGGTTGATGAGCGCTCGGCCCAGGGTGGTCTCGATGGGCCGCGACCCATCTACCGGCTCCGGGTCGAACAGGTGCTGCAGGGCCTCCGGGGCCTGCTCGCGCCGGGCCGGGTCGCCGGCCAGGGCGCCTACCCGTAGCCGGATGGGAGCGTGCAGCCCCAGGTCGCCCAGGTCGTAGGCCATGAGCGCTTCGTCGATGTCGCTGAACGCCCGCCCCTCTCCGGGTTCGCCCGGCACCTCCTCGCTCAGGTAGAAGATGCCGATGACCATGTCCTGGCTGGGGGTGACGATGGGCCGCCCGTGGGCCGGGGAGAGCACGTTGTTGGTGGAGAGCATCAGCACTCGTGCCTCGGCCTGTGCCTCGGCCGAAAGGGGCACGTGCACCGCCATCTGGTCGCCGTCGAAGTCGGCGTTGAAGGCCTCACACACCAGGGGGTGAATCTGGATCGCCTTGCCCTCCACCAGCACCGGCTCGAAGGCCTGGATGCCGAGGCGGTGCAGGGTAGGGGCCCGGTTCAGCAGCACGGGGTGCTCCTGGATGACGTCCTTGAGCACATCCCACACCTGGGGGCGCTGCCGTTCGACCATGCGCTTGGCCGCCTTGATGTTCTGGGCCAGATCCTGGTCGACCAGGCGCTTCATGACGAAAGGCTTGAAGAGCTCCAGGGCCATGGCCTTGGGCAGGCCGCACTGGTGCAAGCGCAGCTGCGGGCCCACCACGATGACCGACCGGCCGGAGTAGTCCACCCGCTTGCCCAGCAGGTTCTGCCGGAAGCGGCCCTGCTTGCCCTTGAGCATGTCGGAGAGCGACTTGAGCGGCCGGCTCCCCGGGCCGGTCACTGCCCGGCCGCGCCGCCCGTTGTCGAACAGGGCGTCCACCGCCTCCTGCAGCATGCGCTTCTCGTTGTTGACGATGATCTCGGGGGCGCCGAGATCGAGCAGCCGCTTGAGCCGGTTGTTGCGGTTGATGACCCGGCGATACAGGTCGTTCAGGTCGCTGGTGGCAAAGCGCCCGCCGTCGAGCTGCACCATGGGGCGCAGGTCGGGCGGGATCACGGGGACCACCTCGAGGATCATCGCTCGCGGGTTGTTGATGCCCTGGGCGAAGGGGGTCATCACCTTGAGACGCTTCGTGGCCCGCTGGCGGCGTTGCGCCGAGTTCGCCTCCAGGTCCTCCTTGAGCAGGATGATCTCCTGATCCAGGTCGAGCCGGCCGAGCAGGTCTTTGACCGCCTCGGCGCCCATGCCCCCGGAGAAGTACTCGTGGTAGCGGTCGCGCACCTCGCGCCATAGCTGCTCGGACTCGATGAGATCCTTGACCTTGAGGTTGCGGAACTCGTCGAAGGCCTCGATGACCAGTTGCTCCTCGTACTCGGCTCGCTCGCGCCGGTCGCGGATCTCCCGCTCGGCCTCGCGGCGGGCGGCCGAGAGCTCCTGGGCCTTAGCCCCGGCCTGCTCCATTTGGGCCAACTCGGCCTCGAGACGCTCCAGGCGGGCCGACTGCCACTCGTCGAATTCCCGACCCACCAGGCCGATCTCGGTGTCGCGCGCCTGTTCCAGTTCGGGCAGGGCCTTGTGCCGCTTGTCCTCATCCACGTGGGTGATCAGGTAGGCGGCGAAGTAAATGACCTTCTCCAGGTCCTTGGGGGACATGTCGAGCAGGTAGCCGTGCCGGCTGGGGAATCCCTTTATGTACAGATATGGGTGACCGGCGCGGCCAGCTCGATGTGCCCCATACGCTCCCGGCGCACCTTGGAACGGGTTACCTCCACCCCGCACCGCTCGCACACGACACCGCGGAAGCGCACGCGCTTGTACTTGCCGCAGTAGCACTCCCAGTCGCGCGACGGCCCGAAGATGCGTTCGTCAAACAGGCCGTCCTTCTCCGGCTTGAGCGTGCGGTAGTTGATGGTCTCCGGCTTCTTGACCTC
>CAZJRF010000121.1:0-5188 GCA_964548475.1 uncultured Acidimicrobiia bacterium
CAGCACCAGGCCCTCCTGGATTCCGCTCTCCCCGACTGCCTCCTCCACCTGCGGGGTGATGTTGACGAATCCCCGGCGAACGGGGACCTCAAACCAGAGTTCCCGGCGATGACTCTTCATGGTTGATCCTTCCTGGCCCAACCGCTCCGGCCTCGGGGCCGGGCGGGAGCGGGCCGTCTCCGGCGGCTCCGGTCGAGCCTAGATGGGCTGGGTTCCCCGGCCGGGCGCCCAGGTGAGACATAGACTGCGGCCGAAGGAGCGACGTGTCACTTCATGGAGGTCCGTATGACCGACAGGAAATCCCTCTCCCCGCGCCGGGGCCTGGGCGGGTTCGCCGCCCTGATCGGCGGCGCGGCCATGGTCGTTTCGGTGTTCTTGCCCTGGTTCAAGTCTGGTGAGCCGTCCTACAGCGGCTGGGACGCGGTCGTCGATGACGCCATGAACGTCTCCGGGGTGGGCAACTACTACGAGTCGCCGTTCTTCGCCGAGAGCGGGTTCAGCCCCTTCTTCACCGGCCTGGCGGTTCTCATCGCCGGCATCCTGCTGGTCTTGATCGGACTGGTCATGCTGGCCTCGCTCCGGGGCGGGGCCTTTCACCTGGCGGGGATCGTCCAGTTCCTGCTGGGTCTGCTGGCGTTGGGGATAGCCCTCATCGGCGTGGTGAACCTGCCGTCTCTATATGCCACCGGCGATGCGGACATCTTCAAGCCCGAGTACGGGCTGTTCATCCTGACGGCCGGGGCGGTGGTCGGCCTGCTCGGTGTCTGGATTGGGATCGGCGGCGACAAGTCCTGAGCGCGGCCGGGACGACCCACAACTGAGTCGATCACCGCGGCTCCCGGGGTGGAGGCTCGGGGAACTGTTGGCGCGTGTGCCGGGCCGCCGCCGGCCCGGGTGGCCGGCTCCTCATAGACTGCGGCCGGACGGCGCCGTGCTAGATCGAGGGAGGCCGGGATGACCACTAGCACACCCCTGTCGGGCCGCCGGGGCCTCGGGGGGTTCACCGCCCTGGCGGCCGGGGCGCTGATGATCGCCTCGGTGTTCCTGCCCTGGGTCAACAGTCGGGTAGGCGCCGGGGGTTCTGTGACGGGTTGGGACACCTACGAGCAGGCCTCGGGAACCAAGCAGTGGTTCGTCGAGGAGACCTTCTCCTACGGCTTCAGTCCGTGGTTCACGGGCATCTCGATTCTGATCGCCGGGGGCCTGCTGTTCCTCGTCGGGCTGACCATGCTGGCCTCGCTCCGGGGAGGCGCCTTCCGGCTGCCGGTAGCCGGGGTCATCGCCCTCGGGTTCCTGGCCCTCCTCATCTTTGTGGTGGGCATCACCAACCTGGTGTCGCTGTTCTCCACCGGCGACCCCGGCCTGGTGACAGCCGCCTACGGACTGTTCCTGCTCACGGCGGGGGCGACGGCGGGCCTGCTCGGCGTCTGGGTGGGAATCGGCCGGGGCCGCTCGGCCTGAGTTGGGCAGCGTCTGGACGGAGAGAAGCCCCTCCCGTTTGGAGCGGGGTCTGTTCTCGGGTAGCCGGGCGGCGCAGATGTCGCGGCCTCTCCGCCCGGCATCCCGGCCCGGATCGTGCCCGGACCCTGCGTAGACTGCGCGCCGGGGTCGAAGCGTCGCTCGGTGGAGGCCGGCATGACGAAGCGGTCATCACTCAACTCCCGTCGTGGCCTGGGCGGGCTCACCGCTCTGGCGGGCGGGTTGTTCATGACCCTGACGGTGTTCGCCCCGTGGATCTACTACCCGGCATCGACCACCACCGTGACCGGCTGGGATACCTACCAACTGGCCGCGGGGGCCGACAGGTGGTTCACCCAGACCGCGTTCGCTCCCGCCGGCTCCAGCCCCGGGTTTTCCGGCATTTCGGTGCTGATCGCCGGGCTCGTGATGGCACTCATCGGACTGGCGACTGTGTTCTCCGTCCTCGGCGCCTTCCGGCTGTCGCTCGGCTCGACCCTCCTCCTGGGGATGGCGGCCCTGCTGGTCTTCTGCGTCGGGTGTACCAACCTGGTGTCGCTGTATGCCACCGCCGACCAGTTCGTGGTCCGGCCCGCATGGGGGCTCTTTGCAGTCGCGGCCGGAGCCCTGGCGGGGCTGGTCGGCGTGTGGGCGGGGGTCGGACGAGCCAAACCCTGAGTGTCGGCGCCCCCGAGCCGAGAGGTTGATACTCGCCCGCAGGCGCCGGAAGGGGTGCTGAGGCCCCCGCGGGCCCCGCCGCCTGGTTGCCGCAATCCTGGGAGATCGTTCCGTAGACTCGCCTCTGCAGTCTCTTCTGCGGAGGTCCTCATGACGGCAAGCTCGCTTCTGTCGCGACGGGGCCTGGGTGGATTCCTTGCCCTCCTCGGTGGTGTTCTCATGATCGTGTCGGCCTTCCTGCCCTGGTTGGGTGGAGGCTCCACCAGCGCCACCGGCTGGGACGTCTACGAAACGCTCTCCAACGCCGGCTACAACGGCCTCTACGAGCAGAACTTCTTCGCCGACGAGTTCAGTCCCTTCTTCAGCGGCCTGGTGGTCGTGATTGCCGGCGGGTTGCTGGTGTTGATCGGGCTGGCCATGCTGGCATCTCTGCGGGGAGGAGCCTCTTCGCTGCCGGTGCTGGGCCAGGCGTTGCTGGTTACCCTCGCTTTGATCATCGCGGTCGTGGGGGTGGCGAACCTGGTCTCGTTATACGCCCGCGGTCCCGGGGCCGACGTGGTTCGTCCCGAGTACGGGCTCTTCATGCTCACCGCGGCGGCCATCTTCGGGTTCCTCGGTGTGCTTGCCGCTCTGAGCGGCCGCCGGTCCTGAGGAGGTCCCGACGCCCATAGAGAAGCCCCTCCGGCCGGCCCGGAGGGGCTTCTTGGTCGGGTCGGTCGCTACAGGAAGAGCGGCGCCATCACCAGGGTGATGGTCGACAGCAGCTTCACCAGTACGTGCAGCGACGGGCCGGCGGTGTCCTTGAAGGGGTCACCGACCGTGTCCCCGACGACTGACGCCCCGTGGGTGGGGTTCTTGATGGTCGAGCCGTCGGCCGCCGTCAGGTACTTGCCGCCATGGGCACCCGCCTCGATGTACTTCTTGGCGTTGTCCCAGGCGCCCCCGCCGTTGTTGAAGAACAGGGCGACCAGGATGCCGCCGATGGTGCCCACCATCAGCAGCGCGCCTACCGCCTCGGCCGAGATCAGCGGCTCGTCGCCCGTCACGAAGAGCCACTTGAACAGGAGCCCGACGGCTATGGGCGCGAGCACCGGCAGCAGGCCGGGGGCCACCATGCGCCGCAGCGCGGACTTGGTGACGATGTCCACGCAGGCCCCGTACTCCGGCTCGAAGTCGTCCGGGAACTGGATGATCTCGTTCTCTCGCGGCAGGTCGGCGTACTGGCGGCGCACCTCGGCGATGATCGACTGGGCCGCCTTGCCCACCGCCCGGATGGCCCAGGCGGAGAACAGGAACACCAGCATCGCCCCGATCAGGCCACCGACGAACACCACCGGCTTGGAGAGGTCGATGGGGAGCGCAGACCCCTCGGGTCCCCCCGAGTATTGGATGACCTCGTCGAGGTAGGCCTGGAAGAGCAGGAACGCCGCCAGCCCGGCCGAGCCGATGGCGTACCCCTTGGTCAGTGCCTTGGTGGTGTTGCCCACCGCGTCGAGGCGGTCGGTCTTGCGGCGGACCTCTTCGGGTTGCTGCGACATCTCGATGATGCCGCCGGCGTTGTCGGTGATCGGACCGAAGGTGTCCATGGCCAGGATGAAGGCCGCCGTGGCCAGCATGCCCATGGTGGCCACCGCCGTACCGAACATGCCGCCGTTCACTCCCGAGGAGTCGGGGAAGGCGGATTCTCCCAGGAAGAAGGAACCCAGCAGGGCCGCGGCCATCACCAAAACCGGGATGGCGGTGGTCTCCATGCCCACGCTGACCCCGGCGATGATGTTGGTGGCCGGCCCGGTCTCGGAGGCCTCGGCTATCGACTTCACCGGGCGGTACTTGTGCTCGGTGTAGTACTGGGTGATGTACACGAAGGCCACCGAAGTGGCCACCCCGATGAGCCCGCACAGGAAGAAGTGCCACCAGGCGTTGGGGGCCGCGTCGGTGTGCAGCAGCCAGTAGGTGGCGCCCCCGAAAGCGGCCATGGCCAGCACGACCGCCACGTAGTAGCCCCGGTTGAGAGCCGTCATCGGGTCCATCTTCTCTTCCCTGTCCATGTGGACGAAGAGAATGCCGATGATGGAGGCGATGATCCCGAAGGCACGAGCCACCAGCGGGAACATCATCACGCCCACGACGCCCGCCGAGAAGCCGACCCCGGCCCGGTCGGCGGCCAGAGCCAGCGAGGCCCCCAGGATCATGGCGCCGATGTTCTCGGCGGCGGTGGACTCGAACAGGTCGGCGCCGCGGCCGGCGCAGTCGCCGACGTTGTCACCTACCAGGTCGGCGATGACCGCCGGGTTGCGGGGGTCGTCCTCGGGGATGCCCGCCTCCACCTTGCCCACCAGGTCGGCCCCGACGTCGGCCGCCTTGGTGTAGATCCCGCCGCCCAGCTGGGCGAAGAGGGCCACGAAGGAGGCTCCGAAGCCGTAGCCCACGATGAGCAGGGGAATCTTGCCCGGCTCGTTGACGCTGCTGAAGGCGTCGACCACCGCGTAGAGAGCGGAAACCCCGAGCAGGCTCATGGCCACCACCAGCAGGCCGGAGACGGCACCGCCCCGCAGGGCGATGCGCAGTGCCCGGTTCAAGCTGGAGACGGCCGCGTTGGCCGTGCGGGCGTTGCTGCGGATGGAGATCCACATGCCCACGTAGCCAGCGAACACCGAGCAGGCGGCCCCGAACAGGAAGGAGATGGTCACCCACATCGCCAGTTCGGGGGCTGAGCTCACCGGGTCGAAGGAGCGATGATTCCTCAGCACCCCGTAGCCCAGAAAGATCAGCGCGGCCAGCAAGATGGCCAGCAGAGCGATCGTGCGGTTCTGGCGTCGCAGGAACGCCTCGGCTCCCTGACGAATGGCTCGGGAGATTCGCTGCATCGCCTCGCTGCCCTGGTCGTGGCGCAATACCCAGCGGGCCAGCAGGGCGGCTACGGCCAGCCCTAACAGGCTGACGCCGATGACGATGCCGATCAGGGTCGCAGTGTCGGTCACGCCCACCTTCCTTCCCGCGTCTCCTTCAGGGAGAGCCCCGTTGATGGCTCCAACCTATGGCCGGGCCGCCC
>CAZJRF010000122.1:0-2172 GCA_964548475.1 uncultured Acidimicrobiia bacterium
AACCCGACAGGTTCGGCGCGAGAAACGCACCCCCCTCCCCTCCGGCGCCTGACGGCGCCTCCGGGACTCCCCCCTTACGGGGGAGCACGTGCTACCCCCTCGCCTCGCTCGCTGTGCTCCCTCGGCACTCCCCCCTTAGAGATTCAGCGGATAGGGCGCTGACCAGGCCTGATGGCTGCGGGTGACCCGATGCCGGGTTGCGCGTTTGGGCAGCTCAAAGCCATCGCCTGAGTCTGAAGAACACGTGAACACCGTCAAGCCCACCTCCCTATCCGCGCGTCCTCTTAGGGGGGAGTAGGAAGTGGCTCAGCGCTTGCGGTGCTTGACCGGGTTGACGGGACGCTCGGTCTTCTTGGGACGCGGTTTGGCCGCGCGGGCCGGCCAGAAGGCCAGCAGCAGCCCGCCGATGACGCCGACCGCGCCGAGGACGGTGCCGATGATCTGGCGGTTGCCGAACATCTCGGCCGCACTCCCGCCGGAGATGCCGATCACGTCGGCCGCCACCGCGATGAACACCACCACGGCGCCGACGGCCGCGATGATCAGGCCAACGAGCTTCCGAGACACGAGAACCCTCCGCGTTAGCGCCCTCGCGACACTAGCCCGGAGATCATCGGGACGCGAGGGTGACCGCATCTTGGGGGGTGACCGGGTCGCCGCGTCCGGGCACGAGACGCGGCGAGCCCAGCCGGGCGGCGCCGGGGTGCCCTCAATAGAATGAAGGGCCCTGCTCGATTCCCAGGCCCTCCATGCAAGTAGAGATCTGTGATAACCCAGTCATGATTATCGGGTCGCCCCGGTCCGGCACGACGGCGCTGGCCTGGGCCCTCGATCAGCACCCCGACCTGGCTGCCTTCGGCGAGTCGCAGATCCTGGTGGACCTGTTCACGTCCGGCCGGCTTGATAGGAACTACCAACGTGACCAGCATGCGGGCGATGCAAGTTGGCTACGCCGGCAGGGGATAGACCGGCAGCAGTTCCTCGCCCACGTGGGGTTGGGCCTGAATGCCTTGTTCACCCAAGCGGTGGAGGGGAAGCGGTGGGTCGACAAGACCCCGCATCACACCCTGATGCTCCCGTGGCTGGCCGACATGTTCCCGGGAGCAAGCTTCGTTCACATCTTGCGCGACGGCCGGAGCGTTGTCCACTCCATGGTCCACTTCGGGGACCGTGGGCCCCGCTGGTCGCGGGACTTCAAGTGGGCCTGTCGGACCTGGGTGCGCTTCGTCGGCGCGGCCAGGGAGTTCGAGGCGTCCCATCCCGGACGGTGCATGACAGTGCGCAACGAGGACCTGCAGGCGGATCCGGACGGGGGTTTCCGCCGGATACTGGTGTTCCTCGCCCTGGGGCACGACCCCGGCCCCGCCCGCTTCTTTGCCGGCAACCGTCTCAACTCCAGCTTCGGTCCCGACGAGCGGGGAGAGGGTGCCTCCGAGGCCTCGACGGATCCCTGGTCGCAGTGGGATGAGACCCGGCGGCGTGTCTTCTGGGATATCGCCGGGGAGGCGATGCAGTCCTGTGGGATGGCGACGCCGAGGGAGCCGGCGCCACCCGGGTGACCGGGGGTGGGAGCGGGCCTCAGGCGAGTCTGCCCGGCCCGGGTGCATCGCCCCCGGCTAACCTCCAAGCCGTCATGGCGCGTCGCATCCTGATCGCCAAGCCGGGCCTCGACGGGCACGATCGCGGGGCCAAGGTCATCGCCCGGGCCCTGCGCGACGCCGGCTGTGAGGTGATCTACTCGGGCCTGTTCCAGAGCCCCGAGCAAATCGTGGACACGGCCCTGCAGGAAGACGTCGGCGGCATCGGCCTGTCGCTCCTGTCCGGGTCGCACATGACCCTCTTTCCCCGGGTGGTGGAGGTCCTGCGGGACAGCGACGCAGAGGACATAGTGGTCTTCGGCGGCGGCATCATCCCTGAGGAGGACATCGCCGCCCTCAAGGAGAAGGGCCTGGCCGAGATCTTCACCCCGGGCACGGCGCTCCCCGACATCGTGCGCTGGGTGGAAGAGCACATCCCGGAGTAGGCAAGTGGACCTTCTTGAGTTTCAGGGCAAGTTGCTGCTGGCGCGCGCCGGGGTGCCGGTGCCGGTGGGGCGGGTTGCGCGCACGGCGGGGGAGGCGGGCCGGGTGGCGGGGGAGCTGGGCGGCCGGGTGGTGGTGAAGGCGCAGGTGC
>CAZJRF010000122.1:2182-5159 GCA_964548475.1 uncultured Acidimicrobiia bacterium
GGGGGGGGGCGGGGGGGGGGCGGGGGGGGGGCCGGGCCGGGGGCCCCCGGGGGGGGGGGGCGCCGGGGGGGGGGCACCGGGGTGGGGGGGTCGCCGGCCGAGGCGGAGGAGGCGGCGGCGGCGATTCTGGGGTTGGAGATCCGGGGCCATCGGGTGGGTTTGGTGTGGGTGGAGCGGGCGGTGGAGGTGGCGGGGGAGTGGTATGCGTCGTTCAGCCTGGACCGGGGGTCGGGCCGGCATCTGGGGATGGTGAGTGCCCGGGGGGGTGTGGACATCGAGGCGGTGGTGGCGGAAGATGCGGGGGCGGTGGTGCGCCGGCTGGTGGATCCGGTGGTGGGTTTGGCCGGCTGGCAGGCGGCGGATCTGGCCTACCGGGCGGGCCTGGAGCGGGGAGCGGTCCGGCGGGCGGCGGGGGTGCTGCGGCTGCTGTACGGGGCGTTCGTGGAGTTGGACTGTGACCTGGTGGAGGTGAACCCGCTCGTGCTCACGGGGGGCGGGGAGATCCTGGCGCTGGACGCCAAGGTCACTCTGGACACCAACGCCTTCTTCCGTCATCCGGAGTTCGAGAGGTTCCGGGAGGATTTCGGCGAGGAGCCGCTGGAGCGCCTGGCCCGGGAGCGGGGCTTGGGTTTCATCAAGCTGGACGGGTCGGTGGGGGTGGTGGGGAACGGGGCGGGGATGGTGATGTCCACCCTGGATGTGGTGGCGCTGGTGGGGGGGAGGGGCGCCAACTTCCTGGATGTGGGAGGCGGGGCGGGAGCGGAGACCATCGCCGATGCGTTGGACCTGCTCGCCCGGGACCCGGCGGTGCGGGTGGGGCTGGTGAACATCTTCGGGGGGATCACCCGGTGTGATCTGGTGGCGCAGGGGATCATGGAGGTGCTGGAGGCCCGGGAGTTGCCCTGGCCGATCGTGGTGCGGCTGGATGGGACCAACGCGGCGGAGGGGCGGGAGATCCTGGCGGCCGCGTCGGGGCGGGTGGTGCCGGCGGGCACCATGCTGGAGGCCGCCGAGCGGGCGGTGGAACTGGCGGGGGGTGGCTGATGGCGATCTATGTGGATGAGACCACCCGCCTGCTGGTGCAGAACCTCACCGGCCGGGAAGGGTCCTTCCACGCCGGCCGCATGCGGGCCTACGGCACCCGGGTGGTGGCCGGGGTAACCCCGGGCAAGGGCGGCGCGGATCTGGATGGGATCCCGGTCTTCGACACGGTGTCGGAGGCGGTGGAGGCGACCGGGGCGAACACCGCCTGCGGCTTCGTGCCCGCCCCTTTCGCCGCCGACGCGATCGGGGAGGCGGCCGCCGCCCCCGGCATGCGGCTGGTGGTGTGCATCACCGAGGGGATCCCCGCCCAGGACGAGGCCCGGGTGGTCTCCTATCTGCGCCAGACGGGCGGCCCGCCTCTGATCGGCCCCAACTGCCCGGGGGTGATCTCCCCGGGGACCGCCAGTGTGGGGATCATGCCCCATGAGGTCTGCCGACCCGGGCCGGTGGGGGTGGTCTCCCGTTCCGGCACCCTCACCTACCAGGCCATCCACGAGCTGACCATCCGGGGGATCGGACAGTCCACCTGCCTGGGCATCGGGGGGGACCCGGTGCCGGGCACCAGCTTCGTGGACGCCCTCGCCCTCTTCGAAACCGACCCGGAGACCCGGGCGGTGGTGCTGATCGGGGAGATCGGCGGAGAGGCCGAAGAGCAGGCCGCCGCCTTCATCCGGGAGCACATGAGCAAGCCGGTGGTGGCCTACATCGCCGGTTTCACCGCTCCCCCGGGCCGGCGGATGGGCCACGCCGGGGCCATCGTCAGCGGCTCCTCCGGAACCGCCGCCGCCAAACAGGAAGCCCTGCAAGCCGGCGGCGCCACTGTGGTCACCTACCCCGGCGACATCGGCCAGGCGGTAGCCGCCCTCCTCTAGCGACTAGGTTGCCCTCGATGAGCGATGGCAACCCCTTCGCGTCACGGCCGTCATGGCCCGCCGCTCGGCCCCTGATCATCGGCGTGGGCGGGGGATCGGGGTCGGGCAAGACCACCATCGCCCTGTCCATTGTGGAGGCGATCGGCCCCGAGCACGTCACCCTTATCCAGCACGACGCCTACTACCACGATCAGACCGACCTGCCGCTGGAAGAGCGGGTCAAGGTGAACTACGACCATCCCGCCTCCTTCGAGACCACCCTGCTGGTCCGCCACCTGCGCGAGCTGCGGGCCGACCGGCCGGTGGACAAGCCCGTCTACGACTTCACGGTCTACAACCGCCGCCCCGAGACGGTGCGGGTGGAGCCCAGGCCGGTGGTGATCGTGGAGGGGATCCTGGTCCTTCACGAGCCCGAGCTGCGCGAACTGATGGACCTGAAGATCTACGTGGACACCGACCCGGACCTGCGTATCCTGCGGCGCCTGGAGCGAGATCTGAAGGAGCGGGGCCGCTCCTTCGACTCGGTGCACGACCAGTACCTGGCCACCGTGCGACCGATGCACCTGCAGTTCGTGGAACCGTCGAAGCGTTATGCGGATATGGTGATCCCCGAGGGCTACAACACCGGAGCGGTGAGCACGGTGATATCCATGATTAGCGAAGTGCTGCGGCAGAGATGAGGGAACGCATGAGTGGCGTGCCTGCCCTATCTGTGCTCCCCCCTGAGGGGGGAGTCCCGAGCGAACATGGCGAGCGAGGGGAGCGCCCCTCCGTTCTCCCCCCTAAGGGGGGCGTCCCGAGCGAACGCAGTGGGCGAGGGGAGGGGGGTGCTTCATTGCCCCCGAACCCGTCAGGCCGGGCACAAGCACCCCCTCCGTCCCGGCCCTGCGGGCCGGTCCACCTCCCCCTTAGGGGGAGGCACAGACGAACTGACAGCGTGTGGTCCACCTCGCTTCCGTGCTCCCCCCTAAGAGGGGAGTCCCGAGGGAGCGCAGCGACCGAGGGGAGGGGGTAGCACCTGCTCCCCCCTCAGGGGGGAGTCCCGAGCGAGCGCAGCGAGT
>CAZJRF010000123.1:0-5140 GCA_964548475.1 uncultured Acidimicrobiia bacterium
CGCGGCAGATCGCCGACTTCGGCGGTCTGGGCGCGGTGATGCCGGTGTTTGCCGGGGCGTTCCTGTTCATCGCGCTGGCCTCCATCGGCCTGCCCGGCCTGAACGGCTTCGTGGGGGAGTTCCTGGTGCTGCTCGGTTCCTACCTGTCGCTGCCCGGCTTCGCCATCGCCGCCGCCCCAGGGGTGGTGCTGGCGGCGGTCTACCTGCTGTGGGCCTACCAGCGGATCTTCACCGGGCCGGTCACGCTGGAGGAGAACCGGCACCTCCCCGACCTGGGGTTCCGCGAGGTGGCGATCCTCCTGCCCATAGTCGCCCTGGTGCTGTTCCTGGGCATCTACCCCAAGCCGGCTCTTGACCGGGTGGAGCCGGCGGTGCAGGGCATCCTGGAGCGGATCGAGCAAGTCACCGACTACGAGGTGCCGCAGTTCGGCGAGCAGGCCGAGGTGGCCGTCTTCGAGGTCCGGCCGTGAACGAGACGCTCACCTTCCTGTCCATAGCCCCCGAGGTGGCGGCTGCCGCCGCGGTGGTGCTGCTGCTCATGGTCGAGGTCGTCTGGAAGCCACGGCCGGCGGTGTGGGGTGTTATCGCCGCAGCCGGCCTCGCCGCCGCCACCGGGCTCTCCGGCTGGCAGTGGGCGACCCACCGGGGGGTGGAGGCGGGGATGTTCTTCAACGGGATGATCGCGGTGGACGGGTTCGCGGCCATGGCCGGGCTGCTGGTGTTCCCTCTCGCCGGCCTGGGCCTGATGTCGGCCTGGCGCCTGGCGGTCTCCCAGCAGCGGCGCGGGGCCGAGTTCGTGGCCCTGGTGATGCTGGCCGCCGCCGGGGCGCACCTGATGGCGGCGGCGGCGGACCTGATCGTGCTCTTCATCGGCCTCGAGGTGTTCTCCATCAGCCTCTACGTGCTGACCGGCTTCACCCGGGAGAGAGCCGATGCCGACGAGGCCGCGCTCAAGTACTTCCTGCTGGGGGCGTTCGCCTCGGCCGTGTTCCTCTACGGGGTGGCGTTGGTCTTCGCCGCCACCGGCAGCACGACCATCTACGGGCCGGGCGGCATCGCCGATTACCTGGCCAACAACGTCATCTTCCGGCCGGGGGTGCTGGCGGCCGGGCTGGCCCTGCTGCTGGCCGGGATGGCCTTCAAGGTGACGGCCGCCCCCTTCCACGTGTGGGCCCCCGACGTGTATCAGGGGGCGCCGGGAGGGATCACCGGCTTCCTGGCCGCCTCGGCCAAGGTGGCCGGGTTCGCCGCCCTGGCCCGCGTGCTCACCGCCGCCCTGGGCGGGCGGGCGGGCGATTGGGTGCCGGCGGTGGCCGTGCTGGCGGCGGTGTCGGTGGTGATCGGCACTGTGCTGGCCATCGTCCAGGACGACGTGAAGCGCCTGCTGGCCTACTCGTCGGTGGCCCACGCCGGGTTCATCCTCACCGCCCTGGTGGCCGGGCGGGGTGGCATCGGCGATATGTGGTTCTACGTCGCCACCTACGCGGTGCAGGTGATCGGGGCCTTCACCGTGGCGGCGGTGGTCTCCGGCGACTCCCGGGGGAGGTCCCCCCTGGCGCACTATGCCGGGCTGGGGCGGCGCTCGCCGTGGCTGGCGGCGGCCATGACCCTGTTGCTCCTGGCCATGGCTGGCATCCCGCTCACCGCCGGTTTCGCGGGCAAGGTGGCCGTGTTCCGGGTGGCCATCGACGCCGGTTACTTGTGGCTGGTGCTGGTGGCGGTGCTGGCCACCGTGGCCGGCCTCTACTTCTACCTGCGGGTGATCGTGGTCATGTACATGTCGGCCAGCGGCGAGGCGGCCCCGGCCGGTCCCGGCCCGGCGGTGGGCTGGGGGGCCCGGTTGACCCTGGCCGTGGCGGCGGCGGTGACCCTCGTCTTCGGCTTCGCCCCGTGGCCGCTGCTCGAGGTGCTGCGAGATGCCCTTCCTCTTTAGGCGGGCGCTCTCGGTCATCTTGCTCCTCGGCGGTGTCGCCCTGCCCGCCGGGCCGCTGCTGGGCAGCATTCGCACCGCCAACCAGGTGATCGTCACCGAGAACGATGTGGTGTCCGAGGACCTCTACGCGGTGGGCGGGCGCACCATCGTCGAGGGGACGGTGCAGGGCGACCTCTTGGTCCTCAGCGGTGAGGTGATCGTGACCGGCACGGTGGAGGGCGACGTGGTCGGCCTGGTCTGGGGCCCGGCGCGCCTTCGGGGCGAGGTGGGGGAGTCGGTGCTGCTCACCGCTCTCCGCATCGAGGCAGACGGCCGGGTGGGTGCCGATCTGGGGGCCGTGGCCGGGGAGGTCCGGGTGGGCGGCGAGGTAGGCCGCGATGTGATAATCATCGGAGGGTCCGCCGACCTGACCGGTGCGGTGGCCCGCGACCTGCGCGCCCAGACCTGGCGCCTGGTCGTGGACGGTGCAGTGGGCCGCGACGTGGCCGCCCGGGTGGATGACATGGTGCTGGGCGACGCCGCCCGGGTGGCCGGGGACGTCACCTTTCGGGCTAGCGACCAGGTGCGGATCTCCGAGGCCGCCGCGGTGGGAGGAAGCCTGGTGCAAGCCGAGGTGATCGCCCCGACCTGGGCCCGGGCGGTCACCCGGCTGTTCGGATGGTTGTCGGTGCTGGGATTCCTGGTGGGTGGGTTGGCCCTCTTCTGGGTCTTCCGTGGCACCACCCCGCGGGCGGTGGACCTGGCCCGCCGCCGGCCGTGGCGTTCGGCCCTGGTCGGGCTGGGGATGCTCGTCTTGCCGCCGCTGGCGGCGATTCCTCTCTTCCTGACCCTGGTGGGCTTGCCGGTGGCGGTGCTCATCCTGCTCTTCTGGGTGGTGGGCATCTTCCTGGGGCCGGTGCCGGCGGTCGCCGCCGCCGGGCAGCGCCTGCTGGGTGGCCGGGGCGGCGTGCTGGGCGGGTTTGTGTCGGGCGCGCTGCTGTGGAGGGGCGGGATGTGGGCGCTGTCCCTGGTGGCCGCTCTTCTCTACCTGGCGGCCTTGCTGGTGGGCCTGGGGGCCTTTGGCGGTGCCGCCTGGCAGAGCCGGCGCGAGCACGCGGCGACGGGCGCCGCTGAGGCATTGGGCGGGCAGAGCGCCTGAGGGCCCCCGCACCAGGGCTCGCCGGGCGAGGACGACGGGGAGGACTGATGCCGGCGGGTCAGTCGGCCGGCGGCGGCCAGTTGAGCGTGTCGAGCACCACCCGCGCAGGAATCCAGGCATCCGCGCGATGGGCGGCGGCCTGCCGGGCCAGCCGACGCGCGCTCTTCTCCAGCAGGAATACTCCCAGCAGCAGGTGTACCTGTCGGGGGTCGGTGGGCAGCAGGCGCCGGCCCTCCATGGTGCGCAGGTAGCCGCGCAGAAAGGCGGCTGCCGCCCAGCGGTTCCAGGCCAGCGCCCAGGTTTCGAGTACGGCCGGCGGCGCTGCCCCCGGCCGGCCGACATGCTCGGAAAGGGCCGATAGGGCGATGCCGTGGATGGAACCCAGCACGTCGGCCGCGTCCCACAGGGGCGACCGCCGCAGGCGCCGGTCGCCGATGGGGCTGGTGGTGTCGCCGGCGAACTCGTAGAAGATGAACTGGTCGCCGTCTGCCAGCACGTCGCCGAGCCCCAGATCGCCGTGGATGCGGAAGCGAGCGGCGTCGATGCTCTGGCCCGGTATGTGGCGGATCCGCTCGAGGATGGCACCTTCGACGGCCAGCACGTCCTCCACCGCCGAGTGAGCTTCCTTCGGCAGGCCGGGCAGGGCGTTGCGAGCCCGGCGCAGGCTCTGGCGTAGAGAGGAGCGCAGTGCCTGGTAGAGAGAGCGCTGATGCAACTCGGTAAAGCGGTCCGGCCGGAAGTCGGGATCCCGGTCGTCGGAGGCCAGCGCCTGGTGCAGGCCTGCGACCCGGCCGCCCAGCCGCTCGAGGGCACTCAGGCCGGATCCGGCCAGATCGGCCAGCACCGGGGGCGGGTTCAGGTGGATGAGGCCCAGCGGCCCCGGCTCGGGCACCTCGATTTCTTCCTCCCCCTCACCCCCGGCAGCGGCCTCGAGAACACGATCGAGTGAACGGCGGGCCTGATCCCCGGCGGTGCCGGTGTGGTGCACGTACTCCTGGAGGATGGCGAGGACCGCCGGCTCGGAGTCCGCCCGCCCGTACTGCGTCCAGCCGTAGACCTGGGGGAGATTCGACAGCGGGGTTCGCTCGGTCAGGAACAGCCGCACTTCGAGATCCGGGTTCACCCCCAGTCCGAGACGCCGGTAGAGCTTGAGAACGTAGCGGCCGGCGACCGCGATGGTGGTGTGCCCTTCGGGGTTTTCGAACACTTCGACTTCGGGGTCGCGCGGCGTAGCCGGCGGGGGCATGCCGGTGGCGGCGTGGAAGGCGAGGGTTCCCTCCTCGCCGCTCTGGGCCCGGCCGCGCCGGATCATCTCCACCAGGGCGGTGACGAACGGGGTCCATCCGGCCGCATCGAAGGCGATCCCACGCAGGTCCTCCTCGGCGACCTCGGCCACGACGAGCTCCGGCCGCCGCTGGCGCAACTCGTCGGCCTCGGCCCCGAAAGCGATGGCCAGCGGAACCAGGTACCAGTCGGATTCTCCCTGGTGGTAGTCGGCTTCAAGGAGGGTGAGGTAGGTGTCGGGCAGCCGGCGGCCCAGGGGAATCACGTCCTGCAGGATCACCTCGCGCAGGCTCCGGCCCGGTTGCCCGAACCAGGGCCGGGTAGGCAGGTAGCGGGCCAGGGCCTCTTCCAGATCGTGCCGCACCGGATCGTGGAAGGCCGTCTCGCTGGCGCCCGGCAGGGTGAGTTGCGCGCCGGGAACGGCCCCCGGGATCGCGGCCGCGGCCCGGCCGGGGGCCAGGAGGAACCACAGATACCCATGGGCACCGAGGGTGAGGAGATAGGGCAGCTCACCGACGGCGGGGAACTCCGTCTGCCCGAAGAGCTCCAGAGGCCGGAGGCCGTCGAACTCGGACAGGTCGAGCTCCACGTACTGGGAGTAGCGGGAGAGGTTGGCCACCACCAGCACCGTCTCGTCGGCCTCCCGGCGCAGGTAGGCGAGCACTCGCTCATTATCCGGGTGGAGGAACTCGATGCTTCCCCGGCCGAAGACTCGATGCCGCCGCCGCAGGGCGAGCATGTTGCGCATCCACCAGAGGAGCGAGTTCGAGTTGCGGGCCTGAGCC
>CAZJRF010000124.1:0-5111 GCA_964548475.1 uncultured Acidimicrobiia bacterium
AGAGGATCTCGAGCGCTACGAGACCGACGTAGAGCTGCAGATCTACCAGGAGTACCGCGACGTCCTTCCCATGTTCCGCTACGTGGTGGAGACGGAGCGCCGCTTCTACCTGGCCAATAGCGTCGATCAGCGCATCCGGGACGCCGGTGGCGCGGTCTTCTTCGAGATCGACATGGAAGATGCCTGGGTATGGGATATGTACCGTCCGGCCCGTTTCCTCAAGCGGGTGCGGGTGCTCACCTTCCGCGACGTGAACATCGAGGAGGTCGAGCATCCGGAACTGCGGCCGCCCTCCACCGGGTCCGGCTAGGGGGCTTCGGCGAGAGCCTGGCCGCCGACTTTCTCCGACGCCGCGGCGCCCGCCTGCTCGCTCGCAATGTACGAGTTGGTGCCGATGAGATCGACCTGTTGGTGGCCTGGGGGAGCCTGCTGGTGGCGGTGGAGGTGAAGACCCTCGCCGGCGGTGACCCTGCCGAGGCCTTCACCACTGCCAAGGCCGAGCGGTTCCGCCGGGCGGGCCGGAGCCTGCGGCCGCAGCCGGGGCGCTTCGACCTGGTCACGGTGCGTGTGCGCCGCAACGGGGTCGAGGTGCGCTGGGTGCCCGGGGTGTGCTGAGCCCCGGGCGGGCGGCTCAGCCCGTGCGGCCGTTGCGCCGCCGCCGCTCCCGGTACCAACAGGCGCGATGCCAGTGACGGCGCAGGTCGGGGTTGTGCTCCGGCACCACCACTAGATGGCCCTCCCCTTTCGCGATGATGCCCTGGCAGCCCGGGCATACGTAGCGCTTGCGGGCCTGGTAGGGCTGGACGAGGCCGACCGCCTCCGCCCCGTCGGTGTCCGGCGACGGGGCGGCCGGGATCGGGGCAGCACCGGTGGTGCCGGCCGGGGGGGCCGGAGTGGGGTCGGCGGCCATGGGTTGCATGGTAGGAACGGTGGCTAGATTGCCCGTATGTTCTCCATCAATGACGACGGCCCCGTCCGCTGGCTGACGATCGACAACGTGGCCCGGCGCAACGCCATACCCGGCGACCAGTGGGGCGCGTTGGGAGATCAATTTCTCGACTTCGAGGCCTCCGACCAGCGGGCGCTGGTGATCATCGGGGCCGGAGAGGACTTCTGCTCGGGAGCCGACCTGGGGACGGGCTTCGACGTGGGCTCGGGCCCGGGAGGCGTCTACGCCTCCATGCGCCGGGTGGCGGCGGCGGCCCGCGCCCTGCATGAGTCGACCAAGCCCACCGTCGCCGCCGTCGACGGAGTGGCCGCCGGGGCGGGCATGAACCTGGCCCTCGGCTGCGACGTGGCGATAGCCACCACCCGGGCGCGCTTCTCGGCGATCTTCGTGCGCCGGGGGCTGACGGTGGACTTCGGCGGGACCTGGCTGCTGCCCCGCCGGATCGGTCTGGCCCGGGCCAAGGAGCTGGCGTTGACCGGCCGCATGGTCGTCGGTGAGGAGGCGCTGCGCTACGGGCTGGTGGCGGAGGTGGTGGAGCCCAGCGATCTGCGGCGCCGGGCGGCGGAGGTCGCCTCCGAGTTGGCGGCGGCGGCCCCCCGGGCACAGCAGTTCACCAAGGCAGGGCTGGACCGGTCTTTCGAGATGTCCTTCGACGAGGCGCTGGAGTACGAGAGCCAGGCCCAGGCGCTCTGCTCGGCTTCCGAGGATGTGATCGAGGGGGTGACCGCCTTCCTCGAGAAGCGCCCGCCGCGTTTCCGGGGCCGCTGAACACCGGGTTACGGCCGCCGGCGGGCCGCTCTCTCTCTCTCCGCCGCCGACAGCCTGCTTCCCGCCGTCACACCCGCCCCTTACCTTGGCGATGTGTTCGCTGCGGTCACTTCCGTTGCCCTGGTCGGCATCGATCCCTGCCCGGTGCGGGTGGAAGTGCATGTGGGGGGTGGCCAGGGGATCTTTCACCTGGTGGGGCTGCCCGACACTGCCGTCCGCGAAGCCAAGGAGCGGGTGCGGGCGGCGGTGCTCTCCTCCGGGTACCGCTTTCCTTCGCGGCGCCTGACGGTCAACCTGGCGCCGGCGGACATACCCAAGGCCGGGTCGGCCTACGACCTGCCCATCGCCCTGGGGGTGCTGGCGGCATCGGGGGCGGTTCCCCCGGGGGTCACCGGCGTGGTGGCGCTGGGGGAACTGGCCCTCGACGGGGGAGTGCGCCCGGCCCGGGGCGGCCTCGGGGCCGGGTTGGTGGCCGCCGAGGCCGGCCGCCCCTGCCTGCTGCCTCCGGGGTCGGCCGCTGAGGCGTCGCTGGTGCGTGGGGCCGAGGTGCGGATGGTGCGCACCCTGGCCGAAGCCGTCTCGGTCGCTCTGGGTGAGGTGGAGCCGGTCCCGCCGCCGGTGGTGGCCCCGCCTGCCGACGGCCCGGCCGTCGACCTGGGCTGGGTGCGCGGGCAGGCGGTGGCCCGGCGGGCTCTCGAGGTGGCCGCCGCCGGGGGGCATCACTTGCTGCTCATCGGCCCGCCGGGAGCGGGCAAGACCATGCTGGCCCGCTGCCTCCCGGGCATCTTGCCGCCGCTCTCTGCCGATGAAGCGCTCGAGGTGGCCCGCGCTTGGGCGGCGGCCGGGCGCCCTCGGTCACATCAGGGTGATCCGCCCTTCCGCAGCCCGCACCACACGGCCACCCCGGCCGCCATCGTGGGGGGCGGCAGCGGGGTCCCCGTGCCCGGCGAGCTCACCCTGGCCCATCGGGGGGTGCTGTTCCTGGACGAGCTCGGGGAGTTCCCGCCCTACCTGCTTGATGCCCTGCGCCAGCCGGTCGAGGAGGGGTGGGTGCACGTGGCGCGCAAGGGGGTCTCGGTGCGTTTCCCTTGCGATGTGCAGATGGTGGCGGCCACCAACCCCTGTCCGTGTGGGTACGCCGGCGACCGCCTGGTGGCCTGCACCTGTTCCCCGGCCGGGGTGGAGCGCTACCGGCGGCGTTTCTCCGGCCCTTTCCTTGATCGCTTCGACATGCAGGTGGCCGTCCCCCGCCTGGAGCCGGACGAGCTGGCCGGTCCGGGCGGAGAACCCAGCACGGCTGTGCGGCGGCGGGTGGCGGCAGCGCGGGCCCGGGCCGCCGGACGCCCGGCGGCAAACAGGTCGCTGGCCCGGGGAGATCTCGACTCTCTGCCCTGCGAGCCGGCTGCGGTCGCACTGCTGCGGGCGGCGGCCGAGCGGCTGGCTCTGACCGGCCGGGGCTGGGATCGCGTACGCCGGGTGGCGCGCACGGTGGCCGATCTCGAGGGCGCCGATTCGGTGGGGGAGCGGCATGTGGCCGAGGCGCTGAGCTTGCGAGCGGTGGGTTGAGCGAGGACGACCGCCTGCGCCTCGCCTTCTGCGGGCTTCACCCCGATCGGACCGCCCGCCTGGTGGCAGACATGGGCTCGGCGTCGGCGGTGCTAGCGGCCATCGCCGCGGGCCAGGTGAAGGTGCCGCCCGAGGCGCGCCGGGCTGCCGCCCTGCCGGTCGACGCCTGCCGTGATCGCCTGGCCCGGCTCAAGGTGGCCTGTCTGTTCCGGCACGGGGCCGGCTACCCGGGTCATCTGGGCGATCTGCCCGGGGCTCCCGATGTCCTGCTGGCCCGGGGATCGCTTCCCGCCCGCCCCGGGGTAGCCATCGTGGGGACCCGCCGCTGCACCCGCTACGGCCTGGGCCTGGCCCGCGCCTACGGCCGGGCTTGCGCCGGTGCCGGCTGGCCGGTGGTGAGCGGTCTGGCCCGGGGAGCCGACGCCGAGGCGCACCGGGGGGTGGTCGATGCCGGAGGGGTGGGGGTGGCGGTGATGGGTTGCGGCCCCGACGTCGTGTACCCGCCCGAGCATCGGGCCCTGCTCGGGGACCTGTTGGGCCGGAGCGGAGCAGCCGTCACCGAGTACCCGCCGGGCACCCGGCCCGAGCCCTGGAGGTTCCCCCCGCGTAACCGGATCATCGCCGGCCTGGCGGCGGCGGTGGTAGTGGTGGAGGCGGCGGAGACCGGTGGGGCGCTGATCACCGCCGGCGCCGCCCTGGAACAGGGCCGCCATGTCTTCGCGGTCCCCGGCGACGTGGAGCGGGAGACCTCGCGAGGCTGCAACCTTCTGATCCGCGATGGGGCTACCCCGGTGCTGGACCCGGAGGACCTGGTGGCCTCGCTCTCCCTGCTCCTGGGCCCGCCGCCGAAAGTCCCCCCGCCCGTGTCCACCCTCGAGATCGAGGAGCCCGCCCGGGCGCTCCTCGCCGCCTTGCCGGCTTCGGGGGCGCCGCTGGAGGACGCGGCGACAGCCGCTGGCATGTCCGCCCGGGAGGCACTGGCGGTGGTCTCCCGGCTCGAGGTGGCCGGGCTAGTGTGCCGGCGGGGAGGCCTGGTGCTGCCGGGTCGTTGACCGGGGGGAGTCCCCCGGCCACGATGGGGCCGTGACCGCGGTCCGCATCCCTCCCTGCCCGGACTGGGCGGGCGCCCCGGTGTCCGCCTACCTGGCGCGCCTGGCGGGTGAGCGGGGGCTCTCGCCTCACACGGTGGCCGCCTACCGGCGGGACCTGAGCCAGTTCTTCGACTTCTGCGATCGCCTGGGCCTGCGGTCGATCTCCGGGGTGGACCGGAGGGTGGTGCGCCGGTACCTGGCCAACCTGGCCGCCCGGCATCTCGAGCCGCGTTCGGTGGCTCGCAAGGTCTCGGCGGTGCGGGCCTTCTACGCCGACGCCGCCCGGCACGGACTGGTGGCGGCCAACCCTGCCGCCGGGGTGGCCACGCCCAAGCGGCCGCGATACCTTCCCCGGGCCTTCCCCGCCGCGGTCCTGGCCCGGGGGCTCGACGCGATGGACGGCAACGAGCCAGTGGACCTGCGCGATCGCGCCTTGCTCGAGGTGCTCTACGGGATGGGCCTGCGCGTCTCCGAAGCCGCCTCCCTCACCGTGGGCGCGGTGCAGCGCACGGATCTGGTGCGGGTGGCCGGCAAGGGGGGTCGGGAGCGGGTCGTCCCCCTGCGGGGGAAGGCCAAGAAGGCGGTCGACGAGTACCTGCGACACGGGCGGCAAGGGCTCGTGGGGCCGGAATCGAGAAATGCCCTGTGGCTGGGCAAGAGCACGCGTCCTCTCAGTGAGCGCGGGATCCGCCGGGTAGTGAGAGCCCGTCTGGCAACTTTCCCCCACGCGCTGCGGC
>CAZJRF010000125.1:0-5089 GCA_964548475.1 uncultured Acidimicrobiia bacterium
AGCCCTCGGGGTTGATGACGGTGAGGTCATAAAAGCCCTCCGGCAGCCCGGCGGCGGCGCGTACTGCGGCGACCAGGCCGACCACCAGCGCGGCGCTCGCCCCCAGGCCCCGGCCGACGGGGATGTCGCTTCCCACCATCACCGTGAATGGCCCCGATGCGGGTACTGCCGCCTCGGCGGTCCGGCGCACGAGAGCCATCGAGTGCCGGTCGGCCTGCGCCGACTGTAGGGACCAGATCCCCGCCGGAGCCACTGACACCCGGCAGCGCAGGGCCAGGGCGATGGCTACTACGTCGAAGCCGGGACCTAGGTTGGCGGAGGACGCCGGGGCCGAGGCTGCTCCCCGGCCCGGGACGGTGGACGCCGCAGCGGACATGGTGGGGAGCATATCGACTGGCCCGGGCCGGCCGTCGGCCCGCAGTGAGGTTGATACCATCGCGGCTTCCCGGGAGGTGAACATGGCCGTCGGCATTGGAGTTCTCGGCGCAGGCACGGTGGGGGGCACGCTCATCCGTCGGCTCACTGAGGAGGGTGCCGGCGTCGCCGCCAAAGCGGGTCTGGAGCTTGAGGTGTGCCGAGTGGCCGTACGGTCGCCGGGCAAGCAACGGGCTTTCTCGCTCCCCGAGTCGATGCTCACCTCCCGACCGATGGAAGTGGTGGAGGATCCGGCGGTGGAACTCGTCGTGGAGGTCATGGGTGGCTGCGATCCGGCCTTCGACCTGGTGCGGAGCGCCCTCGAGATGGGCAAGCCGGTGGTGACGGCCAACAAGGAGCTCATCGCCGCCCGCGGCCCGGAGCTGTTCGATTCCGCAGCCCGGTCCGGTGTGCCGCTGTTGTTCGAGGCGGCGGTCGGGGGCGCCATTCCCATCATCCGGCCCCTGACCGAAACGCTGGCCGGCGAGCGCATCGAGCGGGTGATGGGCATCGTCAACGGCACCACCAACTTCATCCTCACCCGCATGGTTGACGAGGGGGTGGACTTCGCCGTCGCCCTCGCCGAGGCCCAATCCCTCGGATACGCCGAAGCCGATCCGACCGCCGACGTGAGCGGGGCGGATGCAGCCTCGAAGGCTTCGATCCTGGCCAGCTTGGCTTTCGCCACCTGGGTAGGGCCCGACCGGGTCTACCGCGAGGGGATCACCGGTATCTCTCCGATCGACTTGGCCTTTGCCTCCGACCTCGGCTACACGGTGCGACTACTCGCCATCGCCGAGCGCACCGACGGCGGGGTGAGCGCCCGCGTGCACCCTGCCATGGTGCCCCTCGAGCACCCCCTGGCGGCCATCCGCGGCGCCACCAACGCCATCCTCGTCCAAGGACCGGCGGTGGGGGAACTGCTCTTTGCCGGGCCCGGCGCCGGCGGCGAGCCCACGGCTACTGCCGTCCTCGGCGATGTCATCGATGCCGCTCGGGGACTGCGCTCGGGTTCACAGATGGCTCCTCACATCTCGCTGCGACCGGGGTCGGTGGTCGATGCTGCCGAGGTGCCTACCCGCTGGTACCTGCGTCTCGAGGTGGCCGACAAGCCGGGCGTGCTGGCGCGCGTCGCCGCCGCCTTCGCCGAGGTGGCGGTGAGCATCAAGTCGGTCTGGCAGGAAGGCCGCGGTGACGAAGCCACGCTGCTCCTGATCAGCCACGAAGCCCCGGAGCGGCAGCAGCGGGCGGCTGCGGCCGCTCTGGACGGCCTTGACGTCGTCGAGGAGGTGGCCGCCGCCATCCGAGTAGAGGGCGATTCCGAGTGAGTACGCCCGCCGGCCTTATCGAGGCCTACCGCCACCGGCTGCCGGTGACCGCTGCCACTCCGGTGGTCACCCTCTACGAGGGTGGTACTCCTCTCCTTCCGGCCCCGCGCCTCGCTGACCGACTGGGGCGGCCGGTGTTTCTCAAGTACGACGGCGCCAACCCGACCGGGTCCTTCAAGGATCGGGGGATGACGGTGGCCGTCTCGAAGGCTCTGGAGGCCGGAGCGAGGGCGGTGGCTTGTGCCTCTACGGGCAACACGGCGGCGTCGGCGGCGGCCTACGCCGCCCGCGCCGGTCTGGATTGCGTGGTGGTTCTCCCCGCCGGCAACGTGGCCCTGGGGAAACTGGCCCAGGCGATCCGCCACGGTGCCCGAGTGGTCACCGTCGAGGGAGCCTTCGACGTTGCCCTCGAGGTGGTGCGGGCCTTCACTACCGGCGGGGAGGCAGTGCTGGTGAATTCGGTGAATCCCGATCGCATCGCCGGGCAGCAGACCGCCGCCTGGGAGATCGTGGAGGCTCTGGGCGCTGCCCCGGCCGTGCAGGCCCTGCCGGTGGGCAACGCCGGCAACATCACCGCGTACTGGAAGGGATACCGGGCGGTGGAGGCGGCGCCGCGGATGTGGGGCTTCCAGGCGGCCGGGGCGGCCCCTATCGTACGGGGGGCGCCGGTGGCCGACCCGGAGACGGTGGCGACGGCCATCCGCATTGGCAACCCGGCCTCTTGGGCCGGGGCCGTGGCGGCCCGGAAGGCATCGGGGGGGATCATCGAAGCGGTCACCGACGAGCAGATACTGGCCGCCTACCGCCTGCTCGCGGAGGAGGAGGGGGTGTTCGCCGAACCGGCTTCCGCGGCGTCGGTGGCTGGCCTGCTCGCTTACCGGGATCGCCTTCCCGAGGGGACGGTGGTGTGCACTCTCACCGGGCACGGCCTCAAGGACCCGCAGGTGGCACTAAAGGACGTGCCCGAGCCGCCGGTGATCTCGCCTGGCGCCGATGCGCTCCGCGCGTGGCTGGGCTGGTGAGGTGGTCCGGGCCTGCGACGCGGTGGGAAAGCACTTGCCAACCGGTGGGCCGACCGGTGCGCGGCCGTTGGCCCGAGCGACCGGAGAAAACTGGCCGAGCAGAATCCCCGGATTTCTTCGCCTGGGTTCCTGTCTGTAGCATCCTTTGATCGTGGGTCGGAGAGATTCCCGGCCCACCTCCGTAAGGAGACACGACCATGGCAAAGAAGCTGACTTTGCGTTTGGTGACAATCATCGTTGCCCTCGGATTGGTGGTCGCTGCCTGCGGTGACGACGACGCTGGCACGACCACGACGGCGATCGACACGAGCACGACCGCCGCCGAGACGACGACGACGGCCGCCGTGACCACGACGGCCGCCACGACCACCTCCGCCGCGCCGACCACCGTTCCCGGACGAGCGGACGGGATCCTGGAGGTCGGCACCGTTCTGCCCGACACCGGCGACCTGGCCATCCTCGGGCCGCCGATGATCAATGCAGTCCGGATGGCCGTCGAGGACATCAATGCCGCCGGAGGGGTGCTGGGCGAGCCCCTGGTCCTGATCGAGGGCGATAGCGGAACCAACGAGGATATCGCCAACACCGCCGTGGATGGGCACCTGGCCGCCGGGGTGGACGCCATCATCGGGGCAGCTAGCTCGCGGATCAGCCTCTCCGTGATCGACAAGATCACCGGGTCGCAGACGATGCAGTGCTCCCCGTCGAACACCGGCCTGGTGTTCACCACCTACGACGACAACGGCGGCTACTACATCCGCACCGCCCCGCCGGATACCCTGCAGGCTCAGGCCCTGGGCGACCTGATCACCGCCGACGGCTACAGCGACGTGGCGATCATCGCCCTCAATGACGCCTACGGGCAGGGCTTCGCCGACGAGCTGGTGGCGCAGCTGCAGGCAAGCGGGGCCACGGTGGTGGCCAACGTGGCTTACGACCCGAACGGGACGGTGTTCGACGCCGACGTGCAGCAACTGGTCGACGCCGCTCCGGAGGCGGTGGCTCTAATCGCTTTCCCCGACACCGGGAGCCTGGTGCTGCAGGCGATGATCGAGCAGGGCTTGGGCCCCGCCGATGTGCAGATCTACCTGACCGACGGTCTGCAGGCGGGGGAGACGCCGGACAACCCCGGCCTGGCCTCGAAGGTCGATCCGGCCAACGTCGGGATCCTGGAGGGAGTGAAGGGGACCGCGCCATCGGCGGCACCGCCCGGTGGTGCTGCCTGGTTCGGGGAGGCGTTCGCCGCCTTTGCCCCACCCGGCACGATGACCATCTTCGCCGGCTACGCCTACGACTGCCCGATCATCTTCGCTCTGGCGGCACAGGTCGCCGGCACCGACGATCCCACCGTGTGGATCGACGAGGTCGTCGGCGTCACGAAGGACGGCGAGAAGTGCGATCGGTATGGCGACTGCCTGACCCTGATCGAGGCGGGGGCGGACATCGACTACGACGGCGCCTCCGGCGCTCTGAACTTCGTGGCGGCAGGCGAGCCCGGGGCGGGTTACTACGACGTCTGGCGCTTCGATGATCAGGGCGCCGTCGTCGTCGACGAAACCGTGCCCGTCGGTTGAACCTCCCCAGCCGACACATGGAGGCCGGCCCTGCAAGGGCCGGCCTCCAGCCCATCATCCCTCACGAGCTAGGGTCCCCAGGTAGAGGTCGATGACGCGGGGATCCTCAAGCAGACTGGAGCCGGTGCCGGTGTAGGCGTTGGCGCCCTGGTCGAGTACGTAGCCGCGATGGCAGGTCTCCAGGCAGCGGCGAGCGTTCTGCTCCACCATCACCACTGAGACTCCCGCCCCGTTGACCTCGTCGATACGGGCGAAGACCTCGTCCTGGTTGGCGGGGGAGAGGCCGGCAGAGGGCTCGTCCAGGAGCAGGACGGACGGCTCCATCATCAAGGCACGCGCCATCGCCACCATCTGCCGCTCGCCACCGGACAGCAGACCCGCCCGCTGGTTGAGGCGGTCCCGAAGATGAGGGAACAGATCCAGCACGGACTCAACGCGGACACGGAAAGTGGCCGTCTTGAGGCGGCCCCCCATCATCAGGTTCTCCTGCACCGTGAGCCGAGGGAAGACGTTGTGGCGCTGCGGGACGTAGGCCACGCCGCGGCCGACCATCTCGTGAGCGGGTAGTCCGGCGACGTCCTCACCCCGCAGACGCACGGTGCCCCGACGGATGGAAAGGAGCCCGAACAGAGCCTTCACCAGAGTAGATTTGCCGGCGCCGTTGGGCCCGAAGATGCCGACGATCTCGCCCGGGTCGAGACGGAGGTCGCAACCGTTGAGGAATTCCACCTCGGGCAGGTAACCGGCTACC
>CAZJRF010000126.1:0-4996 GCA_964548475.1 uncultured Acidimicrobiia bacterium
GGGCACCACCCATCTGGGCCTCGGCCAGGAAGCCGTAGCCGCCGGGTTTGCGGTGGCCCTCCGTCCCGACGACATGTCCTTCGCCACCTACCGGGGTCACAACCACATGCTCCTGCGGGGCATGTCGATGGCCGCCATCCTGGGCGAGTGCGCCCAGCGCAGCATCGGCTGCTGCAGGGGCAAGGGCGGGTCGATGCACATCACCGACATCCCCAAGGGCGCTATGGGCTCCTACGCCATCGTCGGTGCCCACTTGCCGGTGGCGGTTGGCACAGCCTGGGCGGCGGCCCATCGCGGTACCGGTCAGGTCACCGCCTGCTTCTTCGGCGACGGCACCACCAACATCGGGACCTTCCACGAGGCGGTGAACCTGGCCGCTATTTGGAAGCTGCCGGTGGTGTTCGTCTGCGAGAACAACCTGTACATGGAGTACACGCCTATCTCGGCGGTGACGGCCGTGGAGCACCCCGCCGCCGACCGGGCCGGCGCCTACGGCCTGGAGAGGATCATCGTCGACGGCAACGACGCCGATGCCGTCTACGAGGTCGCCCGGCGCACAGTGAAGCGAGCTCGCGAGGGCCGGGGGCCCTCCCTGGTGGAGGCGCTCACCTACCGCCACAAGGGCCACTCCCGGGCCGATCCGGGCAAGTACCGCCCGGACGAAGAGGTGGCCGAGTGGATGCAGCGCGATCCCCTGGACATCTACCGGGGGCGGCTCGAGTCACTGGGCTTCCCCAGGGAGGTCATCGACGAGATCGAGCGGCTGGCCCTGGCGGAAGTGGACGAAGCCACCGAGCAGGTACGGGCCGCTCCCCCACCCGACCCGGACTCCCTGCTGACCGACCTGTGGGCGAATGGGGGCTCAGAATGGCGGAACTGACTTATCGCACGGCTATCGCCCGGGGCATCGCGCAGGAGATGGAACGCGATCCCCGCGTGGTGTTCATCGGCGAGGACATCGGCGTGGCCGGGGGCGTGTTCAAGACCACCGTGGGCCTGTTCGAGCAGTTCGGGCCCGAACGGGTGCGCGACACCCCCATCTCGGAGCAGGCGATCATCGGGGCGATCATGGGAGCAGCCATGAACGGCCTACGCCCCATCGGCGAGCTGATGTTCAGCGACTTCCTCGCCGTGACCTGGGACGGGGTGGCCAACCAGATCGCCAAGACCCGCTACATGACCGGCGGCCAGGTCACTCTCCCGCTGGTCATCCGCACCGCCAACGGGGGCGGCACCCGCTTCGGGGGCCAGCACTCCCAGAGCCTGGAGAGCTGGACTATGGCCATCCCCGGCCTCAAGGTGGTGGCCCCCGCCACCCCGCGAGACGTGGTGGGCCTCATGGCGGCGGCGGTACGCGACGACAACCCGGTGGTGTTCTTCGACCACAAGAAGCTATACGCCCTCAAGGAAGATGTGCCCGACGGGGAGATCGTGGACGTGCTCGGCAGGGCGGTGGTGCGCTCACCCGGCTCGGACGTCACCATCGTGGCCCTGGCCGCCATGGTGCACGTGGCCCTTGAAGCCGCCGCCCGGCTGGCCGACGGGGGCATCTCCGCCGAGGTAATCGACGTGCGCAGCCTGGTGCCGCTGGACACCAGGACGATCCTGGAGTCGGTGAGCCGCACCGGCCACCTCTTCACGGTCGAAGAGAACCCCCGTCTCTGCGGCTGGGGGGCGGAAGTCGCCTCCATCGCGGCCGAGGAGTGCATCTGGGACCTGGACGGCCCCATCGTGCGAGTGACCACCCCTCACATCCCGCTCCCCTCGGCGGCCGGCCTGGAAGATCTGGCCATCCCGTCGGTCGAGCGGGTCGTGGAGGCAGTGCAGGCATCGAGTTGAGGCAGCCGACCGGAGCAGAGTTGGACGGCCATCTCGGGAAAGGTGGCCAGGCGAGATCGAAAGGCAACGAGAGGTGAAGGCGATGAGCTCGTATCGGATCGCGATGGTGCCCGGGGACGGGGTGGGGCCGGAGGTGACGGCCGAGGCGGAGCGGGTGCTGCGGGCGGCCGCCGCCCGGTTCGGTTTTGGGGTGGAGACGGAGTGGTTTGACTGGAGTTGCGACCGCTATCTGGCCGACGGGGAGATGATGCCGGCCGATGCCCTGGACACCTTGAGCCGGTTCGATTCGATCTTCCTGGGCTGTATCGGGGACGCCAACAAGATGCCCGATCACATCTCGCTGGGGATGCTGCTGGCCATCCGGGTGGGGTTCGACCAGTACGTGAATCTGCGGCCCATCCGCCTCTACCCGGGGGTGCCTACCCCCATCCAGACGGCGACGCCGGAGTCGGTGGACTTCGTGGTGGTGCGGGAGAACACCGAGGGCGAGTACTCGCGTCAGGGCGGCCTGTTCCACGCCGACGCTCCCGACGGGTTTGCTTTGCAGACGGGGGTGTTCACCCGCAAGGGGTGCACCCGGGTGATCCGCCATGCCTTCGAGTTGGCCCGCCAACGCAAGGCGGCCGACTACCCGGGGCAGGTCACCAACTGCACCAAGTCCAATGCCCTCAACTACTCGATGGTGTACTGGGACTCCATCTTCGCCCAGGTGGCCGAGGAGTACCCCGACATCCGGCGGGACATGGCCATGGTGGATGCCATCACCATGTGGTTCGTGAAGAACCCCGAGTGGTTTGACGTAGTGGTGGCCTCCAACCTGTTCGGCGACATCATCACCGACCTGGGATCGATGCTGCAGGGCGGGATGGGCTTCGCCGCCGGGGGGAACATCGACCCCGAGCGCCGCTTTCCGTCGATGTTCGAGCCGATCCACGGCTCGGCCCCCAAGTACACCGGGCAGAAGCGGGTCAACCCGATCGCTTCCATCGAAGCGGTGCGCATGATGCTCGACCACCTTGGAGAGAACGCGGCCGCCGACGGGATCGGCGCGGCGGTCGGTTCCGTGCTCGCCGCCGGCGAGGTCCGCACTCGCGATCTGGGGGGCACCAACACCACCGACGAGGTCGGCGGGGCCATCGCCGCGGCCATCGTCTCGACCAAGCCTTGACAGAGACCACCTGGGCCGGCGCCCCGGACCACAACCTCTAGAAGAAAGAGCCCACGGCAGAACGGAGCAGGAGAGCAGATGACTGAGAGATTGAAGTACTTCGTGGGGGGGGAGTGGCGGGAGTCGCAGACGGATGAGTGGTACCCGATCACGAACAGCAGCACCGGCGAGGTGATGGCGGAGGCACCGCGCTGCACGCAGGCCGAGGTGGATGCGGCGGTGGCGGCGGCGGTGGCCGCCTTCCCTGCTTGGCGGGACACCCCGCTCCCCCGGCGCACCCAAGTGATGTTCCGTCTCAAGGAGCTTCTTGAGGCCAACCTGCACGACCTGGCCGTGGTGACGGCCACCGAGATGGGCAAGCACTACGGCGAGGCCCGCGGCGACATCATCAAGGTGATCGAGGTGGTCGAGCTGGCCTGCGCCCTGCCGGTGACCATGCAGGGTGATTCGCTGATGAACGTGTCCCGGGGCTTCGACACGGTGACTTACCGGGAGCCGCTGGGGGTGTTCGTGGGGATCGCCCCGTGGAACTTCCCGGGGATGATCCCGATGGGCTGGATGATGCCTTTGGCGGTGACCACCGGGAACACTTTCGTGTTGAAGGCGGCGTCGCCGGTGCCGCAAACCTCGATGCGTATCGCCAAGCTGGCGGCCGATGCGGGGCTGCCGCCGGGGGTGCTCAACGTGGTCACCTGCTCCCGGCACGAGGCGGAGGGGCTGCTCACCCACCCCGACGTGCGGGGCATCAGCTTCGTGGGGTCCAAGAAGGTGGGCTGGCACGTGTACCAGACGGCGGCCGCGGCCGGCAAGCGGGTGCAGGCGCTCACCGAGGCTAAGAACCATGCCCTGGTGTTGCGTGATGCGCCGATCGTCGCCACCGCTCAGCGGATCATCAACTCCGCTTTCGGCTGCGCCGGTCAGCGCTGCATGGCCCTGCCGGTGATCGCCGTGGAGGAGGTCATCGCCGACGAGCTGGTGGCCACCATCGCCGAGCTGGCGGCCAAGCGCAAGCTGGGCCCGGCCTGGGAGGAGACCACGGAGATGGGGCCGCTGGTCGATGCCGACCACCTCCGCTTCGTGACCGACTGGATCGAGAAGTCGATCGCCGAGGGAGCCAAGCCGGTGCTTGACGGGCGCGGGGTCAAGGTGCCGGGCGGTGAGGGCGGCTACTTCCTGGGACCGACCATCTTCGACCACGTCACCCCCGACATGTCCTGCGGCTGGGAGGAGGTCTTCGGCCCGGTCCTCTACGTCAAGCGTGTCAAGGACTTCGAAGACGGCGTCCAGTTGATCAACTCCAGCGAGTTCGCCAACGGCGGCGCCATCTTCACCCAGAACGGCCACTACGCCCGCGAGTTCGCCCGGCGGATCCACGCCGGCATGGTGGGGGTGAACGTCGGCATTCCCGTGCCGATCTCGGTGTTCCCCTTCAGCGGCCACAAGCACAGCTTCTACGGCGACCTGCACGTGATGGGCCGCGACGGGGTGGCCTTCTACACCGAGACCAAGGCGGTCACCAGCTACTGGTTCGATGAGGCCGACCTGCGCGGCGAGAAGGTGAGCACCTGGGAAGGCACCATCAACCGGGTCTGACGCCGGCCGTCCGTCCCAACGATCGAGGCTCCCGACCCGGTGGGTCGGGAGCCTCTTCGTGCCGGCAACCGGTCCGTTGCGAATCTACGGGCAAGCGGCGACCAAGGTGCCTTCGACGCCCGCCAGGCTGTCGGTGTTGTAGTCGAGGAACAGCGCGGTGGCGCGAACCTGCTCTCCACTGACCTCGATGAACTCCCCCATCGACCAGTCCGACTCCAGCGACACCGACGGGTTCTTGAAGTCCTCGATATCCTCGAGGCTCACGGAGTGGCCGTAGGAGTCGATGGTCGCCTAGAGCTGCAGGCCGTTGTCAATCGCCGACAGGACGAACTCGGCGCCCTCCTGGCCGATCTCCTGCTCACCGGAAGTGCAGGGCACGCGGTCGAACGACCAGGT
>CAZJRF010000127.1:0-4969 GCA_964548475.1 uncultured Acidimicrobiia bacterium
TCCCCCTCCGCCCCCTCCCGCGGCCGCGGGAGGGGGAACCGTCGCAGGCGGCAGAGGGGGCAAATCAGCGCACCAGCCCCGTCGCGCCCTTTTCCCCTCCCCCTCCGCCCCCTCCCGCCGGAGGCGGGAGGGGGAACGGTGTGCCTTCACCGCTACCGACTAGCTAAGCCTCGAAGTAGGCCAGCAGCGAGCGGACCATGCGGGCGGTCGCCCCCCAGAGCATGCCCTCCGGGAAGGGACGGAACCACAGGGCTTGCCCCCCCCACACCTCCTGCCGCCAGGTGGACTGGTCGAGGAGCTCGGCCAGCCGCGGCTCGATGATCACCTCCACCTCTTCGGGCGAGGGCACCAGCAGGGCCGGGCGGTGCACCCGGGCCACCACCGGCACGATGAGCATCTCCAGGGTGCGGGTGGTGACCGGCTCCAGCCCGCCGATCACCTCCACATGGTCGGGGGGAAGGCCGATCTCCTCCCAGGCCTCCCGGCAGGCCGTCTCCTCCGGCCCGGCGTCGCGCGCCTCGATCGTCCCCCCGGGGAACACCACGTCGCCGGCGTGGGTGAGCATGCCCTGGTGACGGCGGGTGAGGATGAGCCGCAGGTCGTGGCCGTCCTCATACAGCGGCACCAGCACCGCCGCCCGCATCCCGGCGGGGCGGGCCACCGGGGGCAGCGCCTGCAGAGGGGCCCAGAGGTTCACGGGGCCATGGTAAGGAGGTCGGCAGGGCCGACGGGCCCGGCCTCCCGATGGGACAGCCCGGCGAGTGGATAGGCTGGCCTCCATGCCGAGGCCGCTGCCCACCGGTGCCCGCAGCACCCCGCGCCTGGTGCTGCGTCCCTTCCACCGGCGGGACGCCGACGCCCTGGTGCAGGCGGTGTGGGCCTCCCTGCCCGAGCTGAGCCGATGGCTGCCCTGGCCCCACCCCCGCTATGGCCGATCGGATGCGCTGCGCTTCATCCGTGACAGCACAGCCGCATGGCAGAACGGGCGGGCCCACGACCTGTCCATCCACACCCACACCGACGGGGCCACCCACCTGGGCAACATCTCGGTGTGGCCCACTTCGCGCCGCGAACAGACCGGCGAAGTCGGCTACTGGGTGCGCAGCGACGCCGCCCGGCAGGGCATCGCCACCGAGGCGGCCGCCCGGGTGCTCCAGGTGGCCTTCGACGAGATGGCCCTGCACCGGGTGGTGCTGCGGGTGGCGGTGGGCAATCGGGCGAGCGACCGGGTGGCCGAGAAGCTCGGGTTCGTGCACGAGGGAGTTCTGCGCAAGGAGGTGCTGGTGGCCGGCACCTGGCTGGACCACACGCTGTGGGCCATGCTCGACGAGGAGTTCCGCCGCCTGCGCAGCGGCTACGTGGAGAAGCGCTGGCTGGACCCGCCGGGGTGATCCCGTGCCTTCCCCTCAGGGGCAGGTGGCGACATTCTTCCCCCTCCCTGAGGGAGAGGGCTGGGGAGAGGGTGTTCCTCTCTTCTTCCAGGAGCCGGAGAGCCCTGTTCCTCCCCCTAAGGGGGAGGTGGACCGGCCCGCCAGGGCCGGGACGGAGAGGGTGTTTGCTCGCCTCCCCCGCGAGGGCGGGGGAGGCGCGCACGGCGCAGCCGGCCGCGGAAGGGGAAATCACCTACGCCAGCCCCCCGCGTCCGGTCTCATCCCAGCACCCCCCTCCCCTTCGGCACCTACCGGCGCCTCCGGAACTCCCCCCTTCAGGGGGGAGCACACGAAAGCAGGCTGGGTCGCGCCCCTTTGCCCTCTCCGCTCGGCTGCTGCGCAGCCTCGCACCTCCCCCGGCCGCAGGCCGGGGGAGGCAACACCGGCACTTCCCTACCATATGACCCAGGCGCGGCCTCAAGAGCATGCTGGCCGCGGTTGCGGGGGCTTCCCTGGTCGGGGCGGGCTTCGTGGCGCGGCAGATCTGGCAGACAATTCACCGGCCCGACCTGCCCTCGTTCACCAACCAGGACATTTCGGGCACATTCGGCGACCCGGCCTCCCCGCCCCTGCGCATCGTGGCGATCGGGGACTCGGCGCTCACTGCCCCCGGCATCGACAACCTCGACGATGCCTGGCTGCGCCGCATCGTCCGTGACTACGCGGATCGACACCGGATAGAGCTGATATCCCTGGCAGTGGGCGGCTCCCGGGCCGACGACGTGCTGGCCGGACAACTGACTGAGGCCGTAGCCCTGCATCCCGACATCGCAGTGCTGAATGTGGGCGGCAACGACGTCATCCGGGCGGTGCCGGTGCGGCGCTACGCCGCAACCCTGCAGACCATTGTGGACCGGCTGGAGGAAGCCTCCGGGGCGGTGCTGCTCCTGGGTGTGGGGGATCTGGGGGCCATCCCCCGGCTGCCGCCGGTACTGCGGCCCTACCTCTCCCATCGTTCGGTCATCTTCGACCGCGCCTGCGCTCGCGTAGGGGCCGGCCGAACGCGCCTCGTCAAGACCGATGCCGGCCGGTCGGCGGCCGCCGACACCTGGGCCCCGACCGACCTGTTCGCCGCCGATCAGTTCCACGCTTCGGCCGCAGGCCACGGGCTGTTCGCCGACACCATGGCCCCCTACTTCGCGGAGGCCTACCGCCTCGCGATCGAGAGCAGGCCCCGCCTCGGGGACGCGTAAGCAGCGCGCCGTCGCGTGCCTTTCGGCCCTCCACCTCCGCGCCGTCCCGGCCGGACCCTCAGCCTGCAGGCTCCAAGACCGACCGTTCAGCCCCCTCCCAGCACCCCCCTCCCCTCACTCGCTGCGCTCGCTCGGGACTCCCCCCTGAGGGGGGAGCACATGCCACGAGCTGCCGCCAAGTCTCCGACACGACGGGTCACTCGTGCCTCCCCCTAAGGGGGAGGTGGACCGGCCCGCCAGGGCCGGGACGGAGGGGGTGGTTGATCGCCTCTCCCGCGGGGGCGGGGGAGGCGCGAGGGCCGTGAGGCCCGAGCGGAGGGGGAGAGACCTATGACCTGAGTCTCGCGTCCGAGCCGTTTCCCAGCACCCCCCTCGCCTCCCCCGCGGCAGCGGGAGAGGCGCGAGAGCCCGCAGGGCTCGAGGGGAGGGGGCGTACTCGGGGTCGGTGGGTCGGTCGCGACCCGACTGGGAGTCGGCCGCGGGTGACAAAGATCTAACTCGGCCGGCGTCTCGCCCGGCGGGCGGCATCGACCCGCATCACGAAGTCCGGGCTGGTGATGATCGGGATGCCCCGCCAGGGGGACAGCTGCCGCAGGTCGTCGCCATCCGTGACGATCAGGACGGCGTTAGCGGCCAGGGCACATTCGAGGATGCGGTTGTCTTCGTGGTCTGGGCAGTCGCTCACCGCGATGGCAGGTTCAAGTACCGCTCCCCCCGAGGCTTCGATGATGCGCACCAGGATTTCGGTGTAGCGCTCGGCGCGGTCGGAAGACCACCCGAACCCGTCGGGGGGCGCTCCGGTCAGGACCCGGACCGTGTTGACCAGGATGTGGGAGCTCAGGAAGAGGCCGAACTCCCGAGCGTCGTTGAGTACGCCGATAACGTTGGCGGCCGGGTTGCCCCGCACGGGCGGGGGAGAGGGCCAGGACCGGAAGGCGTCATTGCCGCCGACCACCGCGGCCACCAGGACGTTGACGTCGACCACGACGGGCTGGGAGCTCACGCTCACCGGCGCTTCAGGACCCGGCGCACCACCGCCACCGCATCTTGCGGGGACAGCCCCGCGGCGGCGGAGCGCTCGTTGCCGTAGGCCTGGAGGGCGGCCAGTTCCTCGGCTCTCTCGATGGACTCCATGTGGTCGAGGGCCACCCGCAGGAAGGCCGAGCGGTTACCGCCCGCATACCGGGCTGCCAGTCGCTCGAGACGCGGCCGATCCTCGTCGGACAGGGCGAAACCCACGGTGCTGCTGCTCATGTCAGTCATAGTAAGTAGATTGCATATGGAGTGCAATGGCCTTCGGAGATGCGACGAGCAGGGGTCTTCCAGGGGTCTACGTCCGGCGATACCTTCAGAGCAGGGGCGGAGGCGCGGCGTGAACCGTGACCAAGCGGTGAGCGAATCGACGTGCGCGCCAACCTGTACATCGACGGCTTCAACCTCTACTACGGGGCGTTGCGGGGCACGCCCTGGAAATGGCTCGATCTCAGCTGTGTCGGCCGTCGGTTGCTGCCGGGGCACGATCTTGTTCGCATCCGGTACTTCACTGCCAAGGTCTCGGCCACGGTCGGCGACCCGGGGAGCTCCCAGCGTCAGCACTGCTACCTGCGGGCCCTGAGGACTATCCCGGGCCTGTCGATCCACCTGGGGGTGTTCCGTTCGCGGGTGGCCGCGCTGCCGTTGGCCGATAGCAATGCGCTCGTCCGCGTGGTGAGGATCGAGGAGAAGGGCTCCGATGTGAACCTGGCCAGCTACCTGCTTCTGGATGCGTTCCATTGGGAGTGTGATCTGGCGCTGATCGTCTCCAACGACTCCGATCTCCTGGCGCCCGTTCGGCTGGTGCAGGCGGAGTTCGGAATCCCGGTTGGTGTGGTCAATCCCCATCCTGCTGCGAGGCGTAGTCGGGCGCTGGCCGAGGCTGGGGCGTTCTTCAGACAGCTGCGGCCTGCCACCCTGCGCGACTGCCAGTTCCCGCCGTACCTGGTGGATGGTGAGGGGGAGTTCGCTCGGCCACCGGAGTGGGCCTGACAATGCAGAGGCCCGCCGGAGCGGGCCTCGCACCCAACCACCGAAGCGGTTGGGGGGGTAGCAGAAGTATGAGGCATGGATGCCTGGAGCGCAAGCTCTTTCAGGATCAGGCGGCCGATTGTCCGAACGCGGTCGACGGATGAGGGCGGCGTCGGCGACCTGGCCGACGAGGTCGCCGAGCCCGCCGAGCGGCCTGGGGAAGCCCTGTTGTGCTCGCCCTCCTGGGGGGTAAGATGCTTGGCACACGACGCGGGGTGGAGCAGTCAGGTAGCTCGTCGGGCTCATAACCCGAAGGTCGCAGGTTCAAATCCTGCCCCCGCT
>CAZJRF010000128.1:0-4873 GCA_964548475.1 uncultured Acidimicrobiia bacterium
CTGGACTGAACGGAGCCAGGTCCTCCCTCCCCCGCGGGGGCGGGGGAGGCGCGAGCCGCCCTCGGCGGCGAGCGGAGAGGGCTCAATCGTTTCCCCCGTGGGGGAGGCGGATGCCCCCTCCCCCCGCCCTCCCCCGCTGTCGCGGGGGAGGGCGCGCGGCCGAAAGCCGCAGAGGGAGAAGTCACCTCTGCACTACCTGGTGCGCGCCCTCCTGCCCCCTCCCTGACCCTGCCCCGGCTTCCGCCGGGGGAGGGGATCAGCGCCGGCTCTGCAGGCCGCGGAACGAAGTAGGAGCGCCTCCCATCGGTAGCATCTTGAGATAGCCACCGAGCAGAAGGCATGAAACCCATCATCACCCCCGAAGAGTCCGCTCGCCTCGATGCCGCGGCCACCGATCCTGCTGAGATGCTCATGGAACGGGCCGGCCTGGGCGTCGCCCTCGCCGCGGTGGGCATGGGCGCCCGCTACGGCACCCGGGTGCTGGTTCTGGCGGGTCCGGGCAACAACGGAGGCGATGCCTATGTGGCCGCCCGCTACCTGCGTCGTCGCGGCGTGGCGGTGGAGGTGCGGTCCCTCGGGTATCCCAAGGGGGAGGGCTCCCCGGCCCGCCGGGCGGCCGCGGCGGCGTCGGCCGCCGGGGTGCCGGTGCGCCCCCTCGGCGCCCCCGAGCCCTGCGATCTCGTCATCGACGGCCTTTTCGGCGCGGGGTTCCGCGGTGAGTTGAGCGGGCCGGCGACCGCCTGGATCACCCACCCCGCCCCCGTGCTGGCGGTAGACCTGCCCAGCGGGCTCAACGGTGCCGACGGCACGGTGACCGGGCCCGCCTTCTGCGCCCGGCGCACGGTGACCTTCCACGCCCTCAAGGTCGGCCACTTGCTGGGGGAAGGACCCGAGCGCTGCGGACGGGTGGAGGTGGTGGACATCGGGCTGGTGGGGGGCGAGCCGGAGCTGCGCCTCTGTGAGGAAGCCGATGCGCCCGTCCCCATCCGGGCCCGCACCACCCACAAGTGGTCGGCGGGGGCGGTGCTGGTAGTGGGTGGTTCGCCGGGGATCGCCGGGGCGGTGGCCCTGGCCGGCCGGGCCGCCCTCCACTTCGGGGCCGGGTATGTGCGCCTTGCCTGCCCGGGGGCCCTGCAGCCGACGCTGGCCGCGGTGGACCCTTCGCTGACCACGGTGGGCATCGGGAAGGGGCGCTCCTTCACCGCCGCCTCGGCCGATACGGTGCTGGCGACCGGTGAGCGCTTCGATGTGATGGCGCTGGGTCCCGGCCTGGGGCCGGGCCGCCAGGCGTTCGTGGGTGCTCTCCTGGCGGGCTGGGACCGTCCCCTGGTACTGGACGCCGACGCGATCGCCGCCGCGGGCGAGGCCGGGCTGGCCGCGCGGCGTCATCCCACCGTGATCACCCCTCACGCCGGCGAGTTCTACCGGCTGACCGGTACGGAGGCCGGCTACCGGGAGGCAGCCGGCCTGGCCGCGCGCATCGGGGCGGTGGTGCTGCTCAAGGGCAATCCCACCGTGGTCGCCGGCCGGGAGCGGTGGGTGGTCACTTCGGGCGGCCCGGAACTGGCCACGCTGGGCACCGGCGACGTGCTCACCGGCATGCTGGCCGCCCTCATCGCCCGGGGGCTCGACCCGGAGGTGGCCGCCCGTTCGGCTGCCTTCCGCCACGGGAACGCTGCCGCCCGGCTGGCCGCGGCGGGCACGGTGACCGCCTGGGATCTGGCCGGACGGGTGGGGAGGTTCGCCGGGTGAGGCCCACCTGGATGGAGGTGGATCTGGCCGCCATCCGGTCCAACGCGGCGGCCCTGACTGCCGCCTTCTCTCCGGCGGCGGTGTGCGCCGTGGTCAAGGCCGACGGTTACGGGCACGGCGACGTCCCCGCCGCCGAGGCCGCCCTGGAGGGAGGGGCCACCCGTCTGGCGGTGGCCCTGGTGGCGGAGGGAGCCCGCCTGCGGGAGGCCGACGTCGAGGCGCCCATCCTCCTGCTCTCCGAGCCCGACCCGGAGGACGCCGGCGAGGTGGTGCGCTGGGGTCTCACCCCCACGGTGTACCGGCCCTCGTTCCTCGACACGCTGGAACGGGTGGCGCCGTCCGGCTTCCCGGTGCAGGTGAAGGTGGACACCGGCATGCACCGGGTGGGGGCCCTTCCCGCTCAGGCCGCCGACCTGGCCCGGCGGGTGGCCGCCTCTTCCCTGCGCCTGGAGGGGATCTGGACCCACTTCGCGGTGGCCGAGGAGGATCCGGTGTTCACCGCCGAACAGCTGCGAGGGCTGAAGATCGTGGTGGCCGCGCTGGCCGCCGAGGGGATCCGCCCGCAAGTGGTGCACGCGGCCAACACCGCCGGCGGCCTGGCCCATCCGGCGGCCCGGCTCGATCTGGTCCGGGCGGGCATCGGCATCTTCGGGCTGCGGCCCGCCCCCGGCCTCGTCCCCGAGGTCCGGCTGCGCCCGGCCATGAGCATCGTCTCCCGGGTGGCCTACTTGCAGCGGCTCCCCGCCGGTGCCCGTCCCTCCTACGGGCGCCGCCGGCCCCTGCCCCGGGAGGCGACGGTGGCCACCATCCCCATGGGCTACGCCGACGGGGTGCCCCGCCGCCTGGCCGAGGGCGGGGGTGAGTTGCTCATCGGCGGCCGGCGCCATCCCTTCGCCGGGTCGATCACCATGGACCAGGTGATGGTGGACGTCGGCGATGATCCGGTGGCAGTCGGCGACGAGGTGGTGCTCATCGGACGCCAGGGGCGGGAGGAGATCACCGCCGACGAGTGGGCCGCCCGCCTCGGGGTGCTCAACTACGAAGTGGTCTGCGGCTTCGGGCCGCGTCTGCCCAGGAGGTACCTGCCGTGACCATCACCGCCGTCCCCGGCGTGCGCGTCGGCCACTGGACCGACCCGGTGGGCCTCACCGGGGTGACGGTGGTGCTCCTCCCCGAGCCCAACGTGACCACCGGCGAGGTGCGGGGGGCCGCCCCGGGCACGCGCGAGATTGCCCTGCTCACCCCTGGCATGAAGGTGGAGGCGGTGCAGGCCATCGCCCTGTGCGGGGGCAGCGCGTTCGGCCTGGCGGCGGCAGACGGGGTGATGACCGAGTTGGAGAGCGACGGCTGCGGCTTTCCCACCCCCGGCGGGGTGGTGCCCATCGTGTGTGCCGCGGCGCTGTACGACCTGGGGCTGGGCGACCCACGGGCTCGTCCCGGCCCCGCCGAAGGCGCCGCCGCTTACCGGGCGGCGTCCTCCGCTCCGGTGGCCATGGGCAATGTGGGTGCGGGCACCGGTGCCACAGTGGCCGGCTGGCGGGGCCCGGCGGCGCGGCGCAAGGGCGGCCTGGGCTCGGCGGCGGTGCGAGCCGGGGAGGCCACGGTGGGGGCGCTGGTGGTGGTCAACGCGTTCGGCGACGCTTTCACCCTGGAGGGCCGGCCTCTCACCGGCGGCGGGCCGGTGCCGGAGGGTTTCCCGCCGGTGCACCCCGGGCCTCTGGAGAGCACCACCCTGGCGGTGGTGGCCACCGACGCGTCCCTGGATCGGGCAGCCCTGAGCCGGCTGTGCGTGCGGGGGCACGACGCCCTGGGCGCCTGCCTGCGGCCCGGTCACACCCGATATGATGGCGATGCGGTCTTCGCCGCCTCCTGCGGCCGCCTTCCCGGAGATCCCGATGTGGTCGCCGAGGCGGCGTTTGTGGTGGTGGGGCGGTCCATCGAGGCGGCGTTGAGGGCCGCCCGCCCGGTGACGGGGATCCCGGCTTTGGAGGACGGCACATGAGAGAGGAGCGGGCCCGGGAGCTGGCGGAGCTGGCCGCCCGGGCCGCCGTCTGCACCCTGTGCCCTCTGGCCGAGACCCGCACCCGGGTGGTCTTCGGTGCAGGCGATCCCGATGCCGATCTCATGCTGGTGGGGGAGGCCCCGGGCTTCCATGAGGACCAGCAGGGCGAGCCCTTCGTGGGCCCGGCCGGGAAGCTGCTCGACCGCCTGCTGGCCGACGTGGGCCGCCGCCGGTCCGAGGTTTACATCGCCAACGTGCTCAAGTGCCGCCCTCCCGGCAACCGCGATCCGCTGCAGCCGGAGATAGATGCGTGCTCGGACTACCTGCGGCGGCAACTGGCCCTGGTGGACCCCAGGGTGGTGATGACCCTGGGCAACTTTGCCACCCGCCTGCTGCTCAAGCGGGACGCGGGCATCAGCCGCCTGCGCGGACAGGTCTACCCCTGGTGGAACCGGTACCTGGTGCCCACCCTGCACCCGGCGGCGGTACTGCGCAGCGGCAACCACCTGCTGGAGCAGATCAGGGCCGACTTCCTCCTCGCGCAGCAGGCCCTCAGCGAGCAGACGGAGCTGGCCGACCCGGTCGCCGAGCAACTGGGGCTGTTCGGATGAGCCTGAGCCTGCACTGCCCCGGCGAGGCCGACACCCGGGCGGTGGGGCGGCGGCTGGCCAGTCTGCTCCGGGCCGGCGACGTGGTGCTGCTCACCGGCGACCTGGGGGCCGGCAAGACGGTGTTTGCCTCCGGTATCGCCGAGGGCCTGGGAGTGGCCGAGCAGGTGGTGAGCCCCTCTTTCGTGCTGGCCCGGCGCCATGAGGGCCTCATCGGCCTGGTCCACGCTGACCTCTACCGGTTGGGCTCCTCGGCCGAGGTGGAGGATCTCGACTTGCTCGACGCGGCGGCCGACGGGGTGCTGGTGGTGGAGTGGGGCGAGGCGGCGGCCCGCTGCTTCCCCGACGACCACCTGCTGGTGCGCCTGGAGGCCGATGAGCAGGGTGCCCGCACGATCACCCTGCACTGCCGCGGCTCCTGGCAGGAGCGGCCGCTGGAGGAGGTGGCCGGGTGAGGTTCGTGGCCATTGAGACCGCCACCGGCGCCAGCTCGGTCGCCCTGGGCGACGGC
>CAZJRF010000129.1:0-4785 GCA_964548475.1 uncultured Acidimicrobiia bacterium
CGGCGCATCACCCCACACCCGGTTCGCTGGGTGGTGAACACCCATCACCACTGGGATCACACCTTCGGCAACGCCGCGATGCCGCCGGTGCCCATCTGGGGCCACGAACTCTGCGCGCAGACCTTGCGCCTGCACGGCGACCGTATGCTTCGGGAGGCCAAGGAGTGGTTCCCCGCCCAGGCTCCCCTCTTCGACCAGGTGGTGATCACCCCGCCCGATCACACCTTCTCCCGGGCGGCGGATCTCAACCTCGACGGCCGCACGGTGGAGCTGCGCTACCTGGGGAGGGGCCACACCGACAACGACATCGTGGTGTCCGTGCCCGACGCCGGGGTGGTGTTCACCGGAGACCTCATCGAGGAAAGCGCTCCCCCTTACTTCGGGGACTCCTACCCCCTGGAATGGCCCGACGCGGTGGCCGCCCTCCTCGAGATGGCACCGGGACCGGTGGTGCCGGGCCACGGGGCGGTGGTGGACCGGGCCTTCGTCGCCGCCCAGCACCAGGACCTCGCCGAAGTGGCCCGCCTTGCGGTGGAGGGCCACGACGCCGGGCTCACCGCCGGCGCTGCCGCCGCCATCGGCGGGCCCTACCCGCGAGAGGTGTTGGAGAGTGCCTTCGCCCGGGTGTGGCCGGGCCTGGAGCTCGGGGGCTAACCCGGCCATGATCCCCTCCTGGTTCACCGCCGCTCTCGAGTGCCAGCGCCGCGAGGGCACGGTGGACGCCGACGGATGCCCCATCCATTACCTCGACTGGGGTGACGTCCACGCCCCCGGCCTGATCCTCATCCACGGCGGCGCCGCCCACGCCCACTGGTGGTCCTTCCTGGCCCCGCTCTTCACCTACCGGTGGCGCGTGGTGGCTTTCGACCTCAGCGGCCACGGCGACAGCGGGCGGCATCCCGCCTACTCGCCGCAACTCTGGGCCGCCGAGGCGGCGACTATGGTGCGCCGCGCCGCCTTCCCCGCCCCCCCGGTGGTCGTCGGGCACAGCCTGGGCGGTCTGATCGCCATCCAGACGGCCCTGGACCACTGCGCGGACCTGGCCGGCGTGGTGCTGGTGGACGCTCCCGTGTACCGGCCGGACCCGGCCGGGCCTCGTCCCCGCCGCAGCCGGGCCTTCGGCTCGCCGGGCACCTACCCCACGCTGGAGGAGGCGCGGGAGCACTTCCGCCTGGTGCCCGACCAGCCCATGGTCCCTCCCTTCATCCTCGACCACATCGCTCTCCACTCGCTGCGCAGCGACGCCGGGGGATGGACCTGGAAGTTCGACCCGGCAGCCTTCCGCGAGTCTCGGCTGGACATGAGAGAGCAGTTGGCGGCGGCCCGCTGCCGCCTCGCCCTCATCTACGGCGAGCACAGTGAAGTCCTCACCCCCGACACCGCCGCCTACATGTCCGAACTGACCGGCGGCCGCATGCCGGTCATCCCCATCGCCGAGGCCCATCACCACCTGGTGCTCGACCAGCCCCTGGCGTTCGCCGCCGCCCTGCGCGCTCTGCTCACCTCGTGGGAGGATGGTGTTCCCAACCCGGCGGGCTGAACCGGCCGCCTCCTACTCGTAGGCGATTGCGTCGAGCACGTCCAGGCGGGAGCCCCGCCAGCCGGGGACCACCGAGGCCATCACCCCGCCCAGTGCGGCCAGGACCAGGTAGATCACCAGGTTCACCCAGGGCACGGTCACCGCGATGCCCTCCCCGATGGCCGTCACCACCGCCACCCCGAGGCCCACCCCCACTATCAACCCGATGCTCGCCCCGAAAACGGCGATGAGCACCGCCTCCCACCGGAACATGCGCCGCACCTGGCGGCGGGTCATTCCCACCGCCCGCAGGAGGCCGATCTCGCGCTTGCGCTCCAGAATCGACAGGGCCAGGGTGTTGGCGATGCCGAGCAGGGCGATGACGATGGCCATGGCCAGCATCCCGGTGAGCACGTTCAGCAGCAGGTCGAGTTGGGCGGCCACCTTGTCCACGTACTCCTCGGCGTTGTTCAACTCGGCGTTGGGGTAACGGGCGACGACCTCTTCGAGGGTGGGGCGCACCGCCTCGGGGTTCACCCCCTCCGCCAGCAGGATGATCACCATCTGATCGCGGTCCCAGTCGTAGTGAGTGATGAAGGCGTCGAGAGAGATCACCACATCGCTCTGGTAGAGGCTGGCCCCGTAGACGGCCACGACCTCCAGATCCTCGACGGCCCCGTCGGGGAACTCGATGGGGAACGCGTCGCCCACCGCCAGGCCCTCCTCGGCGGCAAAGTCCTCGTGCAGCATCACCGTGCCCGGTTGCGCCAGGGCGGCGAAGTCCCCCGAGGACACGTTCAGGCGGACCACCTCGTCGGCCGACTGGTCCAGTCCGACGAGGTACTCAACGCCCGACTGCGGGCCGAAGCCGGCGCCGCCATCCTGTCCGCTCCCGGGGTCCCGCCACTCCCCGATCCGGTACACCGAGGCGGCCGCCACCTCCGGCAGGGCGCGCAGGCGAGAGGCGATCTCCGGGCTGAGCCCACCGGTGAATGGGTTGCTGGCCACGGCGGGCTGCACCTGGTACTCACCGATGACCTCGTCGCGAACGGTCCCCTCGATGGTCTCCTTGGCCGAGGCCACGATGGTGGCCACCACCGTGACCAGCGCCACCCCGATCATCAACGCCGAGGCGGTGGCCGCCGTCCGCCGCGGCTTGCGCACCGCGTTCTCCCTCGCCAGCAGGCCCGTGATCCCGAAAGCGCGAGGCAGGGGGCTGCCCACTACCAGGCCGAACCGGCGGGCGAACAGGGGGGCCACCGTCGATACGCCGATGAACGTAACCCCGGCCCCGATGCCGGTGATCAGCAAGGTGTTCCCCATCTCCGCGTAGAGGCCCACCAACAGCAGGACGACGCCCACCGCCATAATCCCGGCCCCCACCGCCGCCCGCAGCCGCAGCGACTTGAAGTAGGTGGACTCGAGTTCCCGCAGGGCGGCGATCGGCGGGATCTGCGAAGCCTTGCGGGCCGGCAGGATGGCCGAGAGCACGGTCACCAGCGTGCCCACCACCATCGCCACGATCACCGTGCGGGGCAGCACCGTCAGGCTGCCCTGGGGGAAGTCGATGCCTATGACCCCCAGCAGAGAGCGTAAGCCCACGGCCAGTGCCACCCCCACCCCTACCCCGACCGCCGAGGCCGCCAACCCCACGACGAGCGCCTCCAGGATGACCAGCCACGTGATCTGGCGGCCGGTGGCTCCCACCGCTCGCAACATGCCCAGTTCTCGAGTGCGCTGGGCCACCACGATGCGATAGGTGTTCTGGATTAGGAACGCGCCCACGAAGATGCCGATGCCGGCGAAGGCCAGCAGCAGGGTGTTGAAGAAGCCGACGGCGGTGTCCACCACCTCCTGCCCCTCCGCGATCTGCTCGCCGGCCGTGATGGCTTCCACGCCCTCGGGAAGGACCGCCGTCACCGCCTGCTGCAGATCCTCCGCGTCAATGCCCTCCTCCGCGAAGACGGCGATCTGGCTGTACTCATCGGCGAAGTTCAGGAACAGCTGAGCGCTCTCGAGGTCGAAGAGCACCACGGTGGCGCCGAGCAGGTTGTCGGCATCGCCGTAACCGGCGGTGCCTACCACCGTGAAAGTCCAGGTCCCCGAGGGGAGCAGCAGGTCGATGGGATCGCCGATGGCGAAGCCGTACCGGCGGGCGGTGAAGACGTCGATGGCCACCTCCAGCGAGGTTTCCGGGGCCCGGCCCTCGCGTAGCACCACCTCGGTCAGCTCCGCCTCGGCCTCGCTCCACGAGAAGGCCAGGTTGGGCGGGCCCATGCCGCCGATGGGCTTCCCCTCCTTGTCGAGCGGCTGGGCGAACCCCTGCACCGAAGGCAAGGCTCGGGCCACCCCGGGCAGTGCCTCTAGCTTCGGTACCAACGATTCCGGCACCCGCCCGGCGCTGAGACCGAACTCCACGTCGGCCCGCACCACCACGTCCACGTTGCTCTCCTGCTCGAAGAGCACGTCGAAAGCGTCCTTCAGGGTGTCGGTGAACACGTAGGAGCCAGCGATGAAGGCCACCCCGAGCACGATCGCCGTGGCCGTCAGGAAGAGGCGGCCCTTGTGGCCCATGGCGCCCTTCAGCGCCAGTCGCAGCATCTCAGGCTCCCAGCGCTTTCATCCGGTCGAGGATGCTCTCGGCCGTGGGAGCCTGCAGCTCATCGATGCAACGCCCATCCGCCAGGAATACCACCCGGTCGCTGAAAGCGGCCACCCGCGGGTCGTGGGTGACCATGACGATGGTCTGCCCGAACTCATCCACCGCCCGGCGCAGAAAGAGCATCAGCTCGTCGGCCGACCGGGAGTCCAGGTTCCCCGAGGGCTCGTCGGCGAAGACGATCTCCGGACGGGAGACCAGCGCCCGGGCGGCGGCCACCCGCTGCACCTGGCCCCCCGACAGCTCGGCGGGGCGGTGCCGGAGGCGGTCGCGCAACCCCATCGTCTCCACCACCGTGTCGAACCAGGCCCGGTCAAGGTCATCACCGGCGATGTCGATGGGCAGGGTTATGTTCTCGGCGGCATCGAGGGTGGGGATCAGGTTGAAAGCCTGAAACACGAAGCCCACCTTCTTCCGGCGCAACAGAGTCAGCTGGCGGTCGTTGAGGTCGCCGAGACAGATGTCGCCGATGTAGGCGCTGCCCGCTGAGTCTACCGCAATGCCATAGCTATATTCGTCGCCAGCGCCGCCGATGTAGCCGCAGTAGTCCAGGCCCGTGCCATCCGCCTTCACCTTGGCTACAAAGACCTCGTGACTGCCGTTGTGG
>CAZJRF010000130.1:0-4772 GCA_964548475.1 uncultured Acidimicrobiia bacterium
CTTAGGGGGGAGCACAAGACGGCGGGGTCGGTGCGTTCGCAGCAGGCTTCACCCACCCGTGCCTCCCCCTCAGGGGGAGGTGGACCGGCCCGCCAGGGCCGGGACGGAGGGGGTGCTTCACTCAGAGGAGATACGCTCAGGACCGTCCCAGCACCCCCCTCCCCTCGCTGGCTGCGCTCGCTCGGGACTTCCCCCTTAGGGGGGAGCAGAAGGCCCGCTAGTCCCAGGCGTCCATGCCCCCCACAAGCACATCAAGGCCTCCATCGGCGGCGTCGATATCCCCCTCAGCCGGTTTCTACCAGCCGGGGCCGACCATGTGCTTTGCCGATGACGCCGAAGTGCGCGGGATGTTCCGCGCCGAGATCGCCGAGCGCTCCCGGCGCCTGGCGGCGGGAGCCCGCGCCCTCACCAACTCCGAAGTCGACCCGGCCCTGGCCGACGACCTCTTCCGGGAGGGGCACACGATCAAGGGCACCTCCCGGATGATGGGGTACACCGCCATCGCCGACGCGGGCAAGCTGCTCGAGGAGGCCTGGCGGAGCATCGGCGACGGCGACGTGACCGTGAGCCGCAGCTTGGCCGAGGCTCTGGAGGGCCTGGCGGTTGGACTGGAGGATGCGATCGACGCCGATCCCGACATCGGCCCGCCGGCCCTGGCGGAGGCAGTGCGGGCTCTGCACCGCGCCCTCAACCACGGCGGCTACATCGGTGAGCCGGGGCCCACCGCCCCGGCCCCCGTGCCGGCAGAGCAGGCCGACCTGGGTGGTTTGCTCGGCTCCATCGACTCCTGGGCTTTCGGGGAGAAGGTGCGGGTGAGCGCCGCCGGGCTGTTCCGGCTGATGAGCGAGATTTGCGGACTGCGGGCCGATGCCGGGGCGCTGTCTGCCCTGGTCGACGAACTGACCTCCTCCCCGGGCGACGGGGAAGCCGTGGCCGCCGGGCTGGGCCATCTCTCCGACGCGATGGCTCATGCCGACAAGGCGCTGGAGGATTTGCAGAACCGTGCCCTCGATCTGGCGGCCAGCCCGCTCAGCGACATCACGGGCACCCACCGTCAGCTGGTGCGCTACCTGGGGCGCAAGGCGGGTAAGGAGATCCGCTTCGAACTGGTGGGTGATCACCACGCCGTGGACCGCCTGGTTCTGGACGCCCTCTCCGATCCGCTGCGCCAGCTGCTGGTGAACGCGGTGGAGCACGGGGTGGAGTCGCCCGCCGAGCGGGTGGCAGCCGGCAAGCCCCCGACCGCCACCGTCTCCCTGCACGCCTCGGTGGACCAAAGCCGTCTGCGGCTGGTGGTGGAAGACGACGGGCGGGGGGTGGACTGGGACGCGGTGCATGCGGAGGCCGTTCGGCGACGGCTGCTGCCCGGCGGGCCGCCCGGCCGGGATGATGGGAGCCTGCTGCATGGCCTGTTGTTCGGCGCAGGATTCAGCACCGCGCCGCTGTCGGAGACGGCCGGCGATGGCAACGGCCTGTCCCAGGTGGCCGCCGCCACCAAGTCCCTACGAGGCAGCGTGGTGCTGGAGTCGGAGCCGGGCCGGGGCACCCGGGTGACCATCACCGTGCCCACCTCCCGCTCCCTGCAGTCGGTGGTGCTGGTGCGGGCCGCCGGCCAGATCTGGGGCCTGCCCGAGATAGCGGTCCTCGATATCTTGCCGGCTCCACCCGGGGCGGCGGAAGGCGGGCTGGTGGAGGCTTCCTGGCAGGATGTCCCGCTGCCGGCAGTGTCCTTCGCCGAGGCGGTGGGGCTGGAAGCGAAGGAGCCGGAAGGGCGACTGGTGGTGACCTCGACCGCCGGCGGCCCGGTGGGCTTTCTGGTGAGCGAAGTGATCGGGCATCGCCAGGTGGCCGCCCGCGAGCTGGGGCCCCTTCTCGACGGTGCCCCCCACGTCACCGGGGCCGCCCTGCTCGGCGGCGGCGACGTGGTGGTGCTGGTGGACCCGGGACGGGTGGCGGAAAGATCCCGGGTGACCGTGGCCCCGGACGGTCCGCGCCCGCGGGTGCTGGTGGTGGACGACTCGCGTGGTGCCCGACAGGTGGTGGGCGGGGCTCTGGGCCTGGCCGGCTTCGAGGTGGACCTGGCGGGCAGTCCCACCGAGGCGCTGAGCGCCCTGACCGGCCAGCGCTACGACGCCATCCTCCTCGACTACGTGCTGCCCACCATGGACGGGGCGACCCTGGTGCGCAGGGTCCGGGCCCTGGGGATCACTGCCCCCATTGTGATGATGTCGGGCCTGGCCACCGAGCACGACCGGGATCGGGCCCTATCGGCAGGGGCCGACGACTACTTCGACAAGAACGATCTGCGCCGCGGGGCCCTGGCCGAGGCCCTCCACCGCCTGGTCGCGCTCCACTCCGGAGGGGGAGAGCGGGGTCGAATCACAACCGGGTGATTTGCCGGGAGGGGCTCCCGTATACTCGGTGGCCCTTGGACGACTCCCTGCTCTTTGCCGACCTGAACCCCTCGCAGCGCGAGGCGGTCGCCGCCACCGAAGGCCCGGTGCTGGTCGTGGCCGGCGCCGGCTCGGGGAAGACCCGGGTGCTCACCTTCCGGGTGGCTCACCTCATCCGCGACCTGGGGGTCTCCCCCTACGGGATGTTGGCCATCACCTTCACCAACAAGGCCGCCGACGAGATGAAACAGCGGGTGGCGCACCTGGTGGGGGCGGTCTCCCGGGGCATGTGGGTCTCCACCTTCCACAGTGCGTGCGTGCGCATCCTGCGCCGCGACGCTCCGCTGCTCGGGTACCGCTCGGCCTTCTCCATCTACGACGACGTCGATTCGCGCCGCCTGGTGGAGTTCTGCGTGCGCGCCCTGGACCTCGATCCCAAACGCTTCCCGCCGCGGGCCATCCACGCGGCCATCGGCAAGGCCAAGAACGAACTGATCGACTTCGAGTCGTTCGCCGGGCAGGGCGAGGGGCCTTACCACGAGCGGGTGGCGGAGGTGTACCGGCTGTATCAACAGCGCCTGCTGGAGTGCTCGGCCATGGACTTCGACGACCTGCTCATGGTGACGGTGGAACTGCTGGGGGCCTTCCCCGAGGTGCTGGAGCACTACCAGGAGCGATTCCGCTACCTGCTGGTGGACGAGTACCAGGACACCAACCACGCCCAGTACCGCCTGGTGCAGTTGCTGGGGGCCCGCCACCGCAACGTGTGCGTGGTGGGCGATTCCGACCAGAGCATCTACGCCTTTCGCGGGGCCGACATCCGCAACATCCTCGAGTTTGAGCGGGACTACCCCGACGCCCGGGTCATCGTGCTCGACCGCAACTACCGGTCCACCCAGAACATCCTGGATGCGGCCAACGCGGTGATCACCCACAACACCGGACGCCAGCCCAAGCACCTGTGGACCGACCTGGGGGTGGGGGAGCCCATCACCGTGTATCGGGCCCAGGACGAGCACGACGAGGCCGCCTTCATCGCCGAGGAGCTGCCCGTGCTGAAAGATGCCGGCTTCCCGCCGTCGGCGGTGGCCGTCTTCTATCGGACGCACGCCCAGTCGCGGGTGCTGGAGGAAGTGATGGTGCGCTACGGGGTGCCCTACCAGGTGATCGGAGGCCCTCGCTTCTACGAGCGGCGGGAGGTGAAGGACGCCCTGGCCTACCTGCGGGTGCTGGTGAACCCGGCCGACGAGGTGGCGCTGCGGCGCATCATCAACGTGCCCCGGCGGGGGATCGGGGCCACCACCCTGGCCCATCTGGAGCGGGCCGCCGAGACGGAGGGAAACGGCCTGTACGGGGCGCTGCTCACCGCCGGGGACAACTCGCGTCTGGGCGCCCGGGCCCAGCGGCAAGTGGCCGACTTCCTGGCCGTGCTCGAGCAGCTGGGCGCCGCCGCCGAGGACGGCCCCCGGGCCGCGCTGCAGGCAGTGCTGACCGACACCGGCTACGAGGCCGAACTGCAGGCGGAGAAGACCATTGAAGCGTTGAGCCGCATCGAGAACCTGCGGGAGCTGCTCTCGGTGGCTTCGGAGTTCGAGGAGAGCGGGCCGCTGGGCGGCACCGGCGACGAGGTTTGGGAGGACCTGGGCGGCCGGCGCCGCCTGGAGCTGTTCCTGGAGTCGGTGAGCCTGACCTCCGACGTCGATAGCCTGGAGGAGGGGGGCGGGCGGCTGACGCTGATGACCCTTCACAACGCCAAGGGCCTCGAGTTCCCGGTGATCTTCATCGCGGGGATGGAGGACGGCGTCTTTCCCCATGTGCGCTCGCTGGGCGACCCGGCCGATCTGGAGGAGGAGCGGCGCCTGGCCTACGTGGGAATCACCCGGGCGCAGCGGCGCCTGTACCTGACCCTGGCCACCACCCGCAACCTGTGGGGGGCCCCCAACTACAACTCGCCCAGCCGGTTCCTGGGGGAGATCCCCGGGCAACTCGTGGCGGATGCTCCGGAACGCCGCCGCCGCCCGGTGCTCGAGGCAGCCCAGCCGCGGGCTCCGCTGACCGGTGGGCCGCTGCGGGTGGGGGAGCGGGTGACTCACCCCAGCTGGGGGCCGGGCACGGTCGTGGCCCTGGTGGGTGAGGGCGACCGGGCGGAGGCGGCGGTGCACTTCGACGACGCCGGGCGCAAGCGCCTGCTGCTGGCCTGGGCCCCGTTGACCAGGGTGTGAGACTGTGCCTCCCCCTAAGAGATTCAGCGGATAGGGCGCTGACCGGGCCTGATGGTTGCGGGTGACCCGAGGCCGGGCCGCGCGTTTGGGCAGGTCAAGGCCATCACCTGAGCGTGAAGAGCGCGTCGACACGGTCAAGCCCACCTCCCTATCCGCG
>CAZJRF010000131.1:0-4755 GCA_964548475.1 uncultured Acidimicrobiia bacterium
CTACGAGTGGTGGCCACGTCGGCGGTGCGTGATGCCGCCGACCGCGAGGCCTTTCTGGACCGGGCCGAGTCGGTGCTCGGGGTGCGCCCGGAGGTGATCGACGGTGAATGGGAGGCGGCCCTCACCTTCGCAGGGGTGGTCGGTGCGGTAGAGGGGCCGGCTCCCTACCTGATCATCGACGTGGGCGGGGGCAGCACCGAGTTCGTCTTCGGGCCCGGCTTCCTGCGTAGCATCGACCTGGGCTCCCGGCGGATCACCGAGCGGTTCCTGGCCGGCCACCCGGCCGGCCCCCAGGCGCTGGCGGCGGCCCGGCAGGCCGCCGCGGAGGCCTTCGCGTCGGTCGAGCTTCCCGGCGTCCCCGCGACGGTGATCGGGACCGGTGGCACCTACACCGCCCTGGCGGGGATCTCCCTCGGCCTGGCGGCTTACGATCCGGAGCGGGTGCACGGTTCGGTGCTGTGGCTGGCGGCGCTCGACGGCCTGGCCGATCGCCTGGCGGGGCTGAGCCTGGAGGAGATCACGGACCTGCCTTCCTTGGACCGGGCGAGGGCCCCGGTGCTGTTGGGAGGGACGGTGGTGGGAGCGGAGGCGCTGCGCCGCTCGGGGCGCACGGAGCTGGTCGTGTCGGAGGCAGACCTGCTCGATGGAATCGCCCTGGGCCTGGGCTAGATCTACACATCAAGGTGTATGCAGGTGTATGGTGTGGGCATGGCTCGCACCAACATCGACCTGGACGAGGACCTGGTAGCGGCGGTGATGCAGCGCTACGGCCTGGCCACCAAGCGCGAGGCGGTCCACTTCGCGCTGAAGCGGGCGGCCGGCGACACGATGACCCTGGAGGAGGCCCTGGCGATGCGGGGGACCGGGTGGGAGGGTGATCTCGATGGCATTCGCGGCGATCGCCCGGAGGACGCATGGCTCTGATCGACACCTCCGCGTGGGTCGAATATCTGCGGGGTACCGGCTCGCCCCTCGACCGGGCCACGGAAGCCCTGCTGGGCGAGGACGCCTTCACCACCGACGTGGTGGTCGCCGAGTTGCTCATGGGTGCCCGCGACGAGCTGCACGCCCGGAAGGTGTCGGCGATGCTCAACCGCTGCCACTTCGTTCCCACCCGGCCGCTCTTCGACTTCGAGCAGGCGGCGGCGGTGTACCGGGTGTGCCGCCGGGGTGGGTTCACCCCCCGGTCCCTGGCCGACTGCCTGGTGGCCGCGGTGGCCATCGACCGCGGCCTGCCGCTCCTGGCCGGGGACACCGACTTCGCGCGCATCGCCGAGTACACCCCACTGGCGCTGGTCCGATAACCTTCAGGTGAGCCCGGGTGGCGAAAGTGGCAGCCGCGGCGGACTTAAACTCCGCTGCCCCCCAGTGGGACGTGCAGGTTCGAATCCTGCCCCGGGCACGGACTCGTATCTGCCCCGGGCACCGGTCTGTATCTAGCCGGAGCGGTCCCGCTGCAGCCAGCCGAACCAGCCCTTCGGCACCGTCTCGGCCGGCACCGAAGGGGCGGACGCTTCGGCGTCGGCGGCCGCGGCTTTCTCGAAGCCCACGGCGGTGTAGTACATCGACCGATCGAAGAAGAGCACCGCCCGGCCGTTGAGGTCGAGGGCCGCCTGCAGGTCGAGGGCGGTCTCCAGGAAGCCCTCCTTCAGAACGAGCAGCCACAGGTGGCGCCGGCTGAGGATCAGAGCTTCCAGCACCTCGGATAGGGAAAAGCCCTCCTCGTAGCGCTGGCAACCGAGGGCGGTGTAGACGCTGGCGATCTCCTCGACGCTCGTCTCCCGGGAGATCCACTTGCCCAGGCGCTGGTAGACGTCGTAGACGCGACGGTGGAGCGCGTCGTCGGGGTACCGGTGATAGGTGGCTGTCTCCGGACGCCTCTTCACGTCTTCCACCCACGAGCGGGCGAGCCTGTCGGCGCTCCGCTCAATGAGCTCGACCAGCCGCTTGCTGATGACCTCGGCCATCTCCGTGCCTCCCCAGTCGAACCACGCCCTCGGCACCAACTCTAAACCGCGCGCCGCGACGCCGACGAGGCGTCCGGACGGTCAGGCCACCAGGCCGGGCAGGCGGTGGCGCACGATGTCCTCTGCCTCGGCCACGATACGGCTCACCAGCTCGGCCACCGTGGGGATGTCGTGGATGAGGCCGGTCACCTGGCCGGCGGTGAACACGCCGCCGTCCACGTCGCCCTTCTCCCACACTTCCCGGCGGGCGGTGGTGCCGGAGACAAGTGGAGCGAGCTCGGCGAAATCGACGGGGCCGGGGCGGCTCTCAATTTCCAGGATGCGGTCCACCACCTGGTTGTGGAGCACCCGGATGGTGTTGCGCAGCGAGCGGAGGGCCAGCCGGGTGCTGCGCTCGTCGCGCTCGGTCAGGGCGCGCTTCACGTTGTCGTGCACCGGCGCCTCCCGGGTGGCCAGGAAGCGGGTGCCCATGTTCACCCCCTCCGCCCCCAACGCCAGGGCCGCCGCCAGGCCCCGTCCGTCCCCGAATCCCCCGGAGGCGATCACCGGCACATCGACCGCATCGACGGTGGCCGGAATGAGCACCAGAGAGGTGACGTCGTCCTCGCCCGGGTGCCCGGCGCACTCGAAACCGTCGATGACGATCGCGTCGCAGCCGAGGGAGACGGCAGTGCGGGCGTGACGGACTGAGGTGCACTTGTGCGCCACCCGGACGCCTCCCTCCTTCAGCGCGGGCAGCAGCCGTTCCGGGTTGTTCCCCGCCGTCTCCACCCAGGGGACGCCCTCCTCCACGCAGACCCGGGCCATCCCGTCGTAGTCCGGGGGGCGCATCGTCGGCAGCAGGGTGATGTTCACCCCGAAAGGCCGCCCGGTGAGACGCCGGCAGCGGCGGATCTCCTGCCGCAGGCGCTCGGGCGAGTCGAACGAAAGAGCGGTGATGAAGCCCATGGCCCCGGCGTCGGCCACGGGAGCGACCAGGTCGGCGGTGGCCACCCACTGCAGGCCGCCCTGCATGACGGGGTGGTCCACTTCGAACATTTCGGTGACCCGGGTGCGCAACATCTCCCTGCCTCTCCTCTGCCGGGCCCGGGCGGGGGGCCCCGGGGCGAGTTGGTAACTTACCGCCGACAGGAAGGACCAACGATGAAGACGAGGATCACCGAGCTCTTCGGCATCGAGCATCCGATCGTGATGCCCGGCATGAGCTGGATCAGCGTGCCGGAACTGGTGGCAGCCGTCGGCGAAGCCGGAGCCATCGGCTGGCTGGCCACGGGCCCCCTCAACACCCGGCAGACTCGGGAGTCGATCCGCCGCATCCGCACGCTCACCGACAAGCCTTTCGGGGTCGGGGTGACCTTGCTTATGCCGGGGGCCCGGGAGAACGCCGAAGTGGTCATCGAGGAACAGGTGCCGGTGGTGAACGTCTCCCTGGGCAAGTGCGATTGGATTGCCGAGCGGGTGCATGCCTACGGCGGCAAGGTGATCGCCACGGTGACCACCGAGCGGCACGCCCGGTCGGCCGAACGGCAGGGAGCCGACGCCCTGCAGGTGACCGGGAATGAAGCCGCCGCCCACGGCGCGCAAGTGGGCAGCATGGTGCTGACGCCGGCCATCGTGCGGGCGGTCCAGCTGCCGGTGGTGGCGATCGGCGGTTTCGGCGACGGGTACGCCCTGGCCGCCGCCCTGGCGCTGGGGGCTGAGGGGATCGGCATGGGGACTCGCCTGTCCCTGACCCAGGAAAGCCCGGTGCACGACGCGTCCAAGCAGGCGCAGATCGAGGCGAGTATCGACGACACCCTCTACTCGGACCGCTTCGACGGGCTGTGGTGCCGCGTGCTGGACACGAGGTCGGCCCGGGCCGCGATCCGCAAAGGGATGAACCTGCCCAAGGCTGCCATCGCCTCCTTCGGCATCGCTCGTGAGCTGAACCTCTCTTGGCCGAAGCTGTTCGTCGGGACGATGCGCCAGGGCCGGGAGACGATGATCCAACTGGCCCACATGGCCACCGCCTTTGAGAAGATGAAGGTGGCCACCGAGGACGGCGACCTGGAGAAGGGAGTGCACCTGACCGGGCAGGTACAGGGCCTCATCCGGGACATCCCCACCGTGGCCGAGGTGATAGACCGCACCATGGAAGAGGCCCGGCAGGCCGCCGCCCGCGTGGCCGTGCTGCTGGCCTGAGGCCCGCCCGGGATCGGGTCAGGCGCTGGGCTCGCTGCCGACGATGCTGACGAAGCTCACGCACTCCCCGGGCACCCCACCCAGGTTGTGGGTGAGGCCCAGGGTCTTCTCGGTCTCGATCTGGCGCTCCGGCGGGGCCTCTCCGCGCAGCTGCAGCCAGCACTCGAACAGCATGCGCAGGCCCGACGCTCCCACCGGGTGGCCGAAGCTCTTCAATCCCCCGTCGGGGTTCACCGGCAGGGCGCCGTCGAGATCGAAGGTGCCCGCCAGCACCTCTTGCCAGGCGGTGCCCCGGGCGGCGAAGCCCAAGTCTTCCATGAGGATCAACTCGGTGGGGGTGAAGCAGTCGTGCACCTCGGCCATGGCCAGCTCGGCGCGCGGGTCGGTGATCCCCGCTTGCTCGTAGGCTCCCCGGCCGGAGAGGACGACCTCAGGGAAAGTGGTGTAGTCGTAGTCGGGGTCGATGGCTCCCCGGCCGGCCCCGGCTATGAACGAGAGCGCCTTCACGTAGAGAGGCTTGTCGGTGTAACGGGGCGCATCCTCGGCCCGCACGATGAGGGCGGCCGCCGCCCCGAACCGTCGTGCCGGCCGCCCCGGCGCGGGAACG
>CAZJRF010000132.1:0-4727 GCA_964548475.1 uncultured Acidimicrobiia bacterium
CGGCCCTGGCCCGCTACTTGCCGGAGGAATTGATCGACGAGGAGGCGCACCGCCTGGTGGAGGCGGCCCGGGCGGCCATCTACGGCCTGCCGGCCGGCGACCTGCGAGTGCTATGGGGCCGTACCCTCCTCGGCCAGGCCCGCTTGCCCGAGGATGCCCGCCTGGCCGCCGCCCTGGTGGACGCGCCCCCCGAGGGGCTGGCCGTGGACCAGGACATGCGTTGGGCGGTGGCGGTGAACTGGGTCGCCCTGGGCCTGGAAGGGGCCGACGACCGCCTGATCGCCGAGCGGGCCCGCGATTCCTCCGACCGGGGGGACCGGGCGATGGCCACCGCCGAAGCCTCCCGCCCCGACCCGGCCGTCAAGGAGGAGGTGTGGCAGCGCATCCACGCCAATGGCTACGGGTCGCTGCAGCTGGCCATGGCCGCCGCCAAGGGCTTCTTCCGGCGCTCCCAGCGGGAGTTGGTGGAGCCGTTTGTGGCCCGCTTCTTCGAGGGGCTGCCGGGGGTCTTCACCGATTGGGAGGCCGAGGCGAGCCGGGCCTACTTCCGGAACCTGTTCCCCTGGCACCGCATCGAGCAGTCGACCAGGGAGATGGTGGACGGGGTGCTGGCCCGGGGCGACATCGGGCCGATGCTGCGCCGCATGCTGGTTGAGGCGGGGGATGATCTGGATAGGGCGATCGCCTGCCGGGAGCTCGCTGCTGCCACAGGGGAGGGAACGACGGCGGGCCCCGGCGCCGGCCTCCCCTCCTAACCCTCCCCCGGGCGGCACTCCTCTCCCAGTGAGGGGAGCCCCAGGTCGTCCAGCACCTGTTCCGGGGGGCCGGTCAGCACCCGCTGCACGGTGGCCCGGATCAGATCCACGTTGGGGCTCCAGTAGCCGCGTGCGTCGGGGCCGAGCGTATAGGAGGTGCCGGTACCGGCCAGCTCCGGGGCGTAGGGCATGAAGCGCACCGACACGATCGACCCGGTGTCCACCTTCCCCAGCAGTTCGATCAGGTCGGGGAAGCGGGCCACCGGGAGGTCGGTGCGCAGGTTCTCCTGGATCACCGGCAGGATGTCGGCCAGGCGGCGGAGCAGGGTGAAGGGGTCGGCCTGCGCCGCCGCCGCCTCCAGCACGCAGCGCTGGCGGTCCATGCGGTGGTAGTCGTCATCCTGGTGGCGGGCCCGGGAGTAGGCCAGGGCGGTCAGGCCGTCGAAGTGATACTGCCCCACCGGCAGGTTCACGTCCCGCACCGTCCCGTCCGGCCACACCTGCCCTTCGTCGTACACCGGCTTGGTCACGTAGACATCGATGCCGCCCAGGGCGTCCACCAGGTCCACGAAGCCGAGCAGGTCCACCAGCGCGAAGTAGTCGATGCCCAGGCCCAGGCCTTCCCCCAGGATCGCCTTTACCGCGTTGCCGCCGCTGTTGGGGCCGCCGGGGAAGAGGTCGGGATGGTCGAGGCCGTAGGCGTAGATCGTGTTGGTGATCTCGGGGTAACCGTGGTCGGCCCAGGTGCCGTGGGCCGGGATGCCCTCGGGGACCGGCCACCCCACCTGGTTGCGGGGGATGGAGAACATGGCGGTGCGCCCGGTGCCCACCTCCACCGAGATCACGATGATGGTGTCGGTGCGGATGCCGACCCGCCCCGGTCCGGCGTCGCCGCCGAGGAGGGCGATGGTGACCCGCTCGGCCCCGCCGAAGGGGTCGGGCCGGGTGGTGGTCGTGGGGGCCATCGTCGTGGTGGAGCTGCTGGTGGTGGTGGACGCGCTGCTGGTGGTGCTCCCCGGGTCCCCGGTAGTGGTCGTGGTGCTCGGGGGGAGGGTGGTGGTGGTCGTCGCCTGGCCCGGATCGGCGCTGAAGTCGGTAGTGACGAAGTCGTGCATGGCCAGTGCTTGCACGCCGACCCAGCCGTGTGGCCAGGCCACCAGCACCAGCAGCAGGCCCAGGCCCAGAGTTGCCCCGGCCATGCTCCGGGCGGTCCAGGGGGAGCGGCGGGCGGCGAGCCAGGCGTCGATGACCGCGAAGGCACGCAGGGCCAGCAGGGCGATCAGCGCCGCCAGCAGCCCCAGCACCAGGGCGGGGTGGCGGAAGAAGGGGCGCACGATGTCGACCGCGATGCCCAGGCGGCTCACCTCCCAGGGCCCGAACAGGAACAGCACCACCACCACGGCGGGGAGGGCCAGGGCGACGGTGATCGCCATCAGCCACAGGCCCCGCCGCCGGGCCCCGGCATACCACTGGCCGGCCCCGGGAAGCACGGCGGAGAGGACCGCCGCCAGCAGGGGAAGGGGGCGGCGCCGGGAAGGCCTTGCGGAGGTGCCGATGCGGCGGCCCCGGGTCACCCGGTCAGCATAGGAACGGGCGGGCTTTGAGAGCCGCAACTGTCGCGGGCGCCCGGGTAACCTGGCGGCAATGCTCTACTTGCTCTACCAGGTTGGAGAGATCGTCGGTCAGCTGCCCGATGAGGTCCAGGAAGGGATCGAGACGGTGAAGGCCAACCCGGCCCTCATGTGGACCCTGGTGGCCGTGGGGGCGCTCACCGCCGTGATCTTCGTGGGGGGGATCATCAAGCACGCCTTCAAGGCGGCCCTCTTCGGCGCCGTGCTCAGCGTTGCCGCCTGGGTCTGGTACTTCAACATCCGCTGACGCATCGGTTCAACCGTCCGCCTCGCGACCCGGCCCCGCCGATCGACCTGCCTCAGAGCCAGATCGAGGCAAGCCAGCCGGCACCCAGCCCGTAGAGGCCGGCCATCAGGTCGTCGGCTGTGATCCCCAGGGCGCCGGGGAGGGTTTCCGCGCGGTGCACGCCGGGCAGCACCTTGAAGATGTCGGCGAGGCGGGCCACCAACAGGGCGATCAACCAGGGCCAGCCGCCCAGGCCGACCAGGGCAAGGAGGGTGCCGGCCGTCTCGTCGATGCAGACCCAGCCCGGGTCGGCCCCACCCCGGGCGAAGGGGGCGGCCGACCACAGGGAGGCGGCGGTGGCCGCCGTCGCCAACAGCAGGGTCACCCACCAGGGGGCATCGGCGGCCAGCAGCGCCAGCCCCACGCCCGCCGCCAGGGCAGCCCCGAAGGTGCCCGCCCCGGCGTCGCTCTTCCACAGGGCCCGGGGCACAAAGCCCAGGCCGAACGAGGAAGCCACCAGCGACCGCATGGCGGCGAGAGTAGCGGCGGGGCACCCGGGCCGGGCGCCGGGGCGATTACGCTGCCTGGTCATGCTGCCCGATGATCTCTCCCGCTTCGCCGCCATCTCCGACCCGCAGATCCACCCCGACGGCCGGCGGGTCGCCTTCGTGGTCTCCCGGATGGATCTGGAGAAGGACCGCTATCACAAGCAACTGTGGCTCTGGGACGGGACGGAGGCCCGGCCCTTCACCCGGGGCCCCGCCGACGGACGCCCCCGCTGGTCCCCCGACGGCGCCTCTCTCGCCTTCTTACGCGCCTCCGGCGAGGAGGGGAAGCCGCCCCAGGCGGCGGTGATGCCGGCCGGCGGCGGGGAGGGGGCGGTGCTCACCTCCTTCCCTCTCGGGGCGACCGAGGCCGAGTGGTCGCCGGACGGGAAGCGCCTGGCCGTCATCGGCGTGGAGTGGGTGGACGAGTGGGCCGACCTCGACGACGACGAGCGCAAGCGCCATCCCCGCCGGATCACCCACCCCGGCTATCGCTTCGACGACCTGGGCTGGCGTCACGACCGGCGCTCCAACGTCCACCTGGTGGATCCCGCCGGCGGCGCCGATCCGGTGCGGCTGAGCAGCGGCGACTTCCACGACTCGGCGGTGGCCTGGCGCCCGGACGGGCGGGCGGTGGGCTTCCTCAGCGCCCGCCACGAGCAGCGGCACATCGACTCCGGCGCTCAGGCCTGGGAGGTGGCGGTGGAGGGAGGCGAGGCCGTCCCCCTGACCGCGGTGGGCGGCTGGCACAACAACCTCTCCTACCGGGCCGACGGAGCGGCTCACCTGGTTGGCGTTCTCGACCCGTGGGACTGGCCGTCGGTGGCCGGGCTGTGGCGCCTCGAAGAGACCGGGCCGGTTCAACTGGCGGCCGACCTGGACCGCTCCTTCGCCCCGGCGGCCGCGGTGGTGCCCGGGGGGCCGCGCTGGCTGGCCGACGGTTCCTGTCTGAACGTCATCGAGGATCGCGGTTACCTGCGGGCCATCCGGGTGGCGCCCGAAGGGGGAGTGGAGGAACTGCTCGGTGGGGAACGGGCCATCACCGGCCTGGCCCCGCGCCCGGACGGCTCGGCCTTCGCCTTCACCGCCACCAGTCCCACCGACCCGGGGGAGCTCTGGTGGTGGGAGGAGGGGGAGGAGCGCTGCCTCACCGACCTGAACGCCGGTTTTCGCGCCGACGCCGGGCTGGCGGCCCCCCGGGCCTTCACCGTCGTGAACGATGGGGTGGAGCTCGACGCCTGGGCCTACCTGCCGCCCGGAGAGGAGAAGGTGCCCATGCTCCTCAACATCCACGGCGGCCCGGCCACCCAGTACGGGTGGGGGTTCTTCGATGAGTTCCAGGTGTACGCCGGGGCCGGCTACGGGGTGGTGGCCTGCAACCCGCGCGGGTCGTCCGGCCGGGGGCGCGAGTTCGTGCGGGTGCCGGTAGGGCGCTGGGTGGAGGAGCGGCCCCCTGACCTGGAGGACATCCTGGCGGTGGCGGATGCTGCCCTGGAACGGTTCCCCCGGCTGGACCGCGAGCGGCAGGGGATCATGGGTGGTTCCTACGGCGGCTACATGACGGCGTGCA
>CAZJRF010000133.1:0-4718 GCA_964548475.1 uncultured Acidimicrobiia bacterium
TGCCCCGGCGAGGAGAAGTAGGGGCCCACCTTCACCGCCAGGGGGATGTCCACCGCCTCCCGCACCGCCGCCACCAGGTCCAGGTAGCGGCGCTCCACCTGCTCCCCGCTCTCCTCGACGTCGGCGGCGATGAAGTACACGTTCAGCTCCAGGGCCGACGCCCCGGCCTCCTCCATCTTGCGGGCGTACTCCACCCAGCCCCCGGTGGAGACCCCGTTCAGGCTGGCGATCACCGGGATCGACAGCTTGTCCCGGGCCTCACCCACCAGGGCCAGGTAGCGCTCCGAGCCGGTCTCGTACCCTTCGGCCGCCTCCGGCAGGTAGCCGCGGGCTGCCTCCTGGTACACGCCGGCCCCCGCCTCCAGCACCGCGTGCACCTGGTAGGAATCGTGCTCGATCTGCTCTTCGAACAGCGACGGCAGCACCACCGCCGCCGCCCCCGCCTCCTGCAGGCGCAGCAGGTTGGACACCTTCCGCCCCAGCGGCGACGCGGCCACCACCAGCGGGCTGGAGAGGGTCATCCCCAGGTACGAGGTCTCCAGGTTCACGCTCATGCCTTCTCGTCCTCCTCGGGAATGTCCCGCTTGACGGCGGCCAGCGCCTCGTACAGGCGCCGCCGCTCCACCGCATCCTGCTGAGCCGCCACCGCCAACTCCTCCGCCCGGTCCGGCTTGGACCGGGTGAGCATGGCGAAGCGGGCCTCCCGCTGGGTGAACTCCTGCACCGGGATGGTGGGCGGCCGGCTGTCGAGTTGCAGCGGGATGCCCCCGTCGGCGGCCAGCCGCGGGTCGTACCGGTACAGCTGGGTGTAGCCGCTGGCCACCGCGTCCTTCTGGTGGTCCATCTGCTCGGCCATGTCGATGCCGTGGGCGATGCAGGGGCTGTAAGCGATAATCAGCGACGGGCCGGTGTACGACTCGGCCTCCACGAAGGCCTTCACCGTCTGGGTCATGTTGGCCCCCATGGCTACCTGCGCCACGTACACGTCGCCGTAGGCCATGGCGATGAGCCCCAGGTCCTTCTTGGCGGTGGGCTTGCCGCTGGCGGCGAAGCGGGCCACCGCCCCCCGCGAGGTGGATTTGGAAGCCTGGCCGCCGGTGTTGGAGTACACCTCGGTGTCGAGCACCAGCAGGTTGATGTCCCGCCCGCTGGCCAGCACGTGGTCCAGGCCGCCGAAGCCGATGTCGTAGGCCCAGCCGTCCCCGCCCATGCCCCAGATGCTCTTGCGCACCAGGGCGTCGAGCAGGCCGAGCGCCCACTTGGCGTCGGACGACTGCTCCTTCTCCAGGCGCTCCCGGATGGCGGCCACCCGGGCCCGCTGCTCGTAGATGCCCTGCTCGGTGCTCTGGTCGGCCTCGACGGTGGCCTTCACCAGGTCGTCGCCGATGATGCCAGCCAGCGCCTCGATGGCCGCCCGGGCCGCTCCCATCTTCAGGTCGGCGGCCAGGCGCATGCCGAAGGCGAACTCGGCGGCGTCCTCGAACAGCGAGTTCGACCAGGCCGGACCCTTGCCGTCGGCATTGGTGGTCCAGGGGGTGGTGGGCAGGTTGCCCCCGTAGATGCTGGTGCAGCCGGTGGCGTTGCCGATCAGCATGCGATCGCCGAACAGCTGGGAGGCCAGCTTGATGTAGGGGGTCTCGCCGCAGCCGGCGCAGGCCGAGGAGAACTCGAACAGCGGCAGCAGGGCCTGGGAGCCCTTCAGCGAGGAGGGGTTGACCAGCGCCCGGTCCACTTCGGGGATGGTGAGGAAGAAGTCGAAGCGCTCCCGCTCCCGCTCGAGGTGCGGGTTCTTGGGCTCCATGTTGATGGCCTTGTGCTTGACCTCTTCCTTGCTCTTGGCCGGGCAGATGCTGACGCACACCCCGCAGCCGGTGCAGTCGTCGGGCGCCACCTGCACGGTCAGCAGCGTGCCGGGGAACTCCTTGCCCTTGGGGTCCCGGCTGGGGAAGCCCTCCGGCGCCTGCTCCAGCACCTGGGGGTCGTAGTACTTGATGCGGATGGCGGCGTGCGGGCACACCAGCGCGCAGCGGGCGCAGTCGATGCAGATCTCCGGGTCCCAGATGGGGATCTCCAGGGCGATCGACCGCTTCTCGTACTTGGTGGTGCCGGTGGGGAAGGTGCCGTCGGGCGGGAAGGCGCTCACCGGCAGCAGGTCGCCCCGGCCGGCGATGATCTCGGCCGTCACCTGCTGCACGAACTCGGGGGCCTCGGCGGGCACCGGGCGGCGCCGGTACACGTCGCCGGCCACCTCGGCGGGCACCTCCACCTGGTGGAGGGCGTCGAGGGAGGCGTCCACCGCCGCGTAGTTGCGCTTGAGCACTGCCTCGCCCCGGCGGCCGTACGTCTTCTTGATGGCCTGCTTGATCTCCTCGATGGCCTGCTCCGGGGGCAGCACCCCGCTGAGGGCGAAGAAGCAGGTCTGCAGCACGGTGTTCACCCGGCGGCCCAGCCCGGCCGCCTCGGCCACCCCGTAGCCGTCCACCACGTAGAACTTCAGCTTCTTGTCGATGATCTGGCGCTGCACCTCCACCGGCAGGTGCTGCCACACCTCGTCGGCCGGGTACTGGCTGTTGAGCAGGAAGGTGGCGCCCCGCTCGGCCTGGGCCAGCACATCCACCTTCTCCAACAGGCCGAAGTCGTGGCAGGCCACGAAGCCGGCCCGTTCGATCAGGTAGGAGCCTTCGATGCGCTCCGGGCCGAAGCGCACGTGGGAGACGGTGGTCTGGCCGGCCTTGCGGGAGTCGTACACGAAGTAGCCCTGGGCGAACATCGGGGTGTTCTCGCCGATGATCTTCACCGAGTTCTTGTTGGCCCCCACCGTGCCGTCGGATCCCAGGCCGTAGAACAGGGCCCGCACCTCGCCCGTCACCTTGGGCTGCCAGTCGGGGTCGTAGTCCAGGCTCAGGTGGGTGACGTCGTCGATGATGCCCACCGTGAAGCGGCGCTTGGGCTCGGGGGCGGCCAGCTCGTCGAGGACCGCCTTGGCCATGGCCGGGGTGAACTCCTTGGAGGACAGCCCGTAGCGGCCGCCGATCAGCCGGGGCAGGTCTTCCCGGAACCGCTCGCCGGCCATGGAGGCCTCGGCCACCACGGTGAGCACGTCCTGGAACAGCGGCTCGCCCAGCGCCCCCGGCTCCTTGGTGCGGTCCAGCACCGCGATGCCCTTGACGGTCTCGGGCAGGGCGGCCAGGAAGGCGGCGGCGTCGAAGGGGCGGTAGAGGCGCACCTTGATGAGGCCCACCTTCTCGCCGTCGGCCACCAGCGAGCGCACCGCCTCCTCGGCGGCACCGATGGCCGAGCCCATCAGCATGACCACCCGCTCGGCGTCGGGGGCCCCCACGTAGTCGAACAGGTGGTAGTGCCGGCCGACCAGGGCGCCGAAGCGGTCCATGGCCTCCTGCACCTTGGCCGCGGCCGCGTCGAAGAACGGGTTGCAGGCTTCCCGCGCCTGGAAGAACACGTCGGGGTTCTGGGCGGTCCCCCGCAGCACGGGGCGCTCCGGGTCCATGGCCCGGGCCCGGTGGGCGGCCACCGCGTCCTCGTCGATCATCGCCCGCAGGTCGTCGTCGGTGAGGCGCTCGATTTTGGCGACTTCGCTGGAGGTGCGGAAACCGTCGAAGAAGTGGAGGACGGGGAGGCGGCTGATGAGGGTGGCGGCATGGGCCACGGCCGCCATGTCCTGGGCTTCCTGCACCGAGGCCGAGTTGAGCAGCACGAAGCCGGTGTGGCGCACGCTCATCACGTCGCTGTGGTCGCCGAAGATGCTGAGGGCGTGGGTGGCGAGGGTGCGGGCCGACACGTGGATGACCCCGCACGACAGCTCGCCGGCCACCTTGTACATGGTGGGGATCATCAGCAGCAGGCCCTGGGAGGCGGTGAAGGTGGTGGTCAGGGCGCCGGACTGGATGGCGCCGTGGCAGGCGGCGGCCGCCCCGGCCTCGCTCTGCATCTCGACCACGTCGGGGACGGTGCCCCAGATGTTGGGCCGCCCCGCCGCCGACCAGTCGTCGGCGTTCTCCCCCATCGACGACGAGGGGGTGATGGGGTAGATGGCGATGACTTCACTGAGCTTGTGGGCCACGTAGGAGGCGGCCTCGTTGCCGTCCACCGTGACGATCGGTCGCTTCACCTGCGCTCCTCCATGCTTGGGCCGCGCACACCTGCGGCGCGGCCTCTCACCAGACGCGGTAGCCCCCAAGCGTAGGGCACCGGCGAAGGGTCGGAGCCGGCACCCTGTTCCTCCCCCCTAAGACATCCAGCGGATAGGGCGCTGACCAGGCCTGACGGTTGCTCGTGACCCGGCGCCGGACCATGCGTTTGGGCAGCTCAACGCCATGACCTGGGTCTGAACAGCGCGTGGACATCATGAAGCCGACCTCCCTATCCGCGCGTCTTCTAAGGGGGAGGTGGACCGGCCCGCCAGGGCCGGGACGGAGGGGATGCTTGATTGCCTCCCCCGCCTCCGGCGGGGGACGGCCGCGGAGGCGGAAACCACCTACGCTCGCCCCTCGCGTTCCCTCTTCTCCCAGCACCCCCCTCCCCTCCGGCGGCTGACGGCGCCTCCGGGACTCCCCCTTGAGGGGGGAGCACAGAACGGCCCTCACCTCCCGCCCTCTCCCGCTGCTGCGGTAGGGGGAACCCGATGGCTGCGGAAACGGCAAAACGGCGCGACCCAGAATCTCTCCCCCGCGGCAGCGGGGGAGATGCCCGAAGGGCAG
>CAZJRF010000134.1:0-4711 GCA_964548475.1 uncultured Acidimicrobiia bacterium
GTCGGCCTGGTGCTGCTCGCCTCGGCCGGGGCCTGGCTGGCCGGGACGTTCCGCGGCTCTACACCGCCCACCAGCACCGTCGCCCTCCCGCCGGAGACGACCACCACCGCCGGCACCACCACCACCGCCGTCCTTGCGGACCGCCTGCGGCGCGCCGCGGCCTTCTGGCTGCACCTGGGGGCGGGTGACACGACAGCAGCCCTGGCCACCGTGCCCGCGCCGTCTCCGGCAGCTGCCGACCTTGTCGGCTTCGTCGCCGCCTTCTCCCCCGGCTTCACCGCCGCCGACTGTCGCGAGTTCGCCGCCGACGCCGTCGAGTGCCTGGTGACGGTCACCGACGAAGACCTGCTGGCCATCGGTCTGGGTACCGCCGGCCAGCGCCTGCTGCTCTCCGACGACGGCTGGTTCGACCTCCCGGCGATCGTCGCCTCGTCGACTGCCCGCCTCAGCCTGCACGCGTTGAACCTCCACACCGACGAGGTACGGGCCGCCTGCCCCCTGACCGACGCCCCCCAGGTGAGGGGCCTGGTCATCGTCGGCTCCCCCACTGCCGTCTGCGGCGCCTACCTGGCCGACCTCATCCCCGAGTACCTGGGGGAGCCGCACTCGGCCGGCGCTCGGCCCTGAGCCATACTGGGCCCAGAGAGGAGACCACCGTGGACGGCTACCCGGGCGGGACGCCAGCGACCCCGCCACCCCCGCCGTCGCCGCCCACCCGCCCACGGGCGCCGCGGTGGGTCATCGTCCTCATGCTCGTTACGGCGGCCGTCGTCGTCGTCGCAGTAGTGAGCGCCGCCGGCCGCCAGGGCCCCACTACAACCACGGCGGCGTCTGCCACGAGCACCACCGGCCCGGGCACCACCACCTCCACGTTCGCGCCCACCACCAGCCTCACCACCACTACCACCCTCCCACCTACTACCTCCTCAACGAGCACGACCAGCACCACCCTGCCCGCCCGCCTCTACGGCCGACCGGCGCTCGAGTACTTCCAGGAGATCGCCGGTGAGGCCGAGTTCGGGGGCAGCGGCGGCACCCTGCACCGGTGGTTGGAGGACCTGCGGATCGCCGTCTACGGCAGCCCCACCGATCGGGACCGGCGAGCCCTGGATGCAGTGGTGAGCGACCTGAACGAGATCATCGACACGGTCAAGCTCACCCAGGTGCAGGCCGACCCCAACGTCGAGATCCACTTCGTGCCGGTGGACGAGTTCCCCGCCATCGAGCCCAACTACGTGGAGGGCAACCTGGGCTACGTCTACATCTGGTGGGACGCAGACGAGGAGATCCACCGGGCCCGCATTCTCATCTCCACCACCGGCGTCACCCCGTCCGAGCGCGCCCACCTGATCCGGGAGGAACTCACCCAGAGCCTGGGCCTGCTGAACGACTCGTGGCTGTATCCCGACAGCATCTTCTACCAGGGGTGGACCGACACCAACCGGTACACCCGTCTCGACCGCCTGGTGATCGAGATGCTCTACCGCCCGGAGGTGTCGCCGGGCATGACCATCGAGGAGGCGGTGTCGGTGTTGGCCGGCCTGGAGACCGGCTGACCCGGCCGGGGCCCACCCGCTGCCCGGCCCTGCGACTCACCCCGACAGGTAGGGGATGATGTCCGGTCCGCCGGGCAACACCGCCAAGCGCGCCCCCGGCCCGGCTTCCGTCAGCAGCGACGCCAGCGTGCCGCCCAGATCGACGGCCGGCTCCAGCCACGCCGCCCGCATCTCGTCCTGGGTCAGTCCATCGGTGTGGAGCAGCACCCGCGCCTTGCTCTGCACCTGGGCCTGCACCTGCACCTGCCAGAGGTCGGGACGGGCCGGCAGGCCGGGAAGCGCGGCGAGGAACTCGCCCGGCCCCGGGTAGGCGGCCAGCAGTTCCCGGTAGCGCCCGTGGTTGGGGAACCCGTCCGAGCATTCCGAGGCCACCAGGATGGCTCCCCCCGACTTGACTATCTGGGCGGCGGCGCTCATCCCCTTCACCGTCTGGTACAGGTTCTGGTCCAGCGGGTAGCCGCCGTTGGTGGTGACCACCACATCGAAAGGCGCGACCACCGGGCACATGGCCGTCTCCCGCACGGCGGCGTAACCCTGCGGATGGCTGACCGAGGGGGGTCCGGCGAACACGCCCGTGATCTCCCGCCGCCGGTTCCGGGTGATGTCGAGCGTCAGGTGCACCCCGCCCGCCTCGGCCACGTGGCGGATGGCCTCGTGAATGGGGTTGCCCACTGTGACCCCCCAGGTGGCGCGCGGATGGCCGGTCCGGGCCGTCGAGTGCAGGTCGAAGATGGTCTCCAAAGACGCCAACCCGGGGGCGACCATCTTGGGACCGCCAGAGAACCCGGCGAAGAAGTGCGGCTCGATCAGCCCCAGCGTGAGGCGCAGGTCCTGGTCCAGGAACCCCGCGTCGAGATAGGCAGGCACCCCGGAGTCGGGGATGACGGTCACCTGCCGGTGGGCATCCGCCAGGCGAGCGTCGTGCTGGGAGATCGCCACCGCCGAGAGGATCTCCTCGCCGAGCATCTCCAGGAGCTCGGCAGGGGTGGCGGCCCGGTGTGAACCCGTCGCCACGAAAAGGGTCACCTCGCAGGCGCCCAGTTCCTCCAACACGGGCGGCAGCACCGTCTTCAGGGGGTAGGGACGGGTGTTGTCGCAGATGCTGATCCCCACCGTGCGGCGGCCCCGGGCCAGTTCGCGCAGGCCGGGCCCGGCCAGGGGAACCCGCAGGGCCCCGGCCACCGCCGCCCGCTCGTCGGCCAGGCCGGGCCGGGACCCGGGCGCGATCACCTCGGTGCCGTCGGGCACCTCCAGGAGAATGAATCCACGACCGAAGGCCAGTCTGACGGTGGGCATGAGCTACTCACCGGCGATGGTAGGTGAAGCGGCTGAGGCCGACAGCCCCGCCCACCCTTTCAGCCCGCTCCCCAGCTCCGCCGGAATCTCTCACCGAGATCAAAGATAATGTCCTGCACCGAGACCAGCCGGCCGCGCCGGATGGTGGTGATGCTGACTCCTTCGTTGCGAGCTTCCACCCCGGCGCGATTGGTCGATCGCTGGTGCCAGTGCGCCACGACCACGTTGCTCCCAGTCATGTCGAACAGGTTGCGCACGCAGACGGACTGCACGTCCCAGTGGATCTCCGGGAACTGCTCGAAGAGCTGCTCGAACCAGCGCTCGACGGCGCCTTTCCCTTGATAGGTGCCGGCCTCAGGGATATCCCCGGGGTAGATGAAGACCCCGTCATCCGGCCAGCCCGCCATGAACCGGGCCAGGTCGCGCCGGTTCAAGGCCTCAAAGGCGGCCGCCACCCTCTTCTTGGCAATCAGTGCCCCGATCATGAGCCCCTTCTCCCTTCGCTTGCAGGTGATCCCCGTCTCCACCGAAAAGTACCCCTCACTTCGACAGCGAGGCGGGGGCACCTTTCCGGCGGGGGAAGGGCAGGCAGGGAATCGCGAGGTGGGCCGGGTGGGGGTCGAACCCACAACCTTCGGGTTAAAAGCCCGCTGCTCTGCCGGTTGAGCTACCGGCCCCACGGGGAAGGTAGCAGGGCCCCCGGCCGTTGCGGCGGGCGTGGGCCCGCTCAGCCCGGCCCGCCGAGTGGCACAAACCCGGCACCGTCCTACGATCGGCGGGTCCCCGGCGACGAGAAGGCGGAGTTGGAAATGGCCCCGTGGCGGATCCTGGCAGCGGCAGCCTGCGGCGCCGTGCTGCTGGCTGCCTGTGGGGAGGAGGTGGTCGTCGCCGCCGACAGCACCACCAGCACCCTGCCCGGCCCCGACCGTACCACCGTCACTTCCCCTGCCGTCACCTCCACCATCCCCGAGTGGGCCTCGATCACCTTCACCCTGGGCATCGACGACGACGGCGCCCGTTTGCGCATCCGTCCGGGCGACGAGGTGGTCCCCCGCCTGCCGCTCACCGGCCTCTCCGATCCGGGGTGGATACTGCTGATCCCGCCCAACCCGGCGGTACTCGGCGGCGGCGACGATCTCCTCTGGCGCCCCTCGGAGATAGATCACGGCGGCGTGGCCTTCCACGAGTTCGGCTTCATTGCCACCGGCCCGGGCGAGACCACGGTCACGCTCATCCACGGCTGGCAGGAGTTCACCTTCACCGTCCTGGTGGCCGCTCATCAGTAGGTCCAGACCCTTCCCCGGACAGGGGGGTACCCTGGCCCGGTTGACCCTTCTGCACAAGATGGCCGTGCCCCTCCTCCCACCCGTCCTGGCCGCCGCCCTGCTGGTCGCCACCATCCCGTCTGCCGGCGCGACCGCGGTCACCTGCCTGGGAATCGAGGCCACCATCGTCGGCACCGACGGCGACGACGTACTGGTCGGCACTCCGGGCCCGGACGTGATCGTCGCCCTGGCCGGCAACGACTACATCAGCAGCCGGGGCGGCAACGACATCATCTGCGGCGGGCCGGGCCGGGATACGCTGATCGGCGGGCCGGGAGACGACCGCCTCCTCTCCGGAGGAAGCGACGACGTGCTGCGGGGCGGGCCGGGCAACGATCTGCTGGTGGGCGGGGCGGGAGACGACCGGCTGGTCGGAGGGCTGGGAGACGACCGGCTCGTCGGCGACGGCGGGGCCGACGTCCTCGTCGGCGGCCCCGGCTCCGACACCCTGCTGGGCGGCCTCGGGGAGGACACCCTGCGCGGAGGCGGCGGGCCCGACCTGCTGGCCGGGGGCCGCGGCGCGGACCGCCTGTA
>CAZJRF010000135.1:0-4630 GCA_964548475.1 uncultured Acidimicrobiia bacterium
ATCACCTGAGCGTGAAGAGCGCGTCGACACGGTCAAGCCCACCTCCCTATCCGCGCGTCTTCTTAGGGGGGAGCAGAGAACGCCGCGGGCCATGTGGCTTCCCGTGAGAGGGGGAGCTTTGCTTGTCGTACCAGCTGCCGGGTGACGGCCCCGGCCGACGCCCGCGGCGGGGGCCTACAAGCGAGTGTTGATCTCGACCAGACGGCCGTCGGGGTCCCGCAGGTGCGCCGTCCGGATGTCCCAATCAGGGCGGTCGATGGGCCCCGTCACTCCGCGCCCGCCGGCGGCGGTCATGGCCGCCCAGGCGGCGTCCACGTCTTCGACTGCGAAGACGAGGCAGCAGGTATCACCCCCCGGCTCCGCCGGCGGGACGGGCGCGCCCACAGCGGCGGCCATCTCGGCGGCATCGAACAGGGAGATGCGGGTAGCACCGGTGTGGAATTCGGCGTAGGTGTCCTCCTCGGTGCCGAGGTTGGGCTCCAGCCCTACCACGTCGCGATAGAAGCGGTAGCACGCGGCGAAGTCGCGGACCAGCAGCCGGTTGTAGTCGAACCTGGGGGCCATGATCGTTGTCCTCCTGCTCAGGTGGGTCGGGGTGGATTATGGCTGTTGAGGCTGCCCGGCGCGGCGGGGGTGAGGGCTTCGAGCAGGGCCCAGGCCGGGCCGTCGAGCGTAGGCACCAGGCCTGGGCCCGAGTTGCCCAGGGCGACCACGGCGAGCCGGTGGGTGACGTCCAGCGCTATGAAGCTGGAGGCGCCGTAGGTGCCGCCGTTGTGCCAGCAGATCTCGTTGGGGGGTCGGGTCGAGTCGCGGGTGCGCAGCATCCAGCCCAGGCCGTTCGCGACAGAGGCCGGGCGATGGCGGTGATGGGGGCGGCGGGCGAGGTCGAGAGCCTCACCCAAAGTGCCGCCCGGGGGGTTGAGGCAGGCGCGAGCAAAGGCGAGCAGGTCGGCCGTTGTGGAGCGGAGGGCGCCGGCGCCCTCGAGGGCGCCGAAGGTCCAAGCCGGGGCGGGTTTGCCCTTGCGGAAGCCGGGGACCGGCAGGGCCCTATCCCCGCACGCGCTCACACCCGTGGCCGTAAGGCGCAATGGGATGAGGAGGCGTTGCTGGAGCAGGGCGGGGTAGGGGCGGCCACCGGCCCGGGCGAGCAGATGCCCCAGCAGGCCCATCCCGAAGTTAGAGCAGTGGACGTGGGGCCGCCGCCGGCGCCGCGTCCGGGGGCCGAGGCAGGCGAAGACCCGCTCCTCGGTCAGCGGTGCATAGGGATCGGGATGGCCCCGCATCTCCCGCAGCAGTCCCCATGGGATCCTCGGCAGACCGGAGGTGTGGGTGGCCAGATTGACGAGCGTCGGCTGCTGGTTGGGGGCGGGCAGCCGGGCGGCCACCGGGTCGGGGAGATAGCGCCCGATCGGATCATCGAGGGCGACATCTCCGCGCAGCGACATCTCGGCCAGCAGGACCCCGGTGAAGACCTTGGTGATGGAACCGATCTCCCAGCACAGACCGGCGGGGTCGGGTTCTCTCTCCACCGAGCCGAGGGCGGTCACCTCGGCCCGATCGTCGGTGAGCACGCCCACCGTGATGGCCGGCACGGTGCGTAACGGGCGGAGGAAGTGGTGGGCAACAGGATCCACGGCGGCGCTCACCCTGAGCAGGGAGACCCGCGCGGCCGATCCCGTCCCGGCTGCTCCGATTCCCCCGTCTCCACGTCCTTCTCGTACACCACCAGTTCCGGGCCGCCCGGCTCCTGCTTGCGCCCCACCTCCCGGAAGCCCAGGCTCTCGTAGAAGCGCCGGGTGCGCCGGTTCCAGACCGGCGTGTCCAGGATCCAGCGCCGGGCGCCGGGGTAGGCGGCAAAGAGGAGGGCCATGGCCTGCTTGCCGATTCCCCGGCCGTGCCGGTCGGGGTCCAGGAAGATGCGTCCCAGTTCGAACCTGCCGGGTCCCGTGCCGAACACGATGGCACCCCCGGCGAGGGCGGCGTCCACCACGATGGCGTGGTAGCGGCCCACGCGCATCATTCTCCTCTGCCAGGCCGGGTCGCTGTAGCCGGGCGGCCCGCCGGCTACCGGCCCGCCCACCGCGTGGTCGCTGTGAAAGGCACGGGTGGAGATGTCGGCCAGGGCATCGGCTTCCTCCGGCCGCGCCCGGCGCAGGACCACCGATGGCCCCGGGGTCACCACCGCAGCGTCCCGGGGGCGCCGGCCGGCACCGCCGGGTTCCTGGGCGGGACCGGGGGCACCGGCCGGTAGGGCTCACCCGGGGCGGGACGGGGGTCGGCCTCCCCCTTGTTGGGCCACATCGATGCCGCCCGCTCGGCGAGGGCCGTGATCGTCAGGGAGGGGTTCGACCCCAGGTTGGCGCTGACCGCCGCCCCGTCGGTGACGTACAGGCCCGGGTGCCCGTACACCCGGTGGTAGGGGTCGATCACCCCGGTCTCCGGGTCGGCCCCGATGGCCGCCCCGCCCAGGATGTGGGCCGTCATGGGGATGCCCAGCAGCGACTCGTTGAGGCTGGCCGCCGGGATGCCGTCGAAGGTCTCTGCCCCGGCCCGGGCGGCCTCGTGGCCCACGGGCAGCCAGGTGGGGTTGGGCTCGCCGTGGCCCTGCTGGGAGACGACCCGGGTGCCGAACGGCCCCTTTCTGGAGAAGAGGCGGAGGCTGTTGTCGATGCTCTGCATCACCAGCAGGATCACCGAGCGCTCCGACCAGTGCCGCACCCAGAGGGATCGGGCGAAGTCGATGGGGTGGCGGAAGGCAGTCGCCACAAAGCGGAGCGGCTGGGGGAGGCGCCCCTGGCCCTTCACCAGGATGGAGGCGATCAGCCCCATGAAGTTACTGCCGGGCGGGTAGCGCACCGGCTCCACCCGGGTGTCGGGCCGGGGGTGGATCATCGAGGAGATCGCCACCCCCCGGGAGTAGTCCACTTGTCGGTTCTTCATGCCCACGCCCAGGAGCGACTCGGAGTTGGTGCGCACCAGGTAGCCCAGGCGGGGGGAGAGGCGGGGGAGCCGCCCCGCCGCTTGCCAGCGCAGCAGCAGCCGGGTGGTGCGCAGCGCCCCCGCCGCCAGCACCACCTGCCGGGCGGTGAAGGTGCGCCGCCGCTTGCGGACCCAGGCCCCCGGCCGCTCGGTGGTTACCCGGTAGCCGTCGTCGGTCTCCTCCAGATCCACCGCTTCGTGCTCGGGGAAGACCCGTGCTCCCAGTGACTCGGCCAGGTACAGGTAGTTGCGGTCGAGGGAGTTCTTGGCCTCGTAGCGGCAGCCCACCATGCAGCCGCCGCAAAGCCGGCAGCCGACGCACTCAGGCCCGGCGCCCCCGAAGTAGGGGTCGGGCACCCGCTTCTCCGGCTCGCCCAGGAACAAGCCCACGGTGGTGGGCTCATGGGTGTGTTCCACGCTGAAGTGGCGGGCGATGGCGGCCAGCAGCCCGTCGGCCGGGCTGTCGAAGGGGGCCTCGGCCTTCCCCAGCATGCGGCGGGCCTGGTCGTAGTGGGGGGCCAGCTCCCGGCGCCAGTCGGTGATGTGGCCCCACTGGGGATCGGTGAAGAAGGCGTCGTGCGGTTCGAGCAGCACGGCCGCGTACACCAGCGAGCCGCCGCCCACCCCGGCCCCGGACAGGATGAGCGCCTGGCGGATCAGGGTGAGGCACTGGATGCCCCGCATCCCCAGCGAGGGCAGCCACAGGAAACGCCGCAGGTTCCAGTTGCGCCGGGCGTAGTCGTCGGGCCCGAAGCGGCGGCCCGCCTCCAGCACGCCTACCCGGTAGCCCTTCTCCGCCAGGCGGAGGGCGGTCACGCTGCCCCCGAACCCGCTGCCGATGATGAGGACGTCGAAGTCCTCGTTGGTCTTACCGCTCACGATCCCTCCCGGCTCGGCGCGCACTCTATTGCCTGCCGGCCGGGCTCGCGGGCGGAGGCCTCCTTGCCCTCGCCGTGAGGCGGAAGTCCCCCCTGCCCCGCCCGGTGCGTTGTGACTAGCGTCCCTGGCGCCGCCCGGCGGGAGGGGGGCAAGCTGGCGCAGTTCCTCTGGAGGTGAGCATGGCGGCCGGACGCAGTTGGGCGGAGCCCTGGAAGATCAAGATGGTGGAGCCGATCCGGATGACCACCCGGGAGTACCGGGAGGAGCGCATCCGGGAGGCCGGCTACAACACCTTCCTGCTGCAGTCCGACGACGTCTACATCGACCTGCTCACCGACTCGGGCACCTCGGCCATGTCGGAGAACCAGTGGGCGGGCCTCATGCTCGGCGACGAGGCCTACGCCGGCAGCCGCTCGTACCGGCACCTGTGCGAGGCCATCGAGGAGGTGTACGGCTATCCGGAGACGGTCCCCACCCACCAGGGTCGCGGCGCCGAGCACATCCTCAGCCAGATCCTCATCAATCCCGGCGACGTGATCCCCGGCAACATGTACTTCACCACCACTCGCTTCCACCAGGAGTACGCCGGGGGGAAGTTCGTGGACGTCATCATCGACGAGGCCCACGACCCGGCCTCCACCCATCCCTTCAAGGGCAACGTGGACCTGGCCAAGCTGGCGGCGGTGGTGGAGGAGTACGGGGCCGAGCGCATCCCCTACGTCTGCCCCGAGACCAACGTGAACATGGCCGGGGGCCAGCCCATGTCCCTGGA
>CAZJRF010000136.1:0-4571 GCA_964548475.1 uncultured Acidimicrobiia bacterium
CACAGAGGATGCAGCGCTCCCGGTCGAGCAGCACCAGGTCGGAGATGGGAATCGGCTTGGCGAAGTGACGCTTCTCCTCGACGTAGCGGCTCTCCCCCGGCCCGTAAGCGATCGTCTGATCCTGCAGGGGGCACTCTCCGCCGCGGTCGCAGACCGGGCAGTCGAGCGGGTGGTTAATCAGCAGGTACTCGAGCACTCCCTCCTGCGCCTTGCGCACCACCGGCGAGTCGGTGTAGACGACCATGCCCTCGGCCACCCGGGTGGTGCAAGAGGTGGTGAGCATCCGCCCGCGCGGCCCTTCGATCTCCACCAGGCACTGGCGGCACATGCCCACCGGCTCTAGGCGGGGATGCCAGCAGAAGTGGGGCAGGTAAGTTCCCTCCCGCTGGGCAACGGCGATGAGCAGTTCCCCGGCGGTGGCCTCCACCGGGCGCCCGTCGATGGTGAGGGTTACCCGCTCAGCCATCCGCATCCCCTCCCCGGCGCACCCGGGCCTCCACTTCGGGGCGGAAGTAGCGCAACAGCGAGACGACGGGGGCGGTGGCGGACGGGCCGAGCGGGCAGATCGTGGTCATCGCCGGCGGCCAGACCAGCCCCGGGCTGATGTTGTCCGAGACGTCGAGCAGCAGGTCGAGGTCGGCCGGACGCCCCGACCCGCGGGCGATGCGCTCCAGGATCCGCTGCAGCCAGGTGGCTCCCTCCCGGCAGGGAGTGCATTGGCCGCAGGACTCGTGGGCAAAGAAGCGCACCAGGGAGAGGGCGGCCGCCACCACGTCGGTGGTCTCGTCCATGACCACCACCGCCCCCGACCCGAGCATGGTGCCCAGCCGGGCGGCGTCGTCGATGGTGACCGGTTCATCGAGGTGCTCGGGGACCAGCCAGGGAGCGGAAGCCCCACCCGGGATCCAGGCCTTCAGAGCCCGGCCCTTCCGGATGCCCCCGGCCAGGTCCTCCCGGTAGATCAACTCCCGCCAGGTGAGGCCCATCTCCACCTCGTAGTTACCCGGCCGGGCCACGTGGCCCGAGACCGAGAACAGCCGGGTGCCCCGGGAGCCGGGCGGGCCGAGGGCGTCGTAGGCGGCGCCCCCGTGGGCCATGATCCAGGGGAGGTTGCTCAGCGTCTCGACGTTGTTGACGATGGTGGGCTTGCCGTACAGCCCTTCCACCGCCGGGAAGGGAGGCCGGATGCGAGGCTCGCCGCGCCGTCCCTCCAGGCTGTTGAGCAGGGCCGTCTCCTCGCCGCAGATGTAAGCGCCGGCCCCCAGGTGGACGGTCATCTCCAGGTCGAAGTCCGACCCGGCGATGCCCCGTCCCAGGAGGCCGGCGGCGTAAGCCTCCTCCACCGCCCGCTGCACCCGCCGTGCGGGGCGGGCGTACTCGCCCCGCACGTAGACAAACGCCTCATGCACCCCGAGGGCGTAGGCGGCGATAGCCGCTCCCTCCACCAGCTGGTGGGGATCGCGTTCCAGCAGCTGGCGGTCCTTGCAGGTGCCCGGCTCCGACTCGTCGCCGTTGACCACCAGGTAGTGGGGGGTGGCCGACGCCAGGAATCCCCATTTGACCCCGCAGGGGAAGCCGGCCCCGCCCCGCCCCCGCAGGTTGGCCGCCTTGACCTCGGCGGTCACCTGCTCGGCGCTCATCTCGCTCAGCACCCGGCGCAGGGAGGAGTAGCCGCCCGTGGCCAGGTAGCGCGACAGGGTATGGCTGTCGTCGGGGTAGGCCTCCATACGGGCGGTGAGGATGCGCTCGCTCATGGGCCTTCCCCCGCGGTGCCGTAGGGCTCGAAGGCGGGCACCGGCCCCAACGCCCCGGCCGCCTCCCGCGAGGCCCAGTCGAACGAGCGCTGCCCCCCGAACCGCTCCTGCATCTCGTCGGAGCGGACCACCGCCGGGCGCTCCTCGCGTAGCCAGCGGCAGAGAGCCCGGGCACTCTCCGGCGTCACTCCCTCGACCAGTTCGTAGTTGACCTGCAGGGCGGGGGCTCCGGCACAGGCCCCCACGCACTCGACGTGCTCCACTGAGAAGAGCCCGTCGTCGCCGGTGCGGCCGTCGGGCACTCCCGTCTCCTCCTCCACTGCAGCCAGCACTTCCTCTCCGCGCAGCAGGTGGCATGAGATGGAAGTGCACACCGAAACCAGGTAGCGGCCGGGGGGTGTGAGCTTGTACATGGTGTAGAAGGAGGCCACCCCCAGCACCTGGGCGGGGGTCGTCCCGGTCAGCTCGGCCACCCGGCGCATGCCCTCCTCCGTGAGGTAGCCGTCTTGGCGCATGGCCAGGTACAGCAGGGGCCCGAGGGCGGAGCGCGGCTCGGGGTAGCGGCCCACCAAAGCCCGGGCCTTCTCTTCCAGGTCAGGGGTCCAGGCGCTCATCGGTCCACGTCCCCCAGCACCGGGTCGGCGGAGGCCAGGGTCGCCACGGTGTCGGCGATGAGCGAGTCGGCCAGCATCACCGGCAGGGCCTGCACGTGAGCGAAGGAGGGCCCCCGCACGTGCAGCCGCCACGGCTTCGCCTCGCCGTTGGACACCAGGTACATCCCCAACTCCCCACGCGGCGACTCAACCGCCTGGTACACCTCGCCGAGGGGCACTTTGAAGCCCTCCGTGAAAAGCTTGAAGTGGTGGATGAGGGCTTCCATCGACTGGTCGAGGCGGGATCGCGGCGGCGGGGTGACCTTGAGGTCGTCGGTGCGGTAGTCACCGGAGGGCATGGTCTCCGCCACCTGCGCGACGATGCGCAGCGACTGTTTCATCTCCTCGATGCGCACCTGGTAGCGGTCGTAAACGTCGCCCCCGCTGCCGATGGGCACCTCAAACTTGTAGCGGTCGATGCCCGAGTAGGGGAAGGCCCGCCGCAGATCCCAGGCCACCCCGGTGGCCCGCAGGATGGGCCCCGTCACCCCGTAGGCCCGGCACTCGTCGGCGGTGATCACCCCGACTCCCACCGTGCGCTCCCGGAAGATGGGGTTGTCGTCGAGCAGGTCCTGATAGTCGGCGATGCCGGGCGGCACCTTGGCCAGGATGCCGGCCACATCGTCTTCCCAGCCATCGGGCAAGTCGGCCGCCACCCCGCCGGGGCGGATGTAGTTGTGGTTCATCCGCAGCCCGGTGACCTTCTCGAAGAAGGCCAGGCAGAGCTCCCGCTCGCGCCACCCGTAGAGCATCATCGACAGGGCGCCGATGTCCATCCCCTGGGTGGCCACCCAGATGAGATGGCTGGCCACCCGGTTCACCTCGGTCATCAGCACACGAATGGCCTGGGCCCGGGGAGGCACCTCGATGCCCAGCAGGCGCTCGGTGGCCAACGAGAAGCACAGTTCCTCGTGGAAGGGCGACAGGTAGTCCATGCGAGTGACGTTGGTAGGCCCCTGGGCGAAGGTGAGAGCCTCGGCCGTCTTCTCCATCCCGGTGTGCAGGTAGCCGATGATCGGCTTCACCCGGCGGATGGTCTCCCCCTCCAGTTCCACCTGCAGACGCAGGACCCCGTGGGTAGAGGGATGCTGGGGCCCCATGTTGATGACCTGGGTGTCCTCGCCCGGCGGGCCCGGCCGGGAGAGGTAGTCGTCGTCGACCAGGGCGCCCATCTGGCCGGCCAGGACGGGCTCTTGTTCCTCGGCAAGCATCTCCTGGGCACCCTCGCTGGTGAAGTGACCCACCTCGCGAGGAACGTCGGTCCCCGCCATCCAAAGGTCGTGCACCATCCGGCGCGCCGCTTCGGCGGTCACCGGCTCGGGCGGCGGCGCCGGCCGGTTCACCATGTCGGGGGCTTCGGTCTCCCCGGTCACGAAGTCCGGGGGGTTACTCACGTTTCCTGCTCCACTGTTTTGAACTGCACCGGCACCGCCCCCACCGGGTGGTCCTTGCGCAGGGGATGCCCCTCCCACTCGTCAGGGAGCAGGATCCGGGTGAGCTCGGGGTGGCCCGGGAAGTGGATGCCGAACAGGTCGTAGGCCTCGCGCTCGTAGAAGTTGGCCCCGGCGAAGACACCGGTGAGGGAGGGCACCTGCGGGTCGTCCCCGGGCACGGCCACCAGCAGGCGCAGGCGCAGGCGCAGGCGCGTGGATAGCAGCACGACCACCACCTCGAAGCGCCCCTCAAGACGGTCCAGGTAGTCGACGGCGCACAGGTCGATGAAGGCCGTCAGTCCCGCTTCCCGGGCGGCGCTCGCAAAGGCAACCAGGCTCTCGCGTTCCACCCGCACCAGTTGATCGCCCAGCGAGTTGCCGAAGCGGGCTCGCGGGAACTGCTCCGCCAGGCCGGCCAACACGGCCGCGGCCTCGTCGGAGAGGAAGGCGGCGCTACTCATCGGCTGATCTCCCCACTGCGGATCTTCTCCTGCAAGGTCAGGATGCCGTGCATCAGCGACTGGGGCCCGGGCGGGCAGCCCGGCACGTAGACGTCGACCGGCACCACCTGGTCCACCCCCTGCACCAGGGCGTAGTTGTTGAACATGCCCCCGGTGGAAGCGCAGGCCCCCATGGAGATGACCCACTTGGGGTCGGACATCTGATCGTAGATCTGGCGGAGGACGGGGGCCATCTTCTGGGAGACGCGCCCCGCCACGATCATGAGGTCG
>CAZJRF010000137.1:0-4509 GCA_964548475.1 uncultured Acidimicrobiia bacterium
AGCACTCGATGGCGAAGGCCATGGTCGCTCCCGCCGAGATGGTGTCCACCCCGTACTCGTTGCAGAGCTGGTTGGCGTAGCAGATCGCCCCCAGGTCGGCCACGTCGCAGTAGGAGCCGAAGGTGGAGATCGTCTCGTACTCCGGGCCCCCCGACTCGGGGCGGATCGCCCGGCCCTCCCACTCGGCCTCCACCACCCGCTTGCAGCGCACCCCGCAGGAGTAGCAGGTGTCCCGGCCGTCTTTCATCTGCGTGCCGGCCGCCGCCCCCCGCAGCCACTCCGCGTACAGGGTGGGCCCGGAGATGGCGGTGGCCCGCTCCAGGCCCATCGACCCGCTCCGCCAGTTCCGGGTGGGCAGCCCCCCACCTTCGTCCTGGCCGACCACAATCCCCGAGGTGCCGTGCCGGGCCATGTCCTCGATGTCTTCGTCGCCCATGATGTTGGGCTGGGAAGCCTTCATGATCCGACGCAGCGCCTCCGGGTCGGCCATGCGGAGGCCCTTCTTGGAGCCGCGCACTACCACCGCCTTCAACCGCTTGGCACCCATCACCCCGCCCAGGCCGCCCCGCCCGTTGGCCCGGTTGGCCATGTTCATGATCGCCGCGAAGCGCACCAGCTTCTCCCCCGCCGGGCCCACCTGCGCCACCTGCATGCGATCCTCACCCAGCTCCTCTGCCAACAGGCGGTCCACTTCGCTGGTCACCTTCCCCCACAGGTGGGATGCGTCCCGCAGCTCGAACTCACCGTCCTTGACCCACAGGTACACCGGCTGCGGGGAAGCCCCCCGGATGACGATCGCGTCGAACCCGGCGAACTTCAGCTCCGCCGGGAAGAAGCCGCCCGCCTCGCTGCTCCCCACCCCGCCCGTCAACGGCGACTTCGCCACCGCCGACACCCGGCTCTGCCCCGAGATAGGGGCCCCGGTCATCCCGGAGACGGCCAGGGTGAGAGTGTTCTCCGGCCCATACGGGTCGGCCCCCGGCGGCGTGTGACGCAACAGGTAGTACAGACCCAGGGCACTGCCGCCCAGGTAGGTGCGGTAGAACGCCTCCGGCGGCTCCTCCACCTCCAGGGACCCACTGGTCAAGTCGACGTGCAGGATCGTCCCGGCGTATCCGTACAGCATGGGCCCCTCCTACGCTCGCCAGCCCGGGCTCCCCGGGAACCCGCCCTCCCATGCTATCGGCCCCATCCGCGGGAAGCCCCCACGCCCGCCGGGCTACGCTCGGCCCTCGGCGGACGAAGCGGCCATCACCGGCGCCGGGGGAGGAGGGCCCGATGACCACTCACGAAGAGCTGGCGGCCAGGCGGAGGCAGGTGCTGCCCGGCTGGCTGGCCCTGTACTACGAGCACCCGATCGCCCTGGTGGAGGGCGATGGGCGCCGCGTGCGGGATGCCGAGGGCCGGGAGTACCTGGACTTCTTCGGGGGCATCCTGACCACCATGACCGGCCACCGGGTGCCGGCGGTGGTGGAGGCAGTCCGGCAGCAGGCGGAGCGCATACTGCACACCTCCACCCTGTACCTGATCCCCCGCCAGATCGAACTAGCGGAGCGGATCGCCTCGCTGGTGCCGATCCCCGACGCCAGAGTGTTCTTCACCACCAGCGGCACCGAGGCCAACGACACCGCCCTGCTGCTGGCCACCACCTACCGCCGCTCCAACCAGGTGCTGGCGATGCGTAACTCGTTCCACGGCCGCTCCTTCTCGGCCATGTCGGTCACCGGCAACCGCTCCTGGTCGGCATCGAGCCTGTCACCATTCCAGGTGGCCTACCTGCACGGGGCCTACAAGCTGCGCAGCCCCTTCCGCCACCTCAGCGACGCCGAGTACACCGCCGCCTGTGTCGCCGACCTGGAAGGGCTGCTGGACACCGCCACCGCCGGCGACGTGGCCTGCCTGATCGCCGAGCCCATTCAGGGAGTGGGCGGCAATGCCACCCCGCCCGACGGCATGTACGGGGCGCTCAAGGAGGTGCTGGACCGGCGCGGCATCCTGTTCATCTCCGACGAGGTGCAGACCGGCTGGGGCCGCACCGGCGAGCACTTCTGGGGCTTCCAGGCCCACGGGATCACCCCCGACATGATCACCTTCGCCAAGGGTGTCGCCAACGGCCTCCCCTTGGGCGGGGTAGTGGCCCGCGCCGAAATCATGGACTGCCTGGGGGCCAACTCGATCTCCACCTTCGGGGGCAACCCGCTGGCGGCGGCAGCCGCCCTGGCCAACCTGGACTACCTGCTGGCCGAGGACCTCCCCGGCAACGCCCTCCGCATGGGGCGGCACCTGCGGGCCGGCCTCGAGGAGATCGCCGCCCGCTCCCCCCTCGTCGCCGAGGTGCGGGGCAAGGGCCTCATGGTCGGGGTCGAACTGGTGGTGCCCGGGGCGCTGGAGCCCAACCCCCGGGCGGCGGCCGCGGTGCTGGAGCACGCCCGGGAGGGCGGCCTGCTCATCGGCAAGGGCGGCCTCTACGGCAACGTGCTGCGCATCGCCCCGCCGCTGTCCATCACCCGGGAGGAACTCGAGGAGGGGCTGGCCATCCTGGCCCTCGCCGTCGAGCGGGCAGGCCCCTGAGTCTCCCGTGTGTCGCCGGGCACCGGTTAGCTCTTCCGGGCGGCGCGACCTGCCGAGCGTCCGATCGAGCCGGCTACGGCCGGTCGATGAGCTCCCGGGTGATCTCCAGGTACCCCTCCACCGGCAGGGGTTCATAGGTGGAGTACGGCCGCTCGGGCCGTTCGGGGAACTCCTGCGCCGCCGGCTCGATCTGCGAACCATTGAACCAGCGGTTGAAGGAGTCGACCACCACCAGGCTGGGCGGCCGCGCGGAAAGAGCTAACTCCCAGCTTTCCCGATAGAACTCGCCGGCGCCCCGGTCGGTCGAGCTGCCCCCGGCCCACTCCTCAGAGAAACCCGGCGAGATCATCGGCGCGTACAGCGCCTGTTCCGGTAGCCCTGAGGCCCACCCGTACTCGTCCTCCATCCTGCCGAACATGAGGCCATCGGCCCCGGCCTCGATCCAGGCGGGATCCGCGCTCTCGACCACCACCGTCAGGCCGGGATCGGCCAGCACCACCCGCCAGGCGTCCAGGTCGAGAGGGGCATCGGCGGGCAGGCGCAGCAGGAACACCGGCCGAGGGTCGGCGGAGCCGGGCCCCGGCATCCGCAGCCAGGCAGGCTGCTCGCCGTACATCTCGAGGGCCTGCTCCGCCGTGGCGAGGAACTCCCCGGCGTCCTGTTCGAGGACGGGGGAGATCAACACGAAGGAGAGGCCGTAGCGCTCGGCCATCTCCAGGGCCAGCGGCATGACCGCGCCTCCGGGCGATTCCGCGCCGGCCCAGGTGATCGCCACCGTCCCAATCCCCGCATGGCGCATCCAGGCGAAGTGTTGGGCCACCGTCGCCGGGTCCCGCGTGTCGTACGGGCCGAGAGCCGGGTAGAAGTCACTGGCGATGTCCTCCGGCGGCGCGGTCGCCTCCCCCTGCCCCCACAGACCCCAGTCGTCTTCCTCCCCAGGCAGGACGTAGTCCGTCATGTAGACCGCCACGACGTTGGTGTCCGGCGCTTCTCCCTCCACCGGGGGAAGAACCGCCGGAGCCTCCGTCGTCTCCCCTTGGGCGCCCGTCGTCTCGGTCGCGCCCGTCGTCGTCTCGGTCGCGCCCGTCGTCGTCTCGGTCAGGCTGGTCGTCGTCTCGGCCCCGGCCGCCGTAGTGGTCGGCTCAGTCCCGCCACCCCGGGTGAGGACGACGGCCAGGATGGCCGCCGCGGCGATCCCTACCAGGGCGGCCGCGCCGCCAATCAGGAGCCGACGGCGCGAGCGGCGCCGACCCTCGCCAGCCCCCGCCTCCCCCACCGCCGCCCGCGGCTCGGTGGCCGCGAGCCTCGCCGGCGGCTCTACCTCGACCGGCTCCGCCGGGGCCAGCGCCGCGGGTTCCGCCTCGGGCGCCGTCTCCAGGATCGGCTGCCCCGCCACCCCGGATCCGGCCGGCGTTTCGTCCCCCGGCAGCGCCGGCTCTTCCTCCGATGGTGACCGGGGGGCATCCGCCGTCCGCCGAGAAGCGGTCCCGGCGCGGGCGGTCGGCCGGGTCGCCCCTGCCAGGCCAGCGGTCGCCGCCCCCAGGGCGATGGCGTGCTTGGGGTGAGCGTCCAGGCCCACCGGGCGGCCGGTGGCCGCGCGCACCATCTCCCCGACGAGGGGGATCCGGGAAGAACCGCCGACTAGCAGGACTCGCGACAGGTCGGCGAACTCCCGGCCGGCACTGTGCACCACCCTCTCGAGGGTGGCAATGGTCTCGCGCAGACGGGGCCGGATCATGTCCTCGAACTCGGAGCGAACCAGGCGCACCTCGGTGTGCAGGTTCGGGAGCATCACGGGGATGGCCGCGTCGGTGTCGGAGGACAGCCCCTCCTTGGCCAGGCGGCAGTCCTCCCGCAGCCGGGCCAGAGCCGAACCGACGGCCGGATCCATGGGATCGTGGCCGTCGACGGCTCCTCCCAGCGACCGTCGAACGTGCA
>CAZJRF010000138.1:0-4406 GCA_964548475.1 uncultured Acidimicrobiia bacterium
CATTAGCGGCGGGGAACCACCCGTTCCCATTCCGAACACGGAAGTTAAGCCCGCCTGCGCCGATGGTACTTGGGGTGTAGACCCCCGGGAGAGTAGGTCGCCGCCGGATCTTTCTGGAGGGGCCGTCACTATGTGGCGGCCCCTCCGTCGCGTGCGGCGAGGAGAAGGCGGCCGGAGAGCGGAGCGAGGCAGCGAGCGGCGCGAGCACCTGTACGATGGCGTGGTGAGTTCCCGCCGTGGTTCTTCCCGGGAAGGTCCCTCTCGCAAAGGCGAGCAGGGCGGGGCGCGCCGGCAGCGCGAGTCGGCCGGCCGGGGGGTGGCGCGACGGGGGGGGAACCCGGCGCGGCGAGGTGGTCCGGCGGCGGGGCGGAGATGGGATGAGGCCCGGCAGGCCGAGTCGCGCGCGGGCCGCCGCGGCAGTGTCGGAAGGGAGGGCGGCACGGGGGTGAAGAGGCGCGCGGAGCCGGGCTCGGTGGCGTCGGTGGGGAGCGGGGGCCTGCCCCGGTGGGTGAGCGAGGAGTTGGCGCGGGTCACCCCCCGGGCCCGCGTGCGTGAGGCGGTGAACAGTCTGGAGCAGGCGGCCGTGGCGTTCGTGGCAGGAAGGTACGGCAAGGCCCGGCGTGACGCCGAGGAAGCCAAAGAGCTCTCGCCCCGTCTACCCGCCGCCCGCGAGGTCCTGGGGCTGGCAGCCTATCGGCTGGGGCAGTGGGACCAGGCCCTGGCAGAGCTGCGCACGTACCGGCGCCTCTCGGGGGATACGACCCACCTGCCGGTCGAGATGGATGCGCTGCGGGCCCTGGGACGCGACGGAGACGTGGAAGCGGCCTATGCCTTGCTGCGGCGACTGGGGGGAAGCCGGGCAACGCTGGATGAGGGGCGGGTGGTGTACGCCTCCTTCTTGCTCGACCAGGATCGGGCGCGAGAGGCGTGGGATCTCACCCGGCCGGTCAGCCTGGATGCGGATCCCAGCGAGGGGGAGCTGCGGGTCTGGTATGTCGCCGGCCGGGCGGCGGCGCGACTCGGGGAGCGGACCAAGGCCCAACGCCTGTACGAGGCAATCCAAGAAGCCGACCCCGGCTTCCCGGGACTGGACGAACTGGCGGCGGCGCTCGAGAGCTGATCGGGCGATCAGACCGGGGGGTTCTGCCGGTCCAGCCACCGCTTGACGCCGGTGACTTGCATGGGCCAGAAGGTGTGGGCGTCGTAGTGGGCCACATGCTCCTCGGCCATGCCGCGACTGCGATGCCCGTCGAGCACCCAGCGGCGTAAGTCCTCCACGGCCGGCCCTTCCGGGCCGTGACTCTCTATCCACCCGACCCACTCCCAGAGGCGCTCCTCGGCTTCGGCAAGGGCGGCCGGGGGGTCGAAATGCGGCCCGTAGTGGGCGAAGCCCAGGAACGAGGGGTGGCGAGCGGCGATCCGGTGGAGTTGCTCGGTGATCTGGTGGGGGTAGAAGACGGGGGGCGGGGTGTTGGGCTGTACGGCGTGGCCGTGGGGGAAGCAAACGCCCACCTCATCACCCACCAGGCAAGCCCCCGTCTCGGCCTCGAAATAGACCAGATGGTGACGGGCGTGGCCGGGAGCGTACATGACCTCGATGAATCGACCGTTCCCCAGGGGAAGTCTGTCGCCCTCGTCGAGTATCAGCAGTCGGCTCGGGTCGATGGGCTTCATCGGCCCCCAGTCGCCCTGGCCGGGGTCCTGGGCATAGGCCTGGGCGACCGACGCCAACAGCCGGCTTGGGTCCACCAGATGCGGGGCGCCGAGGGTGTGGACGGCCACGCTGGCTTGTGGGAAGCGAGCCGCAAAGTGGCCGGCCCCGCCCGCGTGGTCCAGGTGGATGTGGGTGACGCCCAGAGTTCCGATGTCGCCGATACCCAGGTGGTCCAGGGCCTCGAAGAGATGTCCGATGGACCGGGAAGGCCCACACTCGATGAGCACCCGCTGGGGGGTGTCGAACAGATAGCAGGCCAGGTTCTCGGGCCGGTCGTGCATGAAGGCGTCGATGAGGTACAGGTCGTGGCCGAGTGGGGTGACGGAGACTTCGGGCATGGGTCGAGGTTACCCCGCCCGCGCCCGGCAGCCGGGCTCGCGCGCCCGGGTCGGGGGCGCTGAAGGTCGGGGCGGAATTCGTCGGAGGCAAGCGATACGTTGACCGTGTTCCCCCCTTCCCCGGAAAGGTGTCCTATGGACTTGAACCTGGTGGTGCTCTGCGGCCGCCTCGCCGCTCCCGCCGAGGTGCGAACGTTCGAGAGCGGCAGCCGTCTCGCTCGCTATCTGGTCACCGTTCGCTCCGAAGAGCCCCGGCGGGTCGACGTGGTGCCGGTTACGCTCTGGGACCCCCCCGACGCCCTGTTGAACGCCGAGCCGTCTCCCGGGCACGCCGTCTGGGTGGCGGGGTCGGTGCAACGGCGTTTCTGGAGCGGGGCCGAAGGGCGCCGCAGCCGCCTGGAGGTGGTGGCCGACCAGGTGTGCTTGCGGCCTCCGCCGGTCGAGGAGTAGGCGGTCTCAGTGGCCGGCGCGCGAACAGGTCGCCCGGGTCTCCGGGAGTGAAGGGTCTTGCTCGGTGGTGGGGTAGCCTGATGCGGTGCTGATCGGCCCCGCCGAATTCCTCCGTATCGCGGTAGACCCCGTGCGACTGGCCATCCTCGGCCGGGCCGCGGTAGGGCCGGTGGACGCCGACGACCTGGCCACCGTCCTGGGGGAGGACCGCCGCAAGCTGCGGCGGGAGATCGGGCGGCTGGTGGAGACCGGTTTGCTCACCCGCGAGCTGCGGCTGGATCAGAACGCCCTGCGGGAGATAGCGCGCTCGTTGCCGCAGGCGGCGCCGGCCGACCCGGGCCTTCTCGATGGGCCCTGGACGGAGGACGAGGCGCGCCAGCTGGCCCAGTGCTTCAGCGGTTCTCGCCTCGCCTCGATCCCCGCGAACCACGCCCGGCGGCGCCTGGTGCTCGAGCGGTTGGCCCAGGAGTTCGAGCCCGGCTTGCGCTACGACGAGCGCACCGTGAATAGCATGCTGCAGGTGTTCCACTCCGATCACACCACCCTGCGCCGTTACCTGGTGGATGAGGGCTTCCTCACCCGGGCGGAGGGCGTTTACTGGCGGACCGGCGGCCGGGTGGGCCCGCCGCCGGGCTCCGGCAGATGATGTGCCGCCGCCCGCCCGGGGTGGTTCGCAAACCTGGCAGACTGCCTGGCCGATGAGTGCCCCATCAGTGCCCGGCTGGGTCGTCGACGCGGTCTTTTACCAGGTATTTCCCGATCGCTTCGCCCGATCCGAGCGGGTGCCCAAGCTGGCCGGTCTCGAGCCGTGGGACTCTCCGCCCACCCGACACGGATACAAGGGGGGCGATCTGCTGGGAGTGGTGGAGCACTTGGACTGGCTCGAGGAACTGGGGGTCAATGCTCTCTATCTCAACCCCATCTTCCAGTCGGCTTCCAACCATCGCTACCACGCCTACGACTACTACCGGGTCGACCCCATGCTGGGCGGCAACGAGGCCTTCGACGAGCTGTTGGCCGCCGCTCATGGGCGGGGGATGAGGGTGGTCCTCGACGGCGTCTTCAACCACACGGGCAGAGGGTTCTTCCCCTTCCACGACGTGCTGGAGAACGGGATCAATTCCCCGTACTTCGACTGGTTCACCATCCACGGCACGCCGGTGAACGCCTACGACCTCAGCCGGCCTCCCGGGTACGAGGCATGGTGGCGCCTGCACGCTCTGCCCAAGCTCAACACTGCCAACCCGGCGGTGCGCGAGTACCTGATGGGAGTGGCCGAGTACTGGATCCACCGGGGGGCCGACGGCTGGCGCCTTGACGTGCCCGAGGAGATCAGCACCCCCGGGTTCTGGGAGGAGTTTCGCTCCCGGGTGCGGGCGGCCAACCCGGAGGCCTACCTGGTGGGGGAGATCTGGCACCCGGCTCCAGACTGGACGGCCCGCGGGGACCGCTTCGACGGCGTCATGAACTACGTGCTGACCGAGGCGGTGCTGCGGTTTGCCGCCGGGCCGCACATCAACCCGGAGGTGGTGGCTCCCGTCAACCTGAACCTGCAACCGCCGCTGGATGCGGTGGGCTTCCGGGAGGCAGTGGAGCGCCTGCTGGCGGTCTACCCGGACGAGGCCCACCGGGGGAACCTGAACCTGCTCGGCACCCACGACACCCCCCGGGTGCTCAGCATGGTGGGGGAAGACGCCCGGTCGGTGGTGCTGGCGGCCATGCTGCTCTTCACCTTCCCCGGTGCACCATGCATCCTCTATGGAGACGAGATCGGCCTCAGCGGCCACCATGACCCGGGGGCCCGGGTCGCCTTCCCCTGGAACCGCCCCGACACGTGGAACCGGGGCCTGCTGGAGGCGTTTCGGGAACTTGTCTCTCTGCGCCGCAGCCTGGCCGCTCTGCGT
>CAZJRF010000139.1:0-4330 GCA_964548475.1 uncultured Acidimicrobiia bacterium
ATGCGTGGAGGCAAGGTGGGATGGCGCGATGCCTGGCGCAACGCCGCTCACCTGGGCTAAGGTCGCCGGGATGGGGCCGTTCGACCCTGCTCGTAATCCGCCGACTGCGCCAGCATGGCTTCGGACCAGATGATCGAACTGCGCATCCACGGACGGGGCGGCCAGGGCGCGGTGGTGGCTTCGAAGGTGCTGGCCGAGGCCGCCTTCCTGCGGGGTCACTACGTGCAGTCCTACCCCGACTACGGGGTGGAGCGGCGGGGTGCCCCGGTGGCCGCCTTCGCTCGCATCGCTGAGCCGGGGGATGACTTCTTCGTGCGCCAGGACATCCGCGAGCCCAGCCATCTGCTGGTGCTCGATGCCAGCCTCCTGGGGTCCGCCCCTGTGCTTTCCGGGCTCCGGCCGGGCGGCTGGGTGGTGGTGAACACGCCCGAGCGGCCGGATGCTCTCGAGGTCCCCGAAGGCTATCGGGTGGCCACGGTGGATGCCGCCGACATAGCGGTCCGCCACGGCCTGGGCAGCCGGGCGCAGCCGGTGGTGAACACCGCCATCCTGGGAGCCTTCGCACGGGCCACCGGGGTGGTGCCGCTCGATGCCCTGCTGGAAGCGATCGACCGCGAGGTGCCGGTGAAGACTGAAGAGAACCGGGCGGCCGCCGCCGAGGCCTTTGAACTGGTCCTTCTGGGAGAATGACCGGATGGGCGAACTGAGCCATGTCGACGACTACCCGGAGCTTCCGATCTCGCTGCTGGCCAGCCGCGAGGTGCTGCACACCGGGGAGTGGCGGAACATGCGGCCCGTGCTGGCCGCCCGGCGGGCCCCGTGCTCGGATGCGTGCCCGGCGGGGGTACCCGTCCCTGCCTACCTGCACCTGCTGGCCGAGGGGCGGCTGCGGGAGGCTTACGACGCTTTCACCCTGCGCAACCCGTTCCCGTCGATCACCGGACGGGTGTGCCCTCATTTCTGCGAGGCCGCCTGCAATCGGGGGCCGTACGACGGGCCCATCTCCATCCGCTCGCTGGAGCGTTACCTGGGGGATGCCGCCGCCGGCCTGGCCCTGCGCGGCCCGGAGCAGGAGACCGGCCGGAGCACGGCGGTGGTGGGCTCGGGCCCGGCCGGCCTGTCCGCCGCCTACTACCTGCGCCGCTCGGGGCACCGGGTCACGGTGTACGAGCGGCGGGAGCGCCCGGGCGGCTTGCTGCGCTATGGGATTCCCGACTACCGGCTGCCGGCCGCGGTGGTCGAGGCCGAGGTGGCCCGTCTCGAGTCCCTGGGCGTCGAGTTCCGCACCGGGGTCTCCCTGGGGGAGCAGCTGAGCCTGGATGGGCTCAAGGAGGAACACGACGCGCTGGTGGTGGCCACCGGGGCCTGGGAGGGCCAGGAGATGGGGGTGGAGGGGGAGAGCCTCTTCGAGCCCGGACTGGAGTACCTCGAGCAGGTCGCGCGAGGTCGCATGGCCCTACCCGGCCGCCGCTGCGTGGTGGTGGGCGGCGGCAACACGGCTATGGACGTGGCCCGGGTCCTGCGGCGCCTGGGCGGCGAGGTGACCGTTCTCTACCGTCGCACCGCCGCCGAGATGCCGGCCATCGCTGAGGAGTCGGCCGCCGCTGCCGCCGATGGGGTGCGCTTCGAGTTCCTCTCTCTGCCCCGGGGGGCGGTATAGGAGGGGGGGGCGCTGCGCCTGCCGGTGGTGCGGATGCGCCTGGGGGCTCCCGATGCCTCGGGGCGGGCCCGTCCCGAGCCCACGGGGGAGACCTTCGACCTGATCTGCGACGCGGCCTTCAAGGCCATCGGCGAGCGGGCCGACCTGTCGCCCTTCCCCGCGTCGGTACAGCGGGGACCGGGCGGCTGGCTGGAGGTAAGCCCGGAGGGTGTCACCAGCGACGAGGCGGTCTTCGTGGCTGGCGACCTGGCCACCGGCCCGGCGACGGTGGTGGAAGCCATCGCCCGCGGCCGGCAGGCGGCCGACGCGGTGAACAGCCGCCTGGGTGGCGGCTACGAACTGCCCGGGTGGATGCTCGAAGAGCGGTCCGAGGTGGTGCCGCCGGGCGAGACCAACCACGCCTACTTCCGCCGACAGGGACGGGCGGAGGATCCCCCGGCGCCGCCCGGGACCGAGCTAGGCGCCGGGCTGGCGGAGGAGACGCTCACCATCGCGGCCGCCGACGCCCTGGCCGAGATCGAGCGCTGTTACTCCTGCGGCTACTGCAACCGCTGCGGCACCTGTTTCGTCTTCTGCCCGGACGTGGCCATCGGCTGGGAGGATGGCCCGGTCTTCGACTACGACTACTGCAAGGGCTGCGGCATCTGCGTGACCGAATGCCCGGGGCACGCGCTGGCATTCGTGAGGGAGAAGGGCCATGAGTGAACGCCACCTGCTCACCGGCAACCACGCGGCGGCCTACGGTGCCTTGTTGTCCCGGGTGCAGGTGATCTCGGCCTATCCCATTACCCCGCAGACCAGCATCGTCGAGGAGCTGTCCGAGATGGTGGCCACCGGCCGCCTGGCGGCCAAGTTCATCACGGTCGAATCGGAGCACTCGGCGATGGCCGCCTGCGTGGGAGCCTCGGCGGCCGGGGCCCGCGCCTACACCGCCACCTCCGGCCAGGGGCTGGCGCTGATGCACGAGATGCTGCACTGGGCGGTGGGGGCCCGTCTCCCCATCGTGGCAACCAACGTCACCCGGGCCATGGCGCCGGGGTGGTCCATCTGGAGCGAGCAGACCGACTTCCTCTCCCAGCGGGACGTGGGCTGGATGATGCTGTTCGCCGAGAGCGTGCAGGAGGCCCAGGACTTCGTCATCTGGCTCTACCGGGTGGCCGAGCAGGTCTACCTGCCGGGCATGGTGGCCATGGACGCCTTCATCCTCTCTCACACCTCGGAGCCGCTCATCGTCCACGACCAGGACCAGGTCGACGCCTACCTGCCCCCCTTCTGCCCGCTCTACGACCTGGACCCGTCCGAGCCGCGCGCGTACGGGGGCCTGGTGAACCGGGATCACTACTTCGAGATCCGTTACAAGATGTACGAGAACATGGAGCGGGCCGGGCCGCTCCTGGCCGAAGCCGGGGCGGAGTTCGGTGAGGTGCTCGGCTTCCCCTACGCCGCGGTGGATACCTACCAACTCGACGACGCCGAGTACGTGCTGGTCACGGCGGGGGCGATGTCCTCCAACGTGCGCTACGCGGTGAAGTTGCTGCGGGAGCGGGGCATCAAGGTGGGGATGCTGCGCCTGGTGGTCTTCCGGCCTTTCCCCTTTGAGGACGTACGTCGGCTGCTGGGGGGCCGGGCCAAGGTGGCGGTGCTGGACCGGAACATGAGCCCGGGTCACTCCGGCATCTTCGCCCAGGAGGTGCGGTCCGCCCTCTCCCAGCAGGCCGCGCCCACCGACGTGTACGGCTACGTGCTGGGCATCGGGGGTCGGGACATCCGGGTGGAGACCGTCATCGAGGTGGTCGAGGACCTGATGGCCCGTGAGCAGCCGGAGCGCTGCCTGTTCGTGGGGGTGAAGGGCCTACCCATCGGGCCGGCGCGCCCGGAGGCCACTGTGCACCCGCTGGAGCCGCTCGCTTCGGAGGCGGGGCGATGAAGTGGGCCGTCCCCATCGGTGAGGAGATGCACCCCGGGAACCTGGGTTGCCAGGGCTGCGGCGCAGCGCTGGCCATGCGCCTGGCGCTCAAGGCGCTGGGATCCGACACGGTGGCGGTGATCCCGGCCTGTTGCTGGTCGGTGATCGATGGTCTCTTCCCGGTGCACGCCCTGCAGGTGCCCGTCTTCCACACCGCCTTCGAAACGGCGGCGGTGGCCGCCTCGGGCATCAAGGCGGCCAAGGATGTCCAGGGCAAGGGGACCACCGTGATTGCCTGGGCCGGCGACGGGGGGACGTTCGATATCGGACTCCAGGCCCTGTCCGGGGCGGCGGAGCGTAACGAGGACATCATCTACGCCTGCTACGACAACGAGGCGTATATGAATACCGGCATTCAGCGCTCGTCGGCGACGCCGCTGGGGACCTGGACTACCACCACCCCCGACGAGCGCCCCGAGTCCCGGCCCAAGAAGAACATCATGGAGATCATGGCGGCCCATCGCATCCCCTACGCGGCCACCTGCACCCCGGCCTACCCCGAGGACATGGTCGCCAAGTTCCGCAAGGCCAAGGGCATTAAGGGAACCCGGTTCTTGCACATCCTCTCGGCCTGCCCGCCCGGCTGGAAGATGCCCTCCGACCGGGCCATCGAGGCGATGCGGCTGGCGGTGCTCAGCCGGGTGTTCCCCCTCTACGAGATCGAGGGGGGCCTCTCCTACACCGTGAACCTGTGGCCCGGTGAG
>CAZJRF010000140.1:0-4209 GCA_964548475.1 uncultured Acidimicrobiia bacterium
GGACGGGGACGATCTCGGTGAGCGGCTCCGGCGAGATGACAACCGCCGCGGCATGGATCGAGTCCTGCCGCCGTAGGCCCTCGAGGCCGCGAGCCGTGTCGATGACCCGCCGGGCGTCGGGGTCGCCGGCGTGCATCTCCCGCAGGCCGGCCGCGTTCGCGTAGAAGTCGCGCAGCAGGGATTCGGCGCCCTCGGGCGGGGTCTCCAACGCCTGGGCCAGCGTCGCCTCCCGCCCGAGGATCGGCGGGGGCATAGCCTTAGCTACCCGGTCGCCCACGGCGTAGGGCAGCCCGAGGACCCGCGCTGCGTCCCGCAGGGCCTGGCGTCCTTTGATGGTGGAGAAGGTGATGATTTGCGCGACGTGGTCGGAGCCGTAGCGCTCGGCCACGTAGCGGATCACGTCGCCCCGATAGCGCTCGTCGAAGTCCATGTCGATATCGGGCAGTTGCCGGCGGCCCGGGTTCAAGAAGCGCTCGAAAATGAGGCCGTAGCGCAGAGGATCGAGATCGGTGATGCGCAGGGCGTAGGACACGATGGAACCCGCCGCGCTCCCCCGGCCGGGTCCGGTGCGGATTCCCTGCTCGCGGGCATAGCGCATGAGGTCCCACACGATTAGGAAGTAGGCGGGGAAGCCCATCTCCTCGATCACCCGCAGCTCGTAGTCGAGCCTTTCCTGCACCTCGGGCGGCAAGGAGTCCCCGTAGCGCTCCCGCGCCCCCGCCTCCGCCAGGCGGCGCAGATACGAGGCTTCGGTCTCCCCGGGGGGGACCGGGAAATGAGGCAGGAGGATGCGCCCGAACTCCATCTTGTGCTCGGCGCGCTCGGCGATGAGCAGCGTGTTGTCGCACGCCCCGGGGAACTCGTCGTCGGGGAACAGGGACCGCATCTCGCGCGCCGACCGCACCCAGTAGCCCTCCCCCTGGAAGCGGAACCGCTTCTCGTCGGCCACCTGCGCCCCGGTTTGGATGCAGAGGAGCACATCGTGGTTCTGCGCGTCCTCCCGCCGCGTGTAGTGGCAATCGTTCGTGGCCAGGAGCGGAGCACCGATCTCCCGGGCGATGGCCAGCAAGTCGGGCAGCACCCGCTGCTGGGCAGCCACACCGTGATCCATCACCTCGACGAAGAAGTTCTCCTTGCCGAAGATGTCCTGGTAGGTGCCGGCCGCGACCGTCGCGGCCCGGAAATCACGGGCCACCCCCACATTCCCCTCTTCGTCGTAGGCGTCGGGGGCCAGCAACTGGGGGACATGCCCTCCCAGACAGCCGGTGGTCCCGATCAGCCCTTCGGCGTAAGAGGCGAGCAGTTCCCGATCCAGGCGCGGCTTGTAGTAGTAGCCCTCCAGGAAGGCCCGGCTGGCCAGCTTCACCAGGTTGCGGTACCCGATGTCGTTGACCGCCAGCAAGGTGATGTGGTAGCGAACATCCTCGCGGCGGGGCGGACGATCGAAGCGTGAACCGGGGGTCAGGTAGCCCTCCATGCCGATGATCGGCTTGATCCCCGCTGCAGTGGCCGCCTTGTAGAATTCCACCGCCCCGTACAGCACGCCGTGGTCGGTGATGGCCGCCGCCGGCTGGCCGTCCTCGGTTACCGCCGCCACCACTTCCTCGACCCGCCCGGCGCCGTCGAGCATCGAGTACTCGGTATGCAGATGTAGGTGAGCGAAGCCCGCTTGTTGCACCCCGGCTCCCCGAACTACAGAGGTGTAAGAACCCAAGGCACCTTACCACCCGCACCCGGGGCCGATCCCCGCGGCCACCCCGGCCCGGCCTCCTACAATCCTCCCCCGCAGGCGGACGGCCGAACCCGGGGAGCTCATGGATCTCGGTCACCAGGGGAAGCTCTTCATCCTCGCCGCCGACCATCGGGGCACCCTGCGCGCCGGCATGTTCGGGATCAACGGCCGGGCCCCGACCACCGCCGAGCGGGCCCGCCTGCGCGATGCCAAGTCGATCATCTGGGAGGGCTTCTGCCGAGCGCTGGCGGAGGGGGTCCCCCCTGCCACGGCCGGATTGCTCGTGGACGAGGAGACGGGCGCCGGGGTCGCCCGCTCCGCGGCGGCGGCCGGTGTCCTCCTCGCCATGCCGGTGGAACGCTCGGGGCAACAGGTCTTCGACTTCGCCTTCGGGACGGAATTCGGCCCCCACATCGAGGACTTCAACCCCCGCTTCAGCAAGGTCCTGGTGCGCTGGAACCCGGCCGACGACCCCGAGGTCAAGGCGACGCAGGGCGAGCGCCTCGCTCGCCTGGGCGCATGGCTGCACGCTCGCGGCCGCAAGTATCTCTTCGAACTGCTGGTGCAGCCCACCCGGCGCCAGCTGCACCTGGTCGGAGGCAGCGGGGCCGACTTCGACGCTCGCCTTCGCCCCACCCTCATGCTGGAGGCGATCCAAGAGATCCGCCAGGCCGGGGTGGAGCCCGATGTGTGGAAGATCGAGGGCATCGACAGTCGCGACGACTGCCAGCTCCTCTCGAGTCTGCTCCGCGACGGCGGGCGTGACCTGGTCAAGGGGGTGGTGCTGGGGAGGGGTGCCGATCGGGCCCGGGTGGAGCACTGGCTGCGCGCTGCGGCCGGGGTACCCGGCTATGCCGGCTTCGCTATCGGCCGTACCATCTGGTGGGACGCGGTGCGGGGGTGGCAGGACGGCACCGTGAGCCGGGAGCAGGCGGTGGCTACCATCGCCCGCCTCTACCGGCACTTCGTGGACGTCTACGAGGAGGCGGCGCGCTAGCGCTCGCCCGGAGTTGAGGAGGCGGCAGTGAAGATCGGGATCCTTACCGGCGGCGGCGACGTCCCCGGCCTCAACCCCTGCATCAAGGCGGTGGTGCTGCGGGCCAATGCCCAGGGCCACCAGGTAGTCGGCATTCGCCACGGGTGGGCAGGCCTCCTCGACACCGACCCCGACGATCCGCAGTCGCTCGCGGACAACCTCGTGCCGCTCACCCCGGCCGACGTGCGCACCATCGACCGCAGCGGTGGCACGGTGCTGCACACTTCCCGCACCAATCCCGGGCGGGTCGGTGCCGGGAACGTCCCCGCCTTCCTTGCCGGCCAAGCCGAAGGAGAGGGACCCTTCGATTTCACCCCCCACGTGCTTGGAGTGCTGGAATCGCAGGGCATCGAGGTGATCATCCCCATCGGGGGCGACGACACGCTGTCCTACGCCCTCCGCCTCCACGACGAGGGGATGAAGGTCATCGCCATCCCCAAGACCATGGACAACGACGTCCACGGGACCGATTACTGCATCGGCTTCTCCACGGCGGTGACCCGCTCGGTGCAGTTCATCCACAACCTGCGCACCGCAGCCGGCTCCCACGAGCGGATCGCGGTAGTGGAGTTGTTCGGCCGCTACAGCGGGGAGACCTGCCTGGTCACCGGCTACCTGGCGGGAGTCGATCGGGCGGCCATCTCCGAAGTGCCGGTGGAGATCCAGAAGCTATCGGCTCTGCTGGCGGCCGACAAGGCGGCCAACCCCAGCAACTACGCCATGCTGGCCATCTCCGAAGGGGCGGTCATCGAGGGCGGCGAGATGGTCCTCAGCGGGGAGGAGGACGCCTACGGCCACCGTAAGCTGGGCGGGGTCGGCGCCCAGGCCGGAGAGCTCATCCGGGAGATAACCGGGCAGGGCATCATCCTGCAACAAGTCGCCTACCTGATGCGCTCGGGCAGCCCGGACTCGCTGGACCTGATGGTGGCCATCAACTACGCGACCATGGCCGCCGATCTCGCCATCGAGGGCCGCTCGGGCCGCATGGTGGCGCTGCGAGGCGGCACCTACACCAACGTGCCCATCTTGGTGACCCGCGAGGGTGTCAAGCGGGTGGACGTGGACGAGCTGTACGACGTCGAGGCATACCGGCCCAAGGTGCGCAACGTGGGCGGCAAGCCCATGTTCCTCTACTGAGGCTGCCGGCCCCGGCCGGTCCGAGGCTGCCGGGCGGCGCGAGCGCCGACCCGGTGTGATAATCAACCAGGAGAAGCCTGCTCGAGGAGGCGCCATGGCCGTCATCGGCGTGCTCACCGCCGGAGGTGACTGCCCCGGTCTCAACGCGGTGATCCGGGGGGTCACCGCCCGCGCCCTTCACCGGGGCGACTCGGAGGTGGTGGGCATCCTCCACGGCTGGGAAGGCCTCATGGACGGCGACACCCGGCCGCTCGACCGGGCATCGGTCCGCGGCATCCTCGCGCGGGGGGGCACCATCCTCGGC
>CAZJRF010000141.1:0-4141 GCA_964548475.1 uncultured Acidimicrobiia bacterium
ATGCGCGCGTTCCGCGCGAGATAATGACATTTGAGTAGTTACGTTCATGTCATTCATCCTTTCGCACGCCGATCTCGAGGAGCTGCGGGCGGAGCTTGCCTTCGACGACCTCGCCTGGCACGACCGGGCCAACTGCAAGGGAGCCAACGCCGACCTGTTCTTCCCCGAGCGGGGTGCGTCCACCCGGACGGCCAAGGCCATCTGCCGCGAGTGCCCGGTGCGGGCCGAGTGCCTGGAGTTCGCCCTGCGCAGCGGGGAGAAGTTCGGCATCTGGGGCGGCCTCTCCGAGCGGGAGCGCCGCCGGGTGCGCCGCGAGCGTCAGATAGCGAGTGCGCGGAGGGTTTCGTAAGACGAGAGTTGCCTGTTGGGGCGAGACTGCGACCCCCGGTCTGAAGCCGGGGGTCGCTCCAGTGTTGCGGAGGCCCCCTCCGCTCTCAGCTCTGCTGAGCGCGCCTCCCCCAGCGCAACAGCGGAAGCCCCCTCCCGGGCCCTAGAACTTGCCCAGTGCCTCCACGTAGGCGCCGTACTCCCGGGGAGTGCCCAGCGAGTCGGTGGCCACGATCTCCCGCACGATCCCCTCCCCATCGAGCACGAAGGTGCTGCGGTTGGTCGAGCCGGTCTGCTCGTTGAAGGCGCCGTATGCGCGAGCGACCTTGCCGTGGGGCCAGAAGTCCGAGAGAACCGGGAAGCGGAAGCCGTTCTCCTTGGCCCACTTCCGATTGGCCGGCCGGGGGTAGCAGGTGATCACGACCACATTGGCATCGAGGGAGTTCAGGTCGGCGAAGTGGTCGCGCAGGGTGCAGGCCTCGCCGTCGCAGGTCCCGGTCCAGGGGAAGGGGATGAAGACCAGCAGGGTCTTGCTGCCCCGCTGCTGCTCCAGGGTGACCTGGGTCCCCTCGGTGTCGGGCAGGGAGAACGCGGGAGCGGGGGAGCCGATCTCGATCGACATGGTTCGCCTTTCTGTGAAGAGATGGGCGGCATGCTACGGTCCGGCGCGGCCAACCGAAGTCCGTCCTGTTAGAGCAGCACCCGCGCCGCCCAGCCCACCGGGTCTTCCAATTCGGCCGGTGAGGGCAGGTCTTCGGGCCCGTCCCAGAGACGGGCCAGCGCTTCCTCCCCCCAGCGGCGGGCCACCTCGTCGCAGAAGGTAGTCCCCACCCGGTAGTGGTGGTGCTGCAAGTCGAGGCCCAGCATCCGCTGCAGCATCTGCTCTCCGGGCGAAGGCTCGGCTCGCCGCCGGTCGATGGCCTCCCGCAGCCGGGGGGCCTCCGGCACCAGACCGGGGGCGGCCCGGCCCACCAGCCATTCGGCGTACCCCTCGAGCAGGGCCATGAAAGCCTGGATGTGGCGCAGCGCCTGTTCGGACTCGGGCCCGGCCACCAGTCCGCTGAGGGCGGAGGGGTCTTCCAGCAGGCTCTCCAGGCTCTCGGGGTCCTGCAATGCCTGCAGGCGTTGCTCCAGCGCGGCGGGGTCGGGACGAAGGCCGTCCACGAAACCGGCCACCAGGTCGCCCAGGTGCGTGGTGACCCAGGGCACTGCCATCTCCGCCAGGTGGGTGATCTCGTGGAGGGCCATCCACAGCCGGACCTGGCGGATGTCGAGACCGTGGTCGGCGGCGAAAGAGGCAATGTTGGGCACCACGTAGGAGGCGCCGGGAGTGTGCACGGGCAGCCCCACGTCGAAACCGGCCAGCACGCGGTGGCTCATGAAGCCGGCCATGCTGCCCATCTGCATGCCCACCAGGGCCGGCCCCAGCGCTCCCATCAGAGGATCCCCCTCCCCGGTTTCGGGACCGGCCATCTTGGCGGCGAGCGGTTCAGCAAGGTAGGCAAAGCCCGCCACGCCCTCCGCCGCCCAGGTGCGCCGGTCCACCGCCCGCACCAGGGCGGAGGCGGGCATCGCGTCCAGCGGCGAGGCCGCCGATACGCGGCGGGCGGCGGTGTGGGTGAGCTCCACGAACTCCTCGGCCACCCAGGGCTCCACCGGCTCGGCCGGCCCGGCCACGCTCTCGGCGATCTCTCGGGCCAGGGCCCAGTTGACCGGGCCCGGGGACTCCAGAAGGCGGCGCAGCCGGTCGAAGAGGTTGTCGGTCACACCCCCTCCGGACGTTCCATGAGGGTCACCATGATGGTGAGCTGCTCGCCCTCTCGCTCGATGTGCAGCGGCAGCCCTTCGCCCACGCGATAGAAGCGCAACTCCACCACCAGCTGGTCCATGGTCGTCAGAGCCTCGTCGCCCACCGAGAGGATGATGTCACCGGCCTGCAGGCCGGCCGCGGCGGCGGCGGTGCCCTCGACCACCTCGGCCACCTGCACCCCGGCGGGGACGGTGGCGCCGTCGGGCTCCTGGCGGAAGAAGGTCGTCCCCAGGATGCCCAGGAAGGGATGGCTCACCGTGCCGGTCTCGGCGAGCTGGTCGGTGACCACAGCCACCAGTTCGACTGGGATGGCGAAGCCCAGGCCCTCCGCCCCCACGTCGCTGACCCCGATCGCGGTCGTGATGCCGATCAGCCGGCCGGTGGAGTCCACCAGCGCCCCACCGCTGGAGCCCCGGGTGATGGGAGCGTCGGTCTGGATCATCCCGAACAGCCGGTTGCTGCCCGTGCCCACCGGGCGGTCGAAGGCGGAGACCACCCCCACCGTCACCGACGGACCGCCCTCCAGACCCAGGGGGCTGCCCACCGCGATGGCGGTGTCGCCGATGTGCATGTCCTCGGAACTGCCGAAGGTGATGGGCACCAGCCCGTCGGCGGCAATGCGCAGCACGGCCAGGTCGGTGGCCGCATCCGCTCCGACGATCTCGGCGGGATAGGTGCGTCCCCCCGCGAAGACGACCCGCACCTGCCCGGCTCCCTCGACCACGTGCTCGTTGGTGACCATCAGGCCGTCGGCGCTGAGCACCACCCCCGAGCCGGAGCTCTCGGCCACGAAGTCGCCCACCGAGGAGGAGCGCACCTGTACGGTGACGATGGAAGGCAGCACCGCCCGGGCGACTGCGGCCGCGTCGGCCTCCGCCCCGGCGGGGGCGACGATGTAGCGGTCGATCTGCTGCACCACGGTGGCCGGCTCCTTCTCGAACCACAGCAGGAAGGCCCCGGCCGTCAGGGCCCCTCCGGCCACCCCGGCAACCATCCCGACCGCGGCGTACCGCCAGAAGGAATGGCGGCGGCCGGGTCCGGAAGGCGCCGGGGGCGGGCCGGCATTGGGCCCGTCGGGCAGGGACACGGATGCCACCTCCGGCTCGGGCGGCGACGCGGGTAGCCACTCCTCCCCGGCTGGCCCCGGGGATGCTGGGTCGAAGGGGAGGGAATCGTCGCGGTCGAAGGGCGGCAGGCCCTCGGGCCGCCCGGGATCCGCCCCCGGGGTGGTATTGCTCATGCGTAGATTCTATGGAGGAGGCTCGCCAATCCGGGCCGGATCCTGTGTGCAGCACGGTCTCGCCGGGGCCCCTCGGCCCTTTCGGCCCAGCCGGCGGCCCGGCCCGGCGGCGGCCCGGCAGATGCCGTTCGGAAGGTTGGGCGCGGCGCCGCCGAACTTGGTAGCCTGGCCCGGCCAGGCTGGGTCGACGGCCGGGGGAGGGCCAGGACCGGTGCTAGCGCTGAAGAATGTCGAGGTCGTCTACCACGACGTGATCCTGGTGCTGCGCGGCATCTCCCTGCAGGTGCCCGACGGGAAGATCGTCGCCCTCCTCGGCGCCAACGGGGCCGGCAAGACCACCACCTTGCGGGCCATCAGCGGCATCCTCGACGTGCAGGACGGTGAGATCACCAAGGGGGTGATCACCCTCGACGGCGAGCCCATTCATCACCTCTCGGCTGCCAAGATCGTGCGCAAGGGAGTCAGCCAGGCCCTGGAAGCGCGGCGGGTGCTCGCCGAGCTGACCGTCGAGGAGAACCTGCGCCTCGGTGCGCACACCAACTACCGCCGCATGGCGGAGAACATGGACCGGGTGTACGGCCTGTTCCCCGATCTCAAGCAGCGTCCCAAGTACATCGCTGGCTACCTCTCCGGGGGGCAGCAGCAGATGCTGGCCATCGGCCGGGCGCTGATGTCGGCTCCCCGCTACCTGCTCCTCGACGAACCCAGCCTGGGCCTGGCTCCCATGCTGGTCAAGGCCATTTTCGAAACCATCGAGGAGATCA
>CAZJRF010000142.1:0-3989 GCA_964548475.1 uncultured Acidimicrobiia bacterium
GCCCCGGCGCGGGCGCCGCGGCGTGTCTGCGGGGGCCAACCTAGCGCATGGCCGCACCGCCCTTGTCGCGAAGCCCCCGCCTGTGGGGCCCCGGCTTGCCGGGAGGGCCGGGTAGCCTGCCCGTCACCATCGGGAGGTGCGATGCGCCGATACGCTGGCCCGGCCGCCGCCGCTCTGCTGGCCACCGCTTGCTCGGTGGGTGGCGGGGTGCCGGCAACGACAACGGGTGCTACCACGACCGCGGCCATCACTACCACGACCACCGAGCCGCTCCCGGTGCTGTGCCTCTCGACCACCCTGCTGCCCTTTACCGGTGATGACGATGAGGTACGTCGGGTCGCGGGCACCGACCCGGTGGCGGCGGCCGTCGGTTTCTCGGCCGAGGTGTTCGCGTGCGCTCGCGACGTGGTGGTTGTCTCCCCGACCGAACTGGACCGGGTGGCGCTGGCCGCCCGCCTGGCCGCCGCCCTGGGCGGCCCTCTGCTGTTCGCCGGGGCCACACAACATCCGGCGCTGGAGGCCGAGTTGGCTCGTCTCCTGCCGGCGCGGATATGGCTGGTGGGCAGCGACGTGGAGCCGGGGTCCCTGCCGCTGGGCACCGAAGTGGAAGCGGTCGGCAATGACCTGGCGGGTCTGGCCGCGGTGGTGAACCGCGAGGTGGGGGGAGGGGAGATCCTGGTCCTTCCCGCCGTTCCCGGGCCGGACACGGTGGCGGTGACGGTGGGGGCCATGAAGGCAGGAGAAGGGCTCAAGCCGGCCCCCCCGCCGCCGGCCACCACCACCACGGAGGCGGCGGTCACCACTGCTGCGCCCACCACCAGTACTTCGACCACCGTGCCGTCCGGCAACGAGCCCGCCCCAACCCCGGAACCGCTGCCGGTGGTGCTGGCCGGCACCGGGGAGAGAGGGATGGCCTGGCTGGTGGAGGCAGGGGAGCCCGAGCTGGCGCTGGCCGCGGCCGCCGCTGCCTGGTCCTCCGGGGGGCTGATGGCCCTGGTGGACGGCGCCGACCTGCGGCGCATCCCGGAGGTGGGGAGGGCAATGCGGTCGGCTCCGGCCCCCGTGACGCGGGTGCAGTTGGTGGGGGAGATAGCCGGCGACGCCTCCTGGCAGCTGTCGCTGCTGCTGGAAGGAGAGGAGTTGCCCGGCGGGGGGTATCTGCTGTTCCCTGGACGGCGGTTGGTGGCGATGTACGGCCATGCCTGGGCGCCGGAGCTGGGGGTGCTGGGGGAGCAGACTCCGGCAGAAGCAGTGGAGCGCGTCCGGCCCCTCGCCGCCGAGTACGCGGAGGAGGGCCTGGTGGTGGTCCCCGCGTTCGAGCTCATCGCCACCGTCGCCGACTCCCGAGCCGGGGCCGACGGCAACTACTCCAACGAGACGTCTCTGGAGGATCTGCGTCCGTGGATCCAGGCGGCCGGCGAGGCGGGGCTGTATGTGCTCCTCGACCTGCAACCGGGCCGCACCGATTTCCTGACCCAGGCACGGCTGTACGAGGAGTTTCTGCGGCTTCCCTACGTCGGCCTTGCCCTGGACCCCGAGTGGCGGCTGAGGCCGGACCAGTTCCACCTGCAGCAGTACGGCAGTGTGCCCGCCGTCGAGATCAACGAGGTGTCGGCCTGGCTGGCCGGCCTCGTTCGCGAGGAGAACCTGCCCCAGAAGATGCTGCTTCTGCACCAGTTCCGGCTATCGATGCTCCCCGACCGGGAGGGGGTGGCCGTCCCGCCGGAACTGGCGGTGGTCATCCAGATGGACGGGCAGGGGACGCTGGAGGCCAAGTACGAGACCTGGACGGCGGTGACGGCCGGCACGGAGGACGCCGGCTGGTTCTGGGGCTGGAAGAACTTCTACGATGAGGACGCGCCGACGGCCACCCCCGCGCAGGTGCTCGATCTGCGGCCCTCGGTGGTCTACGTCAGCTACCAGTAGGGGCGCGGTCCCTCAGGTCCCCGGCGGGCGGTAGCGGACGGCCTTGTGGACCGCCTCGTCGATCTCACCGGCGTCCATCAATGTGTGGGCCTTAACCCGGGCGCCGGAGGTCGAGTTGATCGCCAGCGAGACCGCGGCCAGGTCGCTGTTCTCGGGCAGGGTGGCGATGATGTAGAGGTCGTCGTCGCCAAAGGCGTAGTAGAAGCCCTTCATCTCCCCGCCGCGACTCTCGATGAGCGCCTCGATGGCGTCCTTGCGGCCGGTGCCGCCGTCCTTGAGCAGCCCGCGCGTGCCCTCGGCCGTGTAAGTCGCCTTGATCAGGAACGTGGGCATAAGCCTCCAATCCGCTTCGATGCGCCGACGGGGCGGCGCATCACCGTGCACCTGGGCCTGACGCTAACACTTCGGGGGGCCGGGGCATGAGCCGGAGGAGGGGGCCGCCGCTCTCGGGGCGGGGCAAGCATCTTCGCGCCGCCACCGGCCGAGCAGGCACGGCAGTGGTCCGGATCTGTCAGCCCGGGGGAGGAGAGACCCACGCGGCCGCGTCGGTGTCCATCCCCACCCATCCTCTGGAAGCGGTCTCGTAGCCGACGGCGACCAGGCCCGGTCCCCCCGCCGCCAGGCCGTTCATCCATTGCGAGTCGAGGCCGCCGAAGACGCTCGCGTCGTGGGGGACCCGGGTCCAGGTCAGTCCGTCGGGCGAGATCCACACCGCCGCGTCGGGGTCGTTCGCCACCCCGGCGTAGCCGACGGCGACCAGGCCCGGTCCCCCCGCTACCACCGCATTCATGGCCTGGGCGTTGGGGCCGCCGAAGACCGCCTCGTCGTGGGGGACCCGGGTCCAGGTGATTCCATCGGGGGAGGTCCACACCGCCGCGTCGTGGTTGGTGGCGGTCCCGTCGTAGCCGACGGCCACCAGGCCGGGGCCGCCGGCGGCGACTGCGGTCATCGTCTGCCAGCGGTAGTCGCCGAAGACCTCGCCGTCGGGCACCCGGGTCCAGGTCAGTCCGTCGGGCGAGGTCCACACCGCCGCATTCCCGTTCTCCCCCGCCCAGCCCGCCGCCGAGTTGTCGTAGCCGACGGCGACCAGGCCCGGTCCGCCCGCCGTCACCCCGTTGATGCGCTGCGAGTTGGGACCGCCGAAGACCGCTTCGTCGTGGGGGACCCTGGTCCAGGTCAGTCCGTCCGGCGAGGTCCACACCGCCGCGTCCTTAGCCCGGCCGCCCCCGTCTTCCCAGCCGCCGCCCCCTTCGTCGTAGCCGACGGCGACCAGGCCCGGTCCCCCCGCTACCACCGCATTCATGGCCTGGGCCCGGGGGCCGCCGAAGAGCGCTTCGTCGTGGGGGACCCGAGTCCAGGTGACCCCGTCGGGTGACGTCCACACCGCCGCATTCCGATCGATCCCGCCCGGTGAGTCGACGCCGACTGCCACCAGGCCGGGGCCTCCCACCGCCACCGCCCACATGTACTCCCAGTTGGGGCCGCCGAAGACCGCTTCGTCGTGGGGGACCCGAGTCCAGGTGATCCCATCGGGGGAGGTCCATACTGCCGCGGCTCCTCCTTCCCCGGCCGAGAGATCGCGCCCGACGGCCACCAGGCCCGGGCCGCCCGCCACAATCCCATCTATCTGCTGGCGGTCGGAGCCGCCGAGGATGCTCTGGTCGTCGGGGATTCGAGCCCAGGCCGACGGGCCGACGTCCTCGGCGGTGCCCCCGCTGCAGGCCGCTACCAGCATTGTCAGGGTCAGGACGATGGCAGAGCGACGGCGGATGGGTCTCCCCCTGTTTGAGGCGCAATCAGGGTAGCGAAGGGGGCGGGATGCGCCGTCCCCGGGCACCGACGCCTGCTTCGGGGAGACCGACGACCCCTGTGAGCTGACGGCGGGAGGTGCTCATCAGCCACAGCTGGGCAAGGCGACCTGAAGGTGACCCTCACCCATCTGGATACCAGGAAGGCGGTGACCATCATCAACCGGCCCGGGCCCATCATCGGATGGGACGGGTCCCGATGGATGAGCGACATTTCGGGGTGGTCTCTCCGGCAGACTCCTTTCCCCCTTTTGC
>CAZJRF010000143.1:0-923 GCA_964548475.1 uncultured Acidimicrobiia bacterium
GATGTCGTCGTAACTGCTGCATGAACCGTTAAACAGGTTGGCGAAGGTACCGGTGTCAACATGAATGAGTCTCATCCAAACGTCGTAGAGGAAGGGATGAGTGATCTCCACCGCGACGTTGAGGTCGGTGATCACCCCAGAACCGTCCACGCTGATCTCGCTGTAGACCCCAGAGATGTTGCCGTCGGGGATCGGCAAGTGGATCGCCCCCGACTCGTACGTGCTCGCGGAGGCGGACGACGATCCCGGCATAAGCACGGTTCCCAGCACCACCAGCACCAGCAGCACAAGCACGCGTTTCATCAGCACTCCCTTCCACTGGGTTTCCGCAGGCACCCTACACCCCAACCTTCCACCGCGACGGAACCCGAACCGCGGTCAGATCCGTCACCCGGCGAGGCGTACCAACCGGCGCCATCAAGAGCCCCCGCCAGCCGCTGCAAGTCGATGCTGGCCGTGCCGTTCACATCAACAGCGGCGCAGGCGAACACGTCCACGCAGTGATCGTGACGACCCCCCCTTGCGTTACGTTTGGCGGACACGGCGGCACCGCCGCCCACCTAGCCCGGCTGACCCGGGAGGGGTCCGGGCCCCGTTGTACAATGCCCGGCCCTACCCGGTGAGGCCTATGCCCGTTGCCAAGAAGACTCCGGCTGCTGCCCGTAAGGGCGCCGTCAAGACCCCATCTGCCGCCAAGGCGGCCGAGAGGCGATCATCCGCGAAGACCGCAGCCAAGAAGAAAGCCATCAAGAAGCCACCTGCGGGCAAGTCGGTGGCCGGGAAGCAGGTCGCCCCGAAGGTTGCCGCCAAGAAGCCGGCTGCAGCCAAGCCTGTAGCCGAGAAGGCACCGGCGAAGAAGAAGCCGGCGGAGAAGGCGCCGGCCAGGAAGCGGGCCGAGAAGGCGCCGGCCAAGAAGGCACCGG
>CAZJRF010000143.1:1023-3954 GCA_964548475.1 uncultured Acidimicrobiia bacterium
CTAAGAAACCGCCCGAGAAGGCAGCGGCTAAGAAACCGCCCGAGAAGGCAGCGGCTAAGAAACCGCCCGAGAAGGCAGCGGCCAAGAAGGCACCGGCGGAGAAGGCACCGGCCAAGAAGGCACCGGCCAAGAAGGCACCGGCGGAGAAGGCACCGGCCAAGAAGCCGGCGGAGAAGGCACCGGCCAAGAAGCCGGCGGAGAAGGCGCCTCCTGCTCCCAAGCCGGCCCGGGCTGTCAAGCCTGCTCCCTCGCCATTCAAGGTGAATGACAAGGTGGTCTACCCGCACCACGGGGCGGCGGTGATCGTCCGCAAGGAGAAGCAGCCCTACCAGGGGCAGCGCACCGACTACTTCGTGCTCGAGCTGGCCACCGACCAGTTGATCCTCAAGGTGCCGGTGCACAAGGCGGTGGAGCAAGGGGTACGGCCGGTCATCTCCCAGAACGTGGCCCGCAAGGTGCTGGCCACCTTCAAGCTGCCCCCGGAGGAAGCGGGGGCCAACTGGAGCCGCTGGTACAAGCTGCTCACCGAGAAGATCAACAGCGGCGATATCTACCAGGTGGCCGAGGTGGTGCGCGACCTCACCTATGCCCAGCAGACCAAGGGCATCTCGCCGGCTCTGAAGCGCATGCTCTCCAAGGCGAGGCTGATCCTGGCTAGCGAGCTCCGCTTCGCCCTCGACGTCAGCGAGGAAGAGGCGATGCGCCGTCTCGACAAGGCCCTGCCCAAGATCGAGGTGCCCGAGGAGTTCTGAGCGGCCGAGGAGTAGACAACGGCCATGATGGTGTACGGCATCCTGGTCGCCGCCGGTCGGGGCGACCGCTTCGGGGGGCCCAAGCACGCCGCCCTGCTGCGGGGGCGCCCCCTGTGGGAGTGGGGACGCGATGCCCTGCTGCACGGGGGGGTGGGGCAAGTGGTGCTGGTGGGCGACCTGCCCGGGGGGGTGCCGGGAGGTCCGCGGCGGCGCGACTCGGTGCGGGCCGGTCTCGACCACTTGCCCTCCGATGCTTTCCACGTGCTGGTCCACGACGCGGCCCGCCCGCTGGCCACCCCGGACCTGGTGCGGCGGGTCATCGACCGGCTGCTGGCGGGCGGGGTCGATGCGGTGGTGCCGGTGGTGCCGGTGCGCGACACCCTGAAGCGGGTGGGGGACGGCTGGGTGCTGGCCACGGTGGAGCGCGCCGACCTGGCGGGGGCCCAGACCCCGCAGGGCTTCAAGGTGGAGGTGCTGCGGGCGGCCCATGCCGCCGGCGACGAGGACGCCGGCGACGATGCGGTGCTGGTGGAGCGCCTCGGGGGCAGCGTGGCCGCCGTGGAAGGGGAGGCGGCCAACCTGAAGGTGACCTACCCCGGCGACCTGGCTCTGGCCGAGGCGTTGCTGTCGTGAGGGTGGGCTGGGGCTTCGACGCACACCGCTTCGGCGGCCCGGGGCCCACCCGGCTGGGCGGAGTGGCCGTCGACAAGAACCGGGGCGTGATAGCCACCTCCGACGGCGACGTGCTGGCCCACGCGGTGGCCGACGCCCTGCTGGGTGCCGCCGCTCTGGGCGACCTGGGCATTCTCTTCCCGTCGGCCGATCCCCGCTGGCGGGGGGCCGACAGCATGCAGCTGCTGGCCGAGGTCGTCGCCCGGGTGCAAGCGGCCGGCTACCGGGTCTCCTCTCTCGATGCCACCGTGATCGCCCAGGAGATGCGGGTGGCACCCTACCGCGAGGCCATCCGCCTGCGTCTCGCCGAGGTGCTGGAGGTGGAGGCGGCGGGAGTGTCAGTGAAAGCCACCACCACCGACGGGCTGGGCTTCCTGGGCCGCGACGAGGGGCTAGCCGCCGTCGCGGCGGTGGTCCTGGCCGAGGGCTGAGAGAGCGGCGTCGGGCCGGTTGGTGATCACCCCGTCGATGCCGGCGTCGGCCAGGCGGCGCACTTCGGCCGGTTCGTCCACCGTCCAGGCCACCACCAGCAGCCCGGCGCGATGAGCGGCCTCGATCGCCGGCGAGGCGGCCGGGCCGGCCAGGGCGGCGGCCTGGGGGAGAAGCAGCCGGTGTCCGCCTTCGCGGGCGAGCTCGATTGCCGCCGGCGTGGAGAGAAGGCGGTCGGCCAGGAGCCCGGTGAGGAGAGCCGGGGCCAGGGCTCTCACCCGGGCCAGGGTGCCCTGGTTGAACGAGGACACCACCGACTTCTCCCGCCAGGCGGCGGTGTCCAGGTGCCGCACCACCTCGGCGACGACCGCATGCCCGGGGTCCCGGTCGGGCTCGGCCGGGGAGTTCTTAACCTCGACGTCCACCCACAGGCCGGTGCAGGCCTTCAGCGCCTCCTCCAGGGTGGGGAGCCAGGGGGCGCGACGGCGCAGGTCGGCGGCGGGGAAGGAGTAGATGGGGCCCAGGCCCGGGACGGCCGGGTCGTGATGGATCACCGGCCGGCCGTCGGCGGTGCGGCGGACGTCGAACTCCACGGCATCGGCCCCCAGTTCGGCCGCGCCCCGGAAGGCGGCGAGGGTGTTCTCGGGGAAGGCGGTCGAGGCGCCGCGATGGGCGATCACCCAGGGTCGTCCGGCGGGGGGGCGCACCCGGGAGAGGCTACCCGGCGCTGATACCATCCCCGGCGTGCAGGTGTACAACACGCTCGGCCGGTCGCTGCAGCCCTTCCGCCCCCGGGTGCCCGGCGAGGTTTCCATGTACAGCTGCGGCCCTACCGTGCAATCGGCCCCCCACGTGGGGCACGGGCGCCAGGCGGTGGCCTTCGACGTGATCCGCCGTTACCTGGAGTGGCGCGGGTACCGGGTCACCTACGTCACCAATATCACCGACATCGAGGACAAGATCATCGCCGCCGCCGAGGAGGAGGGAATCACCACTCAGGAGGTGGCTGCCGAGGCAACCTCCCAGTTCCTAGGCGCCTACCGGCGCCTCGGGGTCGCAGAACCGGAAGCGCTGCTCT
>CAZJRF010000144.1:0-3847 GCA_964548475.1 uncultured Acidimicrobiia bacterium
TACGGGGTGGACACCATCTCGGCGGGAGCGACCATGGCCTTCGCCATCGAGTGCTTCGAGCGGGGTCTGATCACCAGGGAGGACACGGGAGGCATCGAGCTGCGTTGGGGGGACGGGGCGGCGATGGTGGCCATGCTGGAGCGGACCCTGCGCCGGGAGGGTTTCGGGGACATCCTGGCCGAGGGCTCCTACCGGGCGGCGGAGCGCATCGGCGGGGAGGCGCCGGCCTGCGCCATCACCGCCAAGAAGCAGGAGTTCCCGGCTCACATGCCCCAGGTGAAGGCGTCGCTGGGATTGATCTACGCGGTGAACCCCTACGGGGCCGACCACCAGTCCAGCGAACACGACCCGTGTTACGAGCCCGACCTGATCGCCGAGAGCCCCGACAAGTACGGGAAGCGCATGACCGACATCGGCCTCACCGAGCCGCAGCCGGCCTCGGTGCTCAACGAGGCCAAGGTGACCTTCGCCCTGCGCAGCCAGTGGGCCTATCAGGCGATGAACTCGGCGGCCGTCTGCCAGTTCGTCTACGGGCCCGCCTGGCAGCTGATGGGCATGGAGGAGCTGGCCGAGGCCCTGTCGGCGGTGACCGGCTGGGACATGACCGTGGACGGGCTGCTGGAGGTGGGCCGGCGCACCCTGAACCTGCAGCGGGCTTTCAACGCCCGCGAGGGGATCGGCCGTGAGCAGGACACCCTGCCCGACCGGCTGTTCGACCGGCCGCTGCAGGGAGGGGCCACTGACGGCAGGCAGGTGGATCGGGCCGCTTGGGAGGTGGTGCGGGACTCCTACTACCGGCAGGCGGGCTGGGACCCGGCCACCGGCAACCCCACCCGGCGGACCCTGGAGGAGTCCGGCCTGGCCTGGGTAGCCGACGCGCTGGCCGGGTGAGGCCTCAGGGCTGCAGCACCCCCACCACTTCGTCTACGTCGTAGGTGACGGCGGCCGTTCGGTCGAGGCTGCCCAGGTCGACCCACGATCCCTCGAGTCGGTAGCGGGCCACCCAGCGGAAGGTGACCTCCACGGGGTAGGCCTCCAGCGCGGGGTGGCAGTTCCCGCCCGACGGGTGGGAGGCCCGGTAGTCGGGAGGACAGGTCTTCAGCCCGTAGGTGTGGCGGGCGGCGCCCAGCGGGTAGGGGCGCAGGGCGCCCGGGTCGTAGCGCAGGACGGGAGAGCCGTCGCCCCAGTCGATCAACGCCGCCGTCACCCGTGCCTCCACTGCCAGCGACCTCCCGTCGGGGAGTGTCTCGGCGTGGGACAGCCGGGAGGGCAGAGGGGTTGACAGGTAGGAGGCCAAACCGGTGATGCCGTGCTCGGGAGGCTGCAGGTTCGGCTGGGGCGGGGCCAGGGGGAAGGAGCGGAAGATCTCCCAGGCGCGCGCCACTGCCCACTCGGTGCTCACGGTGGCGGTCGGTGCCTCGGGGGCGGGGCATTTGGGCAGGCTCCAGAGAGTGAGGAGGATCGCCTGATCGTTGCTGGGGTTCCATGAGTCGAGTCCGGGCGGGCTGGAGGACCAGAAGCGGCAGAGCCCGTCGGTGTCGGGGTGCTCGATGGTGGTCAGGTAGCGCAGGGGCAAGGCAGGGCTGGGCTCGCCGGGGGCGGGTTCCCCCGGGGTGCCCCCCGCCGAGGTGCTCGACCCGGCCGCGCTGCAGTCGATGCCGGTGGGGGTTATCACGCATCCTTCCCCGGCGCCGGCGGGGAGGACGGCGGCCAGGGCCAGGGGAACCAGGAGCAGGCAGAGGAGGGCGGCGTTCTTCATCACCGTCGAAGGTATGCCCCGGCGGGGAGTGGATCAATACCCCCGTCGGCCGCGGTAGGGTTGCGGGCCGTGGAACAGGCACCCTTCGCCGTACGTCCCATCACCCCCGATGAGTTCGGCTCCTGGGAGTTGGTGCTGGGCGCCGCCTTCGGCTTCGACCCCCGCCCCGAGGAGCAGGAGCTCTGGAAGAAGCGGGCCGAGTTCGACCGCTATTTCGCGGCCTTCGACGGTGAGGAGATGGTGGGCACCGGGGGGGCCTTCACCATGTCGATGGCCCTCCCCGGCGGAGCCCGGGTTCCCTTCGGCGGAGTAACCGCCATCGGCACCCGTCCCACCCACCGCCGGCGCGGAGTGCTGACCTCCATCATGCGGCGCCTGCTCGACCAGGGGGCAGAGCGGGGAGAGGTGTTCTCGGCACTGTGGGCGGCGGAGAGCCTCATCTACGGCCGCTTCGGCTACGGGGTGGCCATCGAGGGCTGTAGCCTCCAGATCGAGCGGGCCTACGCCGCCCTGGCCGACGATCGCGCCCCGGCCGGCCGGCTGCGCCAGGTAGATGTCGAGGCCGCCCGGGCCGCCCTCCCCGGCATCTACGAGCGTTCCACTGACGGCATCCCGGGGGCCGTCCCCCGGGGGGAGACCGACTGGGAGTTGTACTTCTACGACCCGGAGCACTGGCGCGACGGCGCCACCGCCCACCGGTACGTCCTGTACGAGCGGGACGGGGAGGCGGCGGGCTATGTGCGCTACCGCCAGAAAGAGGACTGGAACCAGTCGCACGCGCGCAACGAGGTGCGCATCGGCGACCTGCAGGCGGTGGACGGCGAGGCCTACCGGGCCCTCTGGCGCTACTGCTTGGGGATCGACCTGGTGGCGGTGATCAAGGCCTACACCCGGCGGTTGCGCGAGCCGCTGGCCCTGTTGCTGGAGGCGCCGCGTCGGCTGCAGGAGACCCGCGCCGACCACATCTGGGTACGGATCCTCGACGTGGTCGGCGCTCTGGCCGCCCGCCGCTACGCGGCCGAGGGAGAGGTAGTGCTCGAGGTGGTGGACGGCTTTCGGCCGGAGGCGGGGGGACGCTTCCTGCTTGAGGGCGGTCCGGACGGGGCCGAGTGCCGCCGGACCGACCGGGCCGCCGAGGTGATGCTCGCCTCGGCCGACCTGGCCGCCGCCTACCTGGGGGACGCCCGGCTGTCCGACCTGGCCTGGCTGGGTCGGGTGCAGGGGGAGCCGGCGGCGATGAGCCGGGCGCAGGCCATGTTCCACTGGCCGGTAGCGCCCTGGTGTTCGGTCCACTTCTGAGCCGGGCTCAGACCAACGCGTAGGCGATGCCGCCGAAGATCAAGCAGTAAGCGGCGAAGGGGGCGAGTCCCACCCGGACCAGCACTCGCAGCAGGGCGGTGATGGCCAGGTAGCCGGCGATGGCGGCCACCGCCATCCCCACCAGCAGGTTCGGGGTGAACCCCCCCTTGCTGATCAGGTCGAGGCCGTCGATGAGGCCGGCCCCGGCGATGGCGGGGATGGAGAGCAAGAAGGCGTAGCGGGCCGCCTCCTTGCGCTGGAAACCCTGGGCCATGCCGGCGGCGATGGTCATGCCCGAGCGGGAGATGCCGGGGAGCAGGGCGAAGGCCTGGGCCAGCCCGACCACCACCCCGTCGGTCCAGCGCCCTTCCGCCAGGCGGCGCAGCCCGCGTCCTACCAGCATGGTGAACAGCAGAATCACTCCGGTGGCCATGAGGGCCACCGCCGCCAGCCACGGCTCCGAGAAGACCACCTCGATGGGCCCGTGCAGGGTGAGGCCGACCAGGGCGGCGGGGATGGTGCCCACCAGCAGAAGCATGAGGATGCGGCGGGCCTCGGGGTCGGTGCGCAGGTGGAGCAGGCGCAGCAGGTCCGACCAGTAGTAGACGACCACCGCCAGCAGGGTGCCCAGGTGCAGCATCACCGAGGCGGCCAGGCCGGGCTCGTCGAAGCCGAACAGGGCGGGGATGAGCACCAGGTGCCCGCTGGAGGAGATGGGCAGGAATTCGGTCAGGCCCTGGATCAGGCCCCACAATGCGGCGGTGAGCACGGGGGGTCACGATACCCGCC
>CAZJRF010000145.1:0-3842 GCA_964548475.1 uncultured Acidimicrobiia bacterium
CGGGCGGGCAGACCGTACCCGCCGGCGGGTCCCCGCCCGGATCCCAGGCCGCGCCGTGCAGAGCCGGGCACTCGGCACAGAGCAGCCCGTGGGGCACCGGCGACACCGACCGCACCCCGGCCAGCGCCAGCCCGGCCAGCAAGCTGTCGTGGTAGGCGGCGTAGGCCACGGTGCGCACCCAGTGCTCCGCCTGCTCACCCCGCCAGGCCCGGAACACCCGCGACACTCCCGCCGCCAGTTCCAGCGGGCCCGCCTCGGCAGCTTCCTCCAGAGCGGAGGCCACGTCCCCGGCCAGCTCCTCGACCATCGCCTGCACCAGGGCCGCGCTGCGCGAACTGATCACCGGAGCGGGAGGATCCCCGCCGGTGAAGGCGGCTACCGCCCGCGCTCCTGCCTCCGCCGCCTCCTCCGCCACCGGGTCCAGAGCGGGAGCCAGAGCGGTAAGGGCGGGCTCCAACCCCTGCCAGGTGCCGGAGACCCGCAGCGCGTCCAGGGCACCGTTCTGCAGCTCGAGCAGGTTCTCCTTCACCCGGCGCAGCGCCCTGTTCTGCACCGGCAGCACCAGCCGCTCCCTGAGCTCGATCGCGTCGGGAGCGGGACCCGGGGCGGTCGACGGCGTGCCGGCGGGGACCGCCTCCCCCATGCCGGGCAGGGTCTCCCCCATCGCGGGAGCACCCCGCCGGCGCCGGCCCGCCGGCCGATGGGTGTCACGCAGGCGGGCGAAGAGATCCTCCACCCCGCCGGGGTGAGACTCCGAGGGCGCGGTTTCCTCTCCCGATGGAACCGCCAGCGGGGCTGTCTGAGCCCCCGCCTCGTCGACGGCCGGAGCCTCGACCGAGGCGGGCTTCTCGGGCAAGACCTCCTCCGGCTCCTCGGGCAAGACCTCCTCGGCCGACGGCTCGGCCGGGATCTCTTCACGCCCTTTCTCCGAGTCCGCTTCCGGCTCCGGCTCTTCAGCCGGTGCAACCGGAAGCGCTTCCGGCGCAGCCGGGGCGGGCGGCGACACGTAAGGAGAAACCACCGCCCGGCCGGGAGCGGCCGACACCGGCGGCTCGGGGACGGAGGCAACTGCCTCCACCTCCCCACTCTCCCAGAGCGCCTCCACCTCGGCGGCGAGCGCATCCCCGTACGAGCCCGGGTCGATGCCCGGGCGGGCCACCGATCGCTCTCCGTGCTCTGGTTTGATCACCCGTATGACGTCGTGGGCCTGCGGCGCCGAGGCCTCCGGAGGACGGCGATGCCGGCGGCCGGCCCCCTCGCGCTGTCGCGCAGCCGGCTCCCCCCCGGCGGGTCCAGGCTCCGCCGCCTCTACCGGTCCCAGGTACTCGGCCTGGGCACGCGCCTCGAGCACCGCCCGCTCGCCGGCGAAGCGGGCCTCGCGCAGCACGTCCTGGCTCTCCCGGCGGGCGCTGGCGACCAGCCGATAGGCCTCCTGTTCGGCCCCGGCCCGGATGATGAGCACCTCCGCCTCGGCGTCCTCCGCCATGGCCCGGCCCGTCTCGGCCGCCTGGCGCAGCAGCTCCATGCCCGTCGCCCAGGCGTCGGCACGCACCTGGTACGCCTGCTCCTCCGCCTCGGAAACCAGACGCTGCGCCTCGGCCGCAGCTGCCGCCAGTTGCTCGGCTGAGTCGATCCGGGCCCGTTCCCGCAGGCCCCGGGCGGCCTCCTGAGCGTCGGCCAATAGCTGTCCCACCTCGGTGCCCACCGCCCCCAGGTCGCGGGCCAGGTAACCCAGCCCACCGGCCCGGTCGATCTCGTCAAGCAGGCGCCGGTGCTGCTCCTGCGAAGCGGCCCAGGCGCGGCGGGCCTCCTCGAGCAGCAGCTCCACCGCCCTGCGGTCGTATCCCCTGCGGGCGCTGGGAAGCCCCTTCGGGGTAAGGCGTTCCGGACCCATCTCCTGGTCGGGCATAGGAGCACGATACCGCCCCGGCGGCCCGCCGTCCCGCATCAACTCCCGGTCAGGGGGCGGCGACGGTGCTGCTCACCGGCTCCAGGGAGTCGAGGAAGTCGAGAGCGTCCTGCAGCATGGCGACCGCGACGATCTCGATGTCGTCACCCCTCGCGGTCAGGGCGTCGGGGTAGTTGTCGACGGGCACCAGGATGTACTCCGCCCCCACCGAGCGGGCGGCGAAGACCTTCTGGCGCACGCCGCCGATCGCCCCGATGGTCTCATTGGTCTGGATGGTGCCCGTGCCGGCAATCCGGTGGCCTTTGGCCAGATCCTCCGGGGTGAGCAGGTCCAGCACGGCGATGGCGTACATCATCCCGGCCGAAGGCCCCCCGATGTTGCGGGAGTCGATCTCCAGGTCGATGGGAAGCTCCAGATCGAGGTTCACCGTCTTGAGCACCACCCCCACCATGGGCGCCCCCTCCAGTTCCGGATGCGGGGCGAGGGTCACGTCCACGCTGAAGGGCTCCTCCCCCCGGGTGCCACTGAGGGTGACGGTGTCGCCGATCTGGAAGGCACGGATCGCCGCCGCCGCGTCGTCCCCGGTGGCCACCTGTTTCCCGGCCACGTGGGTGATCACGTCTCCCACCTGCAGCACCCCTTCCGCCGGGGTGCCCTCCCCCACGTCGACCACGGAGACGCCCTCCCCGGTGAACCCCACCTCGTAGCCCAGGCGGGTCAGGGCCACATAGATCGCGGCGTCGATGGACCCCTCCATGGCGTCGAGGTTGGAGCGGGTGCGCTCCTCCTGCGTCTGTCCGGGCGGACTGATGACGTCGCGGCCGATCAGGTCCACCCGGGGGTCGAGCTGGGCCTCCAGGTACTCGAAGACGTTGACCTCGCGCAGGCCCACCGTCAGCAGGAACAGGTCGCCGTTGGTGTTGTAGCGCTCCACGTCGTCGAAGGTGACCAGATCGGCCACCTCCTCCACCGGTCCCGGCGACATGGCGTAGTAGGGCACCTTCAGCGGCCACAACGCCACCACCGCCGCCCCCACCAGCAGGCACATCCCCACCAGGAGGAAAGGCCAGCGGGGGAAACGGCGGCGTTCGGGGACCGACGCCGGGTCTTGCTCGAAAGGATCCATACCTCGAACCGAATGCTACCGGGGGATCCGCCCTAGCCGCCGGGGGGCCGCATACACTTCCCCGATGGGACGCATCTCTAGAACGCTGCAACTAGCCCGCGCCTCCTGGGAGGTGCTCAAGGCCGACAAGGAACTGATCGCCCTGCCGGTGATCTCTCTTCTCGCCACTCTGGTGACGGCCGCCCTCTTCCTGATCCCCATCATGTGGGTGGGGCGGGCCGAGATGGAGCAGAACCCGGCGTGGGTCATCCTCCCCCTGGTGTTCGCGGCCTACCTGGTGCTGGCCTACATCGTCATCTTCTTCAACACCGCGCTGGTGCATGCGGCCAACGAGCGGTTGGAGGGCGGGGACCCGACCATCGGCAGCGCCCTGCGCGGCGCGAGGCAGCGAGCGGGACGGATTCTCCCCTGGGCCTTGCTCTCGGCCACCGTCTCGGCCCTGTTGCGCGCCGCCGAGGAGAGGGGCGGGGTGTTCGGGAGGATCCTCTCCGGCGCGGCCGGCATCGCCTGGTCGCTGGTCACCTTCCTGGTGATCCCCGTCCTGGTTATCGAGGACATCGGGGTGAGAGATGCCCTGAAGCGCTCGGGATCTCTCTTCCGGCAGACCTGGGGGGAGAACGTCGCCGCCCGGGTCGGCTTCGGGCTGGTGGGGTTCCTGCTGATGCTGCCCGGCATCGCCGCGATCGCGGGGGCCTTCGCCATCGCGGAGACGCCCAACATCCTGCTCGTGTCCCTGGGCGTCCTCTGGATGCTGGTGGTGGCCATGGTGTTCTCGGCACTGAGTGGCATCTTCCAGACCGCGCTGTA
>CAZJRF010000146.1:0-3821 GCA_964548475.1 uncultured Acidimicrobiia bacterium
GCGACGCCGCCCACCCCCCAGCAGCAGCAACAACAGGAACAGGGCAGCGTTATGGCAAGCGGCACAACAGCGACCGCCGCCCACCTAGCCCTCTCCCGGGTCAGCCCTCCTCAAGAACCCAGCTGCGATTGGATTCGAGCAGGCGGTCGAAGTAGTGGCGCAGCTGCCGGGCGCGGGTCCGCCCCACCCCTTCGACCTGGTCCAACTCGGCCACGGTCGCCTCGAGCAGGTGCGGCAGGTCGCCGAAGCGGGCCACCAGCGACACCTTCACCGCCTCGGGGAGACGGGGCACCCGGTTGAGCACGCGGTAGCCGCGGGGCCGCAACCGCCCGTCGAGTGGGCCCAGCTCAAGCAGAGACGTCACCCGGGAGGCGTCGCTGACGTGCTCCATGGTGAGATCGGCCAGCAGGTCCAGAGGCTGGGACGTCTTGGGCGGATAGCTGCGCGAGTAGTCGGCGTACACCTGCTCGGCCACTTCCTTCACGCCGGTGAGCAGGTCCTCCAACTGAATGCGGGTCAGGTGGCCCTCGCCCCCCAACTCCACCGTGTAGTGCTCCAGATCGCGGGCGATGTGGTGAACCAGCGAGGCGCGCTGCAGCACCCGTACCACGTCACGGCAGGTGACGATGTCGTCCACCTCCAGCTGGGTCAGCCGCTCCTCGACCTCATTCAGCCGCCACCGGAACCGCTCCAGGGTGAGCAGGTTCTGGTTGGCCGCCTCCAGCAGCGCGGTGGGGCTGCGCAGCTCCTGCTTGCCCGACCTGGTGTAGATGGTGACCATCGACCGGCCCTGGCTGACCACGACCGTGGGACGGCCGGTCTGCACCGCCACCCGCTCGGCCGTGCGGTGCCGGGTCCCGGCCTCCCCCGTCGGGATCGAGGCGTCGGGGATCAAATGGACGTTGGCCCGGTAGATGATCTCGGCGCGCTCATCGACGATGACCGCCCCATCCATCTTGGCCAGTTCGGCCAGGCGGGCCGGGCTGAAATCGGCCCCGTTCAGGTGGAAGCCGCCGCTGCAGATGGCCTCGATGTCGGCCCCGTAGCCGAGGACGATGAGCGCTCCCGAGTCCTGGCTGAGGATCAGCTCTACCGCCCGCCGAAGCGGGGTGCCCGGGGCCAATGAGCGGAGGACATCGAGGGCGCCGTCGCGCTTGGTCATGCGCGGCGAGGCTACTACACCCGCCGGCTTGGGCGCTGGGGGACCACCGGGTGCAGCCCGGCCCGCGCCAGGGCCAAGTCGATGCGGTCCTGGCCGTTGCCGGTGGGGCCCACCGCCACCTCGACCCCGAGGCGGGCCACCTCGGCCGCCCGCCGGTCGCCGTAGGCCACCGCCCGCACCTCCCCCGTGAGCCCCACCTCGCCCCAGGCGGCGGTCGCAGGCAAAGCCCGGCCGAGCAGCGAAGAGACCAGGGCGATGGCCACCGGCAGGTCAGCCCCCGGGTCGCGTACGGCCAGGCCGCCCACCACCGACACGTACACATCGCGGGCGGCGAAGGAGAAATCGGCGTGGCGCTCGAGCACCGCCAGCACCTGGTGGACCCGGGCCAACTCCAGGCCCCGCACGCTCCGGCGCGGTGTTGCCACCCCATCGGGAGACACCAGGGCCTGCACCTCGACCAGCAGCGGCCGCCGCCCGTCGACCGCGGGGAACACCACGCTGCCCGGCACCCCGCCCCGCCAGCCGGCCACCAGCCAGCCGGAGGGGTCGGGCACCTCCCGCAGGCCCCGGTCGCTCATCTCGAAGAGACCCACCTGATGGGTGGCGCCGAAGCGGTTCTTGAGGCTGCGCAGCACCCGCAGGCCGCGCTCGACGTCGCCCTCCAGGTAGAGCACCACGTCGACCATGTGCTCGAGCATCCGGGGCCCGGCGATGGACCCGTCCTTGGTGACGTGGCCCACCAGGGCCACCGGCACGCCGCTCTCCTTGGAGAAGTGAACCAGACGCGCGGCAGCCTCCCGCACCTGCGCCACCCCGCCGGGGGCCCCGCCCACCTCGGCGGCGGCCACCGTCTGTACCGAGTCGACCACCAGCAGGTCGGGCCGCACCTGGTCGGCGCCGGCGATGACGGCATCCACGTCGCGCTCGGAGGCCAGCAGCACCCCGAGGTCGTCGATGCCAAGCCGGGCCGCCCGCAGTGCCACCTGCCCCGGCGACTCCTCGGCGCTGGCCAGCAGGGCCCGGCCCCCGGCCGCGGCCAGGCCCGCCCCCACCTGCAGCAGCAGGGTGGACTTGCCCACCCCGGGCTCGCCCCCCACCAGCACCGTGGCCCCCGGCACCAGCCCCCCGCCCAGCACCCGGTCGACCTCGGCCAGGCCGGTCGCCCGGCGCCGCGGCTCATCGCGTCCGGCCTCGGCCAGGGGCATTACCCGGACGGTGCGCCCAGTGGCTGCGCGGGCCGCCTGCACCTCCTGGACCAGGGCGGCCTCACTGCCGCAGCCGGGGCAGAAGCCCATCCATTTAGCGCTCGAGTAGCCACAGGTAGCGCAGCGGTAGCTCACGAGGCGACGCTACCGCCTGCGTCCGACAAGAAAGGCGGCCGCCAGAGCGCCGACCACCAGGACCACCAGCAGGAGGCCTCCGGCGATGTTGGCCGTCGACCATCCCTCGGCCACCCGCAGTTCGGCCAGCACTTGCACGCCAATACCCTGCATCCGTGGCACAATACCTCGGCCGGGCCCCGGCGCTCCTGTCCGGCCCTGGTTGGGACCCCCGCAAGTGAGAACCGTGGACGACACACCCGACTACCACTCCGACGAGACCTTCGAGCCCTTCGAACTGGGCCATGAAGCCGACGACCGGCCGCGTCCGCCGGAGTCTCGCTCGCGGCAACCCAACTCTTCGGGCACCGGCGGCGGGGGAGGCGAAGGCGGGCCGCCCGGCATCCCCTGTCCGTCGTGCGGTGCCCTCAATCCCCCCTTCAATCGGCATTGCGAATCGTGCGGGGCCCGGCTCTCCCAGGCGATGCTGCCGGTGGCCCCCCAGCCCATGCTGCGTACCACCGCCGGGGCCCGCGCCCTCATGGTGCTCGCCGGCGTGCTCCTGTTCGTAGGCCTGGCGGCGGTCATCGTCTGGGCCTTCAACCGGGGAGGGGGGACCGCCGCCGAATCGACCAGCACCACCACCACCACCCAGGTGCCCCTCGACATCGTGCAGCTGCGTCCCATCCGCATCGACTGCACCTCGGAGCTGGCCGACTACCCGTGCTCCGCTCTCATCGACGACAACCCCGACAACTCCTGGAACGCCCGCGAGGGCGGCGTCGGGGCGGTGATCACGTTCCTCTTCTCGCCTCCGGTGCAGATCAGCGAGGTCTACGTCCACAACCTGGAGGACCAGGAGCGCTTCGAGCGCAACGCCCGCATCAAGGGCCTGGAGATAGTCATCGACGACCTGCCCCAGGCCACCATCATCGAGCTGGATGACAGCAACGAGCCCCAGCGGGTGTCGTTGCGCAGCGTGCGCACCTCCAGCGTGCAGCTCACCGTCACCAGCGCCTATCCCGGCCAGTCCTACGAGGGGCGCGAGCCCTTCCGCGAGCTGGCCGCCCAGGAGATCCTCTTCTACGGGCGCATCTCTCCCGACACCAGCGGCTGACCCGGGCGGCCGCCTCCGCCGGGTCTCACCAGGTAGATCCAGGGGATCGACACCACCGTCACCGCGAACTTCACCACCACGTTGGTCACGAAGGTCTCCCCCACGTTGCCCATGCTGAGCACCCCGGCGAAGGCGACCAACACGAAGATGGCCGAGTCCACCGGCACCGCCACCGCGTTGGAAGCGAGCACTCGCCCCCACTGGTGGCGCTCACCGAAGCGGG
>CAZJRF010000147.1:0-531 GCA_964548475.1 uncultured Acidimicrobiia bacterium
TGCACCTGGACGTTCCGATCGGCGACGCGCCCCAGTGCCTCGGAGGCGAACATCTTGCAGCAGGCGGCCGGGAGCGAGATGGGCTCGCCCCGGTCGTGGGCCCGGGCAGCCTCCAGCACCAGGGCCCGGGCGGCCAGCAACTCGGCCTTGCTGTCGGCGATCATCGCCTGGATCAGTTGGAATTCGGCGATGGGCCGTCCGAACTGCTCGCGGTTGACGGCGTAGTCCACCATCTCGTCGAAGATGCGCTCGGCGAACCCGGTGAAGCTGGCCGAGATGGCCAGCCGCCCCCGATCCAGCACCTGCATGGCCACGCGGAAGCCACGGCCCTCCACCCCTCCGAGGAGGGCTTCGGCCGGCACCCGGCAATCGCTGAAGATCACGTCGGCCACCGGCGTCCCCTGCTGGCCCATCTTCTTGTACTTCGGGCCGATGGTGATGCCCGGGGTGCTCGCTTCCACAAGGAAAGCGCTCACCCCGGCCGCTCCCTTGGTGGCCGGATCGGTCCGCGCCATGACGGTGAACACGCCG
>CAZJRF010000147.1:541-3755 GCA_964548475.1 uncultured Acidimicrobiia bacterium
GGTCGTCATGCACGCTCGGGCGGCCGGCGGCGCCCAGCCAGCGTTCGTCCAGCTGCGGCATGTCGATCACGCCGAGGATCGGCCGGCCGGCATCGAGCAGGGCGATCAGCGTGCCGAATTGCACGTGCCCGGTGATGAAGCGCTTGGTCCCATCGAGCACGTAACCGTGGCCTTCTCGCCTGGCCCGGGTGATCACGGCCACCGCGTCGGATCCGGCGTCGGGTTCGCTGAGAGCGAAGGACCCGACCAGCTCCCCGGTGGCCAGCCGGGGCAGGTAACGCTGTTTCTGCTCCTCGGTCCCCGCCATGACGATGGCCTGCGACCCGATTCCGTTGTTGGTGCCGAACACCGAGCGGAAGGGCGGTGAGGCCCTTCCCAGCTCAAAGCCGACCAGCACCTCCTCCTCCATGGTCAGGCCCAGGCCCCCGTACTCCTCGGGGACGGTGAGCCCGAAGAAGCCCAGCCGGCGCATCTCCTCAACGATCTCCGGGGGCATGCGGTCCTCCTCTGCCACCCTGGCCTCGTTGGGGATCAGGCGCTCCTGCACGTAGCGGCGGATCGTGAAGATCAGGTCGCCGAGGGTGTCGGTGTCCAGCGGCATCCGGCTGCTCCTTCTGCGTCAAACGCTCAGATCAGGCTGCGCCCGCCTCCGATGATGTACACCTCGCCGGTGATGTAGGCCGCCTCCCCGGAGAGCAGGAAGGCCACCAGGTCGGCCACCTCCTCGGGACGCCCGGGACGCCCCAGCGGGATGCGCTCCACCAGCCCCGCCAGCACGTCGGGCGGCATGGCGGCGGTCATCGCAGTCCCGATGAGGCCCGGCGCCACCGCGTTCACCCGGATGCGAGGGGCCAGGCGCAGGGCCAGCGCCCGGGTGAGGCCCACCAGGCCGCCTTTGGAGGTGGCGTAGTTGTACTGGCCGAAGTTGCCGAGGTAGGCGCGGGAGCTCATGCTCACGATCGACCCACCCTCGGCCATGAGAGGGACGAGGGCCGTAGTGAGCCGGTAGACGGCGCCCAGGTTGACCTCCAGCACCGCGTCAAAGTCCTCTACCTGCATCTTGGCGATCCGGGCGTCGCGGGTGATGCCGGCGTTGTTGACCAGGCCCACCAGCGGCTCACCGGCCGAGCGCACCGCCTCCACCACGGCGGTGACCCCTTCCTCGGTGGCAAGATCCGCCTCCACCGCGATCGCTCCCCCGCCCACCGCCGCCGCCACCCCGGCGGTACCGGCGGCGCGGTCGACCACGACCACCCGGTACTCGCCGGCCAGGCGGCCGGCGATGGCAAGTCCGATGCCGGCAGCGCCGCCGGTGACGACCACCAGTCCGCTCACGGCAACGCCTTTCCCAAATGGTCCCCGCCCAGGCGCACCAACTCCCCGGTGGGCCCGCCCGGTCCCGGATCGAGCAGCCGACCCACCCAGGCGGCCACCGCCTCGGGCGGGCTGCCCTCCTCGGTGGCCACCACATTGACCGGGACGCCGGCCCTCCGCATCTCGAAGGCGGCCGCCCGCGCCCCCGACAGCAAGCCGGCCGCGGCCATGGCCGCCCCCAGGCCGCGCCGCCCGAGTAGGTCGCGCTGATCCACCACGTACACCACCGGCGCGCCCGCCCCCAGTGCCCGCCGGGTGCTGTCGAAGGCTTCTCGGAACTGGGCCGCCACCCCCTCCCACTCGTCTCCAATCGCGGGATCGGCGACGAATACCAGGGCGCCTTCCGGCCCTATTACTCCGGCCAGCGCATCGGCCAGAGCCCCCAGGCCGGCCGGCACACGCCGCTCAATCGTGCCGCTCACCCCGCTCCTTTCCTGCTCGGTCCTCCCTACCGGCCACCACTCTGCCACAGAGCCGGCCCGCCCGGCGGCCGGGAGCGCCCGGGCGTACCATGCCCCGGACCCCCGGAGGAGGAGCATTGAGCCCCATCGACGTGGCCGCCCTGGCCGCCCGGATCGGCGAGGAGATCGGCGTCAGCGACTGGTTCCGGGTCACCCAGGATCGGGTGGACGTCTTTGCCGACGCCACGCTCGACCACCAGTGGATCCATCAGGCGGGGCCCCGAGCCGACGCGGGGCCGTTCGGCGGGCCCATCGCCCACGGATACCTGACTCTGTCCTTGCTCCCGCACCTGATGGAGAGCCTGCCGCCGCTGGTGAAGGACCGGCGGTTGGCGGTGAACTACGGCCTGGACCGGGTGCGCTTCATCTCCCCGGTCAAAGTCGGCGCCCGCATCCGCTCCCGGGCGGTGCTGGCCGCGGTCGAGCCGATCGAGGGTGGGGTGCAAGTGAAGATGGCGGTGACGGTGGAACTGGAAGGGTCGGAGCGCCCGGCCGCCGCGGTGGAGACCCTGAGCAGGCTGTACGGGTGAGCCGAAGTTCGCAGGAAGGGCGGCCGGACGGACGACCGGGGTGCCGCCCTAGCCGACCATCTCCCGGGTGAGGGGCCGGTCGGCGATGGGGACCGACATCACCACCCCGGTGACCGTGTCCCCGTACTTCCACAACGGCCGCAGCACCCGCTCCAGATCCTGCACCGTCTTGACCTGTACCCGCATGAGATAGGTCTCCGCACCGGTGACGCGATGCACCTCCCGGATCTCGGGGATGCCGCCGGCCGCCGCCATGAAGCGGGCGTCGGCCTCCTCCCCTCCTGCCCCACTCACCCGCACAAAGGCGAGGACCGGCAGCCCGAGAGCCGCGGGGTCGAGGGTGGCCCGGTAGCCGGTGATGATGCCGGCCTCCTCCAGCCGGCGCAGCCGGGCGGTAACCGCCGGCGCGCTCAGGCCCACCCGCCGGCCCAGTTCGCGGAAGCCCGCCCGTCCGTCTCGCTGCAGCTCGTCGAGCAGAGCCCAGTCGATATCGTCGAGATGCAAGGCCGCCTCCTTCGGGTGAGAAAAGCGCGATCTGCCAGGCTGCAGGGCTTGTGAAGCAGTTCACAATGGCCCTTCGCGAGGCTTAGGAACCCTTCTGCTTTACGAAAGTTACCAGAAAGCCCTATCTCTTGCCACTACATAGCAGCTGGCAGGGCTACCAACCTCACTAATCGATGGTTGAATAGGGCCAGGCAGACAGGCAGTCGCATATGACCCTCACCACGCATCGCCCTCCAGAGGCCACCCGGCCGCAGGTAGGCAACGGCGCCAACGAGGCGTTCGACGAGGCCTTCAAGGCCTTGCTGCGCACCTGGCACGACTACGAAGTGCTCAGGGCCATCGGCG
>CAZJRF010000148.1:0-3596 GCA_964548475.1 uncultured Acidimicrobiia bacterium
GTTCGCGAAGAGGCCCAGGTCACCGAATTGGCCTGCAGCGGTTTCCTAAACCGTGTGTCGCAGGTTCGATTCCTGCCGGGGGCGCCATTCCCCGTGCGTCGCCAGTTACCCCCGCCCGATGGTCAGATCCGTGGCAATGGAGCGGTTGCCCAGAGGTTGCAGGCGGCGGGCATTCCCGGGCGGGTTGGGGCGGCCGCCGCAGGCCGGGGTCGGGGCCGACACCAGTCGATCGTGGGCCGCCACCTGCTCGGCGCCTGCCTCCACCAACTCGGTGAAGACCACCCAGGAGACCCCCTCGGTGAACGGGGCGGTGGTCAACGACCCCTGGTAGCGGTAGGTAGTCCGGGCACCGGGGAGCAGCCCGGCCGGGCTCAGCCGGGCCGTTGCCACCTGCGGGGCCTCCGGAGCCAGGGTGGCCGGTTCGAAGCCGTCGATCAGGTCGAACGCCGGGGCGATGGCCCGGTTGCGCTCGCCGATGCGATACAGCACCGCCGCCACCAGGAAGGCCCCGTCCTCAGCCCGGCGATGCACCAGGTGCAACTCCAGCGGCAGCGGGCGGCCGTCGAGCCAATGCTCCGAGGGGGTGTGCCAGTGGAACGACTGCAGGCGGTACACCGAGCCTTCCGACTTCACCCGGGCCTCCCCCTCCCGGAGCACCACCACCACCTCGGGCACCACCTCCGCCAGGCCCCCGATCGGGTCGCCGTCCACGGCCTGGAACCGCACTTCGGCGGCCACCGGGCCCTCCGGGTAGTGGAACTCAGGGCTGCTCCCGGCGGGCGGCGGCACCAGGGCGTCGCGTGTGATGTCGATGGGGCTCTGCATGCTCATGCCGACAACCTACCCGCTCGGCCACGCCCAGCCGTGAACACCCGGCCGGTGAGCCGCCCCGTCTGCGGTCCCCTATCCCTCGACCCCTTCCAGAAAGTCCTCGAGCACCCGCTCGTACCCTTCCGGATCCGTGTTCCAGGCTCGAACGTGGCCCGCCCCCTCGAAGGGCACCAGTTCCACCAGGCCCTCCGGGGCCGCCTCGGCGAACTCCTCCGACAGCTCGATCGGCACCTCCTCGTCCCCGGTGCCGTGGATGATCAGCATCGGGGTCTCGAACTCTTCGGCCCGGGCCAGGTAGTCGATCTCCCCCCAGTTGAGGCCGAAGCGCAGCGAGGCGATCCACTTGGCCACCCAGGTCAGGGAAGCCGGCACCGACAGCGAGACCAGCGGCAGGTCGGTGTTGGCGGCTCGGGCGTCCACCATGGCCCCCAGATTCAGGGCCGGAGCCTCGAGGATCGCCGCCTCCACCCGGCCGGCGAACCCGGACTGCAGCAGGAAGGAGGCGACGATGGCCCCGCCCATGCTGTACCCGACCAGGACCACGTCCTCCGCCCCACCGTCCAGGGCATGACGCACGGCCCCCTCCAGGTCCTCCCATTCGGTGGCCCCGAAGCGAGCCAGGCGGTCACCGGTTACGGTCGCTCCCTCATCGTTGCGATAGGTGATGAGCAAGGCCGGGAAGCCGGTTTCGACAAAGGTGGGCAGGGCCCGCAGGGCCTCGCCCGGATGCGCCCCCCGGCCGTGCACGAAGATGACCCAGGTCGAACGCGCTCCCGGCACGTACCACGCCGCGGCCGGGCCCACCCCCGACTCGTACACGACTTCCTCCCAGGCGATCCCCACCGCCTCGGGATCACTCGGGAACGCGAAAGCATCGAGGGCCACGTCCTCGCCCACCGTGGGCGTGCCGGTGATCGGGGTGAAGGTGCGGGCCACCGAGGTGCCGTCTCGCGAGATCACCCCGCCCACCTGCCCGTAACCGGCGTCCCAGACCAGGCCGAGGATCTCGCTCGACAGCAAGTCCGCAGGCGGATCCTCTCCCACGGCCAAGGTCAGAGATCCCTCGCCCACCGCCACCACCTCATGGGGGTAGTCGGGGTCCGACGGCTCGTCGACGCGCAGCGCGTCGCTGCGGATCTGCTCGGAGAAGTACCAGCCTCCGCCGGCGAAGAAGATCAGGGCCAGCAGTAGGACGATCAGCAGCAGGCCGCGCAACCGGCGCCACCAGCGCCCGCCTCGCCGCTCGACCACCACGCCGTAGCTGCCCATACGGTCCTTCCCCTGTATCCGGTTGCCGGCCGGGCCGGGCAAGACCATCCGGCCGTGCGGGAGATCCCCGGCAACGTTAGGGCCGCAATCGGCTCCGGCGAGGAAACACCGGAGGACTTTCTATTGCGAGGAGCCGGACGGGACAGCGGCCGGCCGGAGGCCCGGAGGCGTCTTCAGCCCTCCCCGGCGGCCGGGGCCTTCGGCTTCACATTCCCCCAGCGGCCGAAGGAGACCCGGTACAGCAGGTAATCCCAGGTGTTCCCGGTCAGATTGCCCATTCGGATCATGCGAATCGCCAACTCGATGGCTCCCGTCTGCTCCGCCCCGTAGGTCTCCAGGATGCGGCGGCGAGCGTCCGGGTCGGGATTCCCCTCCGTCTCGGCCCAGTGCTGGGCGTAGAGCAGGGCCGCGACCTGCTCGGGCGGAGCCCCGTGGAGATTTCCGGCCGCCATCTCCTCGATCTCCGTCGCCTCGACGCCGGCGGTCAAGGCCGTCCGGGCATGGGCGTATTGGCAGTAGCGGCAGCCGTTCACCTCGGTGACCGCCAGCATCAGCCGTTCCCGGAAAGCGGGATCGAGCGCCTCGCCCTTCATGACGGTCCTGATCCGCCGGCGCTCGCGCCACATCCCCCTCAGGTCCCGGAACAGGTCGGCCGGCCGGCGGTAGAAGCGTCGTGGGAAGGGCTGCATGCTGGGTGACCTCACTCGGCCGATGAGGTTAGAGCTTCCACGGGACTGCCCATCCCGGTGTCGATTCGGGTCGGGTATAGGCAGCCGTTAGGGTCTGGAGGGGCCATAACCGGAGAGGTGATGAGACCAATCAGTGTGGCAGCCGTGTTCGCGCTCGTGCTGAGCGCCTGCGGGGGGGCCGGTGACGGGTCACTCGTGGAGACGACCACCACCGCGCTGGAGCCCACGACTGCACCCCCCACCACCGAGCTGCCGACGACCCCGGGCGGGCCGACCACCACCACCACGACGATCACCATCCCCGAGACGACCACGAGCAGCACCGTGCCGCCGTGGACCACCCTGCCCGACCCGGTGATGGCGCCCGCCGTCCTGTCTCCGGCGCTGGGCGGCCCGCTGGAGAGCGGGACCATTTGCCTCGATGTCACCACTGAAGGGCTGGTCTCCCCGAGCGCCGAGTTGGCGGCCACCGTGACAGAAGCGCTGGGATTCGTGGGGGTCGGCGTGGTGACCGAGGAGTGCCCGGCGGTTCTCCGCCTGTCGGTGGCAGCCAACAGGATCTCGGGCAACTACACCAACTTCGGCGTCTGCTGGATTAGAAGATAATAGAAAACTATATCCTTTCTCAATAGCTTTATTCAAAAACGCTTTATTCATTTGCCATATTTTATCTGCATTTTCTGATAAGTTATTTAAAAGTAAACGGGGAAGAAAAATCAATCCGGTTCCCATAAGAAGGAAATAAAACGACCAGAAAAAAAAGATTACTTTGAATACCGGAAATGAAGTATTAGAATTAAGATTTTT
>CAZJRF010000149.1:0-3477 GCA_964548475.1 uncultured Acidimicrobiia bacterium
AGGGTGCGGCCCCACAGCACCCGTAGGTCGCCGGCCGGCAGGCCGTCGATGGCCGCCCGCGCCGCCTCCACCAGGCGGTGCGCCTCCTCGTCGATCAACTCCTCCGGCACATAGCGGGCCAGAGCCGCCCCCGAGCTCTCGGTGACCAGCTCCACGATCTGCAGCACCTGCTCCCCGGTCCCCGCCCGGCACACCAGGTTCAGGTAGTCCGGGGAGGTCAGCAGGCGGTCGCGCACCATCTCCCACAGCGATCCCCACACCTGCTGGCGCAGCAGCGGGTCGGAGAGGCGTCCCAGGTTCTCCCGCACCCAGGCGGTGGAGACCGGGTCGAGAGCTACCTTGGCGTACCCGTGGTCGCCGTGGTTGGGGTACACGAAGGCCGGGGCATCCAGGCCGGCTGCCCCGCTCAGCGGGTTGCGGGCGTCGGCCACCTGCGCGGGCAGCACCTGTGCGCCACCGTCCTCGCCGACCAGGGCCACCTCGACGTGGTGGGGACGGAGCACCGGGTAATCCGCCGGGGCGGTCTGCACCAGATCGAGGCGGACCAGCCGGCCGTCCTCCACCGCCCATTCGGCGGCCAGAGTGTTCAGAGAGGCGGTGCGCAGCCACCGAGCCGCCCAGTGCACCAGGTCCACCGTGCTGGTCTCCTGCAAGGCGGTCAGGAAGTCGGCCAACGAGGCGTTGCCGAAGCGGTGGCGGCGGAAGTAGATCTGCAGCCCGTTGCGGAAGGCGTCGGGCCCGATGGCGGCCACCAGCTGCTTGAGCACCGAGGCGCCCTTGCCGTAGGTAATGCCGTCGAAGTTCAGGAAGGTCTCATCGGTGGAGGGGATCTCATCGGCGATGCGGTGGGTGGTGGGCCGCTGGTCCTCGATGTAGGCCCACAGCTTCATGCGCGAGTAGAAGTCCAGCCAGATGGTGGGGTACCCGCCCATGTCGTCGAGCGCCAGGTAGGCCGCGTACGAGGCGAAGGACTCGTTCAGCCACAGGTCGTTCCACCAGCGCATGGTCACCAGGTCGCCGAACCACATGTGGGCCAGCTCGTGGGTGAGGTACTCCGCTCGCCGGGTCAGCTTGTCCTCGGTGGGCGGGTCGCGGAAGATCACCGTGTCGGTGTAGCCGATGGCGGCCACGTTCTCCATGCCCCCCCAGTTGAACTCCGGAACGAAGATCTGGTCGTACTTGCCGAAGGGGTAGGGCTGGCCGAACAGGTCTTCGTAGAAGTCGATGGCCGCCTTGGTGATGGCGAACATGGGCTCGGCGTCCAGGTGAGAGAAGAGCGAGCGGCGGCAGTAGATGCCCATGGGGATGCCGCGATGGTCGTCCTGCACCCCCTGGTACTCCCCGGCGAACACCGACATCAGATAGGTGCTGAAGGGAGCCGTCTCGGCAAACAGGCGCCGGGAGCGCCCGTCGGGCAGCGGCTCGCGGGAGTCCTCGGCCCCGGCGCTCACCACCACCCAGTGGGCGGGGGCGCTCACCGAGACCCGATAGGTGGCCTTCAGGTCGGGCTGGTCGAAGCAGGGGAACAGGCGGTGGGCGGAGTACGGCTCGAACTGGGTGTACAGGTACTCGGCGCCGTCCTCCGGGTCGAAGAACTGGTGGAAGCCCTCGCCCGTGTGGTCGTAGGGCCGCTCGTACGCCAGGTGGATCTCGTTGTGCGGGCCCAGCAGCGCCCCGGGCAGGGAGAGGCGCACTCCGTCCCACCCGGGCTCGGCCTGCGTCCCGTTCACCACGAAGCGCTCGAGGCGGCCCCCCAGCCACTCCAGGAAGGTGTCTCCCCCCGCGTGGTCGAAGGTGATGGTGACATCCCCGCGGAACACCTTGGAACCGGCCTGCAGGTCGAGGGCGATGGTGTAGGCGACGTTGGATATCTGCTCAGCGCGGCGGGTGGCCTCCTCCAGGGTGAGACGGTCACGCGGGGGGTTGGTGGGCTCCATGCCGGCTCCTTTTCACGACGCGGCGCGGCGCGAGGGTAGTGGCCCGGTGATGCGCCCGCCCCCTCGGCAGGCCCCGGCCCGCTCAGGGGGCCGCGAACAGGTCCTGCAGCAGGGCACGCACCGTTTCGGGCATGCCCTCCTCCAGCGGCCGGGGACGGAAGCCCAACTCCGCCCGGGCCCGGGCATCGGTCCCCAGGTGGGTGCTGCCCGCCGCCAGGTTCAGCTTCTCGGCCGGGCCGCGCAGCCGGGGCACGGCGTAGGAGAACCCCTGCGCTCCCCAGGCCAGCGGGCGCAGCAGGAAGGCGGGCAACGGCCAGGGAGCGTGCCGCCGCCCGGCCGCCCGCCCGGCCAGGGCCAGCGCGTCACGCAGGCGGTGAGGCGGCCCGCCCATGATGTACGTGGACCCGGGCCGTCCCCGCTCCATGGCCGCCAGCAGACCGGAAGCCACGTCTTCCACGTGCGCCCAGCAGAAGGCGGTCCGGGTGGGCGCCGCCGGCAGCCGGCCCCGCAGGTAGGAGGCGAAGACCCGGGCCAGGTTGCTGCGGTCTCCGGGGCCGTAGACCGCGCCCGGCATGACGATGACCAGGGGCAAGCCGGCGCTCATCATGGGCAGGGCCACCTCGTGGTGCGCCTGCCACTTGGTGCGCTGGTAGATGGTGGGTAGCCGGCCGTGCCCGCGGTAGGACTCATCCACCACCCGGCCGCCGGTGTCGCCGTTGATGGCCAGCGTGCTGGTGTACACCCCGCGGGGCACCCGCTGCTCCCGCATCACCTCCAGCACGTGGCGGGTGCCGGTGACGTTCACCTCCTCGGCCCACTGCCGGTGGCGCGTGCCGATCCGCACATAAGCGGCAAGGTGGAACACCCCCTGCGCCCGGTACATCGCCCGGCGCACCGAGGCCTTGTCGAGGATGTCGCCGATGTAGGGGCGCACCCCGTAAGGAGCCAGGCCCCGGGCCTGCTCGGGGGTGCGCACGAGGGCGGTGACCACATGCCCCTCGGCCAGCAGCCGCGCCGCCAGATGGCTGCCGATGAAGCCGCTCGCGCCGGTGACCAGGTAGTGCATCGGCGGCGAATGCTATTCGGGGGGCGAGCCTGCGGGGCTCAAGCTGCCCGGCGCGTCCCCGAGTACTCCGGCCGGATGGGCCAGGGGGGCAACGCGGTGGCCGCCTGCCGGAAGATCTCCCGCTCACGACGGCGGGCAGCGCGGTCCTGCATCCGCCGGATCCATCTCGCTCGCCGCTGGTAGGTGGTCATCTCCATACCTGTATCGGTGAGACGGCTTCCGAATCTTGAAGGGTTCCCGATTCTCCGCCTGCCGCCGCAGCCGGAAGCAGGTGCCGGCGACCGTAGCCGGGGCGGCGCGACTACCGGTCAGGGTGGTTTTGGCGAGCCCAGGCCCGCACGGGTCTGTCCTCGCCCTCCCGCCGCCACCCGGGGGACAACCGGGGGGGGCCGAACGCCGTCGACGCGCCCGGGTACGTCCCAGCACCCCCCTCCCCTTCGGCACCTGACGGCGCCTGCGGGACTCCCCCCTTAG
>CAZJRF010000150.1:0-3474 GCA_964548475.1 uncultured Acidimicrobiia bacterium
CTCGCCAGCGCGAGGTGCTGCGCTACATAGCCAAGGGGTACACCTACCGCGAGACCGCCGTGGCGCTCTCGGTCTCCGTCAAGACGGTGGAGACCCACGTGTCCGAGGTGCTGCGCAAGCTGCAACTCTCCAACCGTCACGAGCTGACCCGTTGGGCGGTCGACCGGGGGCTCGGCTAGGGCGGGCCGCAGCCCGGCGGGGCGGCAGCCCTCTCAGTCGCCGGCGCGCAACCGCTCCCACGCGGCCACTCCCGGCCCCGCGGTCACCCACATGAGGGCGGTCACGATCACCGCCGAGGAGAGACACCACAGGCAGGTGGCTCCGATGACGAAAGGCTCCAGAAAGGTCAGGTAGATGGAGAAGCCGGTGCCCCCCGCCGCCCCGGCGAAGAGAGCCACCCGGGCCCAATCGGCCAGGGGCCGCGCGACGAGGCGGGCCAGCGCCCAGACGGCCAGCACCACTGCATAGCCCCCCACCCCGATCACCCCAATGTGAATCCCGAACACTTCCGCCCATTCACTCTGCTGCACCGTGTTGCAGTCCCCCACCGGGCCGCACACCGCCTGGGAGCCGCTCATCTCAACGGAAGCCAGATACACGGCGACCGCCAGTCCGGCCAGCGCGAGCAGTGGAACGAGCAGGTCGCCGCGTTCTCCCTCACCTTCCCTCCACCTCACCAGCCAGACCACCGCGCCCAGGCTCAGGACCATCAAGACCAGTACCGCCACCGAGAGCGAGTTGCCCACCGGATCCTGGCGGAAGCGGTCCCAGGGCGATTCGCCGCTGATGGAGGGGATCCCCCCGGTGGTGGTGGTAACCGGGTCGGTGGTGGTCGTCCCCGAAGGGACGGTAGAAGTGGTCCCCGGCACGGTGGTGCTGCCCGGGTTGGGCGCTATCGTGGTCGTCTCAGGCACCGTGGTGGTAGATGACCCTCCGGCCAGGGCGGCCAGGATCTCCTGGATGCCCACGAGGTCGGGCCAATCAATGCCCCCCGACGCCAGCCCCTCCTCGATGATGCCGGGGAAGAGGTCGGGTATGTCCCCGGAACCCATCAAATAGCGCTCCCCAACAACGAGGAGCGGCACCCCCCTGTACGAGAGGCCAAGCTCCTCCGAACTCGAGACGAAGAACTCGCTCCCTCCCTGGGTGCTGGTGTTAACGAACAAGATCTCGAGAGTGCCGTTGGTGGCGAGGTAGAAGGAGGGGTTCTCTCCCTCGTAACCCGCGCTGGACCAGTCCGGCTCGCCGCCGTACTCGGGGAACCACACCGGCAGCAGCAAGTCGTTGATTACGTACTCGCAGTGGCCGCAACTGGAGGAGAAGAAGAGCGCCGCCCGCACCGTCGGTTGCTGAGCGACGACGGGGGCCGCGCTCGCGCTGAGGACGACCACCAGCACGGCGAGGAAGCTCAGGCGCCGTCGCATCCTTCAGCCATCCTCTCTCCTCACCGAGCAGATATCCGGCAGGGTGCGGTGGCGCTCGGCGTAATCGAGGCCGTAGCCCACCACCCATACGTCGGGAATATCGAAGCCCAGGTAGGCCACAGGCACGTCCACCTGCTTGCGCTCCGGCTTGCGCAACAAGGTGCACGCCCGCAGCGAAGCCGGGTGGCGGGCTTCGAGGAGGCGCAACAGGTAAGACAGGGTGTAGCCGGTGTCGATGATGTCCTCCACCACCAGCACGTGGCAGTCGGCAATGTCGTGGCGCACATCCATGAGCAGGCGCACCGCCCCCGGGTCGGCGGTTTCGCGATCGCCGTAGGAGGAGACGGCGATGAACTCGACCCGGTGAGAGATGGTGAGCCGGCGGGCCAGGTCGGCCAGGAAGATGAAGGATCCCTTGAGCACACCGATCAAGACCAGCTCGCCGGCCCCCGCGTAGTCGGCGTCGATGCGGGCGGCCAACTCGGCCACCCGTGCCGCGATCCGGTCGCGAGAGATATGCAAGTCAAGAGTCTCGGCCACCGGGGGCAGCGTAGCCGGGCGCCGGCGTTGGGAGATCACTCCCCGGTTTGACAGCCAGCGGGATGCCTGGGAGAGTCCCCGCTGCGGAGACCTGCATGAGACTCAAGACGCCAAAGGGGTCCGGCTGACCTAAGCGGTCGCCTGGCCCAGCCCCCCGGGCACCAAGCCCGGGCTGGCCCTCGTCCTCCCCTCCCCACGCTGCGCCTCGGCGCGCGGCCTGCCCCGAGGAATCCCATGATCCCGGTCCGTGCCTACCTCAGACTGCTCCGCACCTACCTGCGCCCCCTGCGTGCCCGGGTGGCGCTGCTCGCCGCCCTGCTGGGCGCCGGCATCGCCTGCCAGGCGGTGAACCCGCAGCTGATCCGCGCTTTCCTAGACCGGGCGACTTCGGGCGGCTCCCTGGGCGGGCTGTTCACCCTGGCCGGCGGCTTCACCGCCCTGGCGGTGAGCCACCAGATCCTCAACGTGGTAGCCACCTATGTAGCGGAGCAGGTGGGCTGGCGGGCCACCAACGAGCTGCGCGCCGACCTGGCCGCGCACGTCCTCGACCTCGACATGGGCTTCCACAAGGGACACACCCCGGGTGAGCTGATCGAGCGCATCGACGGCGATGTCACCACCCTGTCGCAGTTCTTCTCCTCTTTCGTCATCCGGGTCCTGGGCAACCTGGTGCTGCTGATCGCGGTGCTCGCCTTGCTGTGGCGGGAGAGCATCTGGGTGGGGGTGGCGATGACGGGCTGGGTGCTGCTGGTGCTGGCCGGCATGTTCTCCATCCAGACCGTGGCCCTGCCCTGGTGGAAGGCGATGCGCGCGCGCAGCGCCGAGTTCTTCGGCTTTCTGGGGGAGCAGCTGGCCGGTACCGAGGATGTGCGGGCCTCAGGAGGCGTGCCCTTCATGATGCACCGATTCACCCGTGTCATGCGAGCCTGGCTCCCTGAGCAGGTCCGGGCCCGGATGGGTTTCGCCGCGCTCTGGGGTTGGAGCATCCTCACCTACCTGATCGTGGGGATGGCCCTGGTCTTTTGGCTGGGCTGGCAGGGCCTGCAGGCCGGCACACTGACCATCGGCGCCGTCTACCTGGTGTTCCACTACAGCGACATGATGCGCGAGCCTCTCGAGCAGATCCGCCAACAGATGGAGGTCCTGCAGAAGGCCGGCGCCGGCATCGCGCGCGTCGAGGAACTGCTCGCCGTCCGTTCCCGCCTGGAGGAGAACGGACGGGCCGGCCTGTCCCCCGGAGCCCTCTCCGTGGAGTTCCGCCGGGTCGGCTTCTCCTACCGGGACGACGAGTCGAACGGCGAAATCGTCCTCGCCGACATCAACCTGCGCATCGCCCCGGGCCGGGTGCTGGGGGTACTGGGCCGCACTGGGAGCGGCAAGTCCACGCTGGCCCGCCTCCTCACCCGGCTCTACGACCCCCAAGAGGGCGAAGTGACCCTCGCCGGCACCCCCCTGCCGGCAGTGGAGCGAGCGGTCCGGCGTGCCCGCATCGCCATGGTGACCCAGGAGG
>CAZJRF010000151.1:0-3425 GCA_964548475.1 uncultured Acidimicrobiia bacterium
GGGGGGAGCCGGTCAGTTCACGCGCGATCCTCGACCACAGCCGGTTGCAGTGCTCCAGTGCCACCATCCGCAACGAGTTGGTGGTGCTGGAAAGAGAGGGTTACATCGTGAAGCCCCACACGTCGGCGGGCCGGGTGCCCACCGACCGGGGCTACCGGTACTACATCGACCACCTTTCCCCGGGCTCTCTGCGGCCCACCAGCCACATACGGATTGAGCAGTTCTTCGCCTCCATGCACCTGGAGCTGGATCGCATGCTGAAGCAGACCTCGGAACTGCTTGCGGACGTGGCCCACTACCCCTCGGTGGTCATCGGCCCCGGTGTGGGCGGCCAGACCCTGCATCGCGCCCACTTGCTCCCGGTGGGACCGGACAACGTGCTGCTGGTCCTGGTTACCGAGCGGGGGCGGATAACCCAATCGCTCCTGCGCCTGCGCACTCCGGTGGCCCCGCGCGAGGTCGCCCTCGCCCAGCGGGCCCTGGGGGAGATGGTGGACGGCCGGGCGCTGGAGGAGACCGGCCCGCCGGTGCCCGACCCGGCGGAGGCCGATCTGCCGAGGCCGGCAGCCGAGCTGCTGGGTGGCGCTCTGCAGGCGGTCGCCGAGGCCGCCCGGGCCGACCGGCCGGTCTTCTTCGGCGGCACCAGCCTGATGGCAACTCTCTGGGAGGACCTCGCGAAGTTGCACCGGATCCTGGCTCTTCTCGAAGGGGAGGCCTCGGTGCTGAACCTGGTCGACGATGCCTCGCGCATCACCACCGTGCGCCTGGGCACTGAGATGCAGGCCGGTGAGGACGACCTGGCGGTCGTTTCCGCCCCTTACGAGGCGGCCGGGGCGACTGGCCGTCTCGGGCTGTTCGGCCCCATGCGCATGGACTACCGGCGAGCGATCAAGGCGGTCGAAGAGGTCAGCGACGCCCTCGGCGATTCCCTGGGCGGCTGAAGTGGTCGACTACTACGAGGTCCTGGGGGTCGGCCGCGATGCCACTCAGGACGAGATCAAGCGGGCCTTCCGGCGCAAGGCCCGGGAGACCCATCCCGACGCCAATCCGGGCGACGCCGCCGCGGAACACCACTTCCGCGAGGCCGCCGTAGCCTACGAGGTACTGAGCGACCCGCAGCGGCGGGCCGCCTACGACCGGGGGGCCGAGTTCGAATCGGGGGACTTCTTCTCCTCCTTCGCCGGCATCGACGATCTGCTGGCGCGCTTCTTCGGCGGGGGGCTGGGCTTTCCCTTCGGCGGCAGCCGGGGCCCCGCCGCCGGGGCCGACGTGGGGGTGGCGGTGGAGCTGACCCTTGCCGAGGCGGCCGCCGATTGCACCCGCGAGGTCCGTTACCGGGCCAGGGTGGCCTGCCCGGCCTGTGGGGGCGAAGGATCGGCGCCCGACAGCACTCCGATCATCTGTGACCGCTGCGGCGGCCGGGGCTCGGTGCGGGTCACCCGCCAGACCTTCCTGGGGGCCGCCGTGTCCATCACCGCTTGCGACAAGTGCCGTGGCCGGGGGCGGCTTATCACCAGCGCCTGCCCGCGCTGCGAGGGAGCGGGATCGGTGGTCGATGAGGTAGCGGTGAGCGTGGAGTTGCCGGCGGGCATTGAGGACGGCTCGCGGCTGCGGGTCACCGGCAAGGGCGGGGTGGGTGAGCCCGGGGGACGGACCGGCGACCTCTACGTGGAAGTGCGGGTGCTGCCCGATTCTCGCTTCCAGCGTCACGGGGCCGACCTGGTGCATCGGGCCCGGCTGGGGCTGGCCGAGGCGGCCCTGGGCACCACCATCAAGGTGCCTACGGTGGAGGGGGACGAGGTGGACATCGAGGTGCCCCCGGGGACCCAGCCGGGGACGGTGTTCAAGCTCTCCCGGCTCGGGATGCCCCGGCTGCGGAGGAGAGGCCGCGGGGATCTCCTAGTGGAGATCCAGGTAGTGGTGCCCGCCAGTCTGAACCCGGCCCAGAAGGAGGCCCTGCGCGCCTTCGCCGCTGCCTCGGGAGAGGCCCAGCCACCGCCGGCCCGGGCGCGGCGCCGACGCGCTCGCTAACTGGCGGGTACAGTGGGGCCGGAACGAACAACAAGTGGATTCGGCTGTTCCCCGCGGCTAGGATGACAACAGAGCGCGGTGCAACCGAACACGGGCAGTGTGGGCGCCGGGGGAGTCGGAGGAGCGCATGGAAGCAACGCCCGCCTACAGCGAGATAGTTGGAGCACGTCTGCGGTCCATCCGCAAGCAGCGGGGCCTTTCCTTGCAGGACGTGCAGCGGCTGTCGGGAGGGGAGTTCAAGGCGGCGGTGGTCGGCGCCTACGAGCGCGGGGAGCGCAGCCTCTCACTGCCCCGCCTGCGGCGGCTATCCGCGTTCTTCCAGGTGCCCATGACCCAGTTTCTCCCCTCCGAGGAGGCCAAGGAGCGGAGCATCACCCCGCTGCCCAGCGGCGGCGTGACCATCGACCTGACCGCCCTCGACCGGCTGGCCGGTACGGAGGCCGAGATCTTCGACCGTTTTCTCCGCTCCATCCAGGTGATGCGCCAGGACTTCAACGGCAAGGTGCTCACCATCCGGCGCAACGACCTGCGCTTGCTCTCGCTTCTCCTCGACCAGAACGAGGAGGCCTTCGCCGAGCGCCTGGTGGCCCTCGGCCTGGCCGAGGGCCTCTGAGTCCCGGCCCGGCTCGTCGCCGGGTCGGAGAGGGGCCCGGCGGTATACTCGATCTCCCCGTGCTTCCCCAACGAGGTTTCTTGTGACTCAGCCGTCCCAGACCGAGGCCCGGTTACGCGTCCCCGGCCACCAGATGCCGGCTTTGCTGGGCGAGCGCGACTCCCTGCTGCGCCTGGTGGAAGAGGGGTTTCCCCGGGCCCGGATCGTGGCCCGGGGAGATGAGCTGCGCATCAGCGGGGATGAGCGCACCACCGGGATGGTCGCCAAGACCTTCGCCGAGCTGCTGGTGCTCCTCGGTGAGGGCCAGTCGCTCGACGAGGACCGGGTAAGGCGGGTGGTCGATCTGGTGCGCACCCAGGTTCCCAGCCCAGCCGGGGTGTTCACCGACGGCGTGCCGGTGGGCCGGGGCAAGATCATTCGGCCCAAGAGCCTCAACCAGAAGCGCTATTTGGACGCGATTCGGGCCGACACGGTGGTGTTCGCCATCGGGCCGGCGGGGACCGGCAAGACCTACCTGGCCATGGCGGTGGCGGTGGAGGCCCTGGCCACGGGAGCGATGAGTCGCGTCATCCTGACCCGTCCGGCGGTGGAGGCCGGGGAGCGCCTCGGCTTCTTGCCCGGGGACGTGGCCGCCAAGGTGGATCCGTACCTGCGCCCCCTCTACGACGCGCTGTACGACATGCTTGGGCCGGAGGAGACCCAGCGCCTGGTGGAGCGGGGGACCATCGAGATCGCTCCGCTGGCTTACATGCGGGGCCGCACCCTGAACGATGCGTTCATC
>CAZJRF010000152.1:0-3375 GCA_964548475.1 uncultured Acidimicrobiia bacterium
CACATAGCCGTAGCGCTCCCCGGGGCTGACCGGGGCGTCGGTGGGGTTCTCCTTGCCCCGCACGTAGATGCAGCGGGCGGGGCAGACCCCGGCGCACAGCTCGCAGCCGATGCACTTCTCCATCCCGTCCGGGTAGCGGTTGAGCACGTGGCGGCCATGGAAGCGCAGCGGCTTGACCCGCTTCTCCTCGGGATAGGAGGCGGTAACCCGGCGCCGGAAGATCTGGCGCAGGGTGACGGCGAAGCCTGAGAAGGCACCCATCAGCGAGTTCCCCTATCTACGACCACGGCGCACCGAACCTGCGGAAGGCGCTGACCAGAGCGAAGAGCATCAGCCAAATCAGGGCGCCGGGGATCAGCCGCTTCCATCCCAGGTCCATCAACTGGTCATAGCGCAGCCGGGGCAGCGTGGCCCGCAGCCAGATGAACACGAACACCAGCACGAAGGTCTTCAGGAAGAACCAGAAGAAGGGCATGACCCAGGCGATCCAGGGGGGCAAGCCCCAGTCGGGCCCCAGCCAGCCCCCGAAGAAGAGGGTCACCGCCAGCGCCGACACGTTGAACATGTTCAGGTACTCGGCCAGGTAGAAGAGGGCGAAGCGGAAGCCGGAGTACTCGGTGTGGTAGCCCCCGACCAGCTCGGTCTCCGCCTCCACCAGGTCGAAGGGGGCCCGATTGGTCTCGGCGACGGCGGCGATGAAATAGAGCAAGAACGAGGGCGCCAGCCAGAAGATGAACCAGCCGGGGATCATCCAGCGGAAAGACTCCTGCTGCAGCTCCACGATCCGCGACAGCGACATGGTGCCCAGGCCCACCTCACCGGCCGACTGCATCGAGGCGAGCAGCACTACCGGCACCAGAGCCAGCCCCATGGCCGCCTCGTAGGAGATCATCTGGGCGGTGGCCCGCACCCCGCCCAGCAGCGGGTACTTGGACCCGGAAGACCACCCGGCCAGCACCACCGCATACACCGCCAGCGACGACATGGCCAGGATGAAGAGCAGGGCCACGTTGAGGTCGGTCACCTGCAGGGTCACCCGGGTCTCCCCAATCGAGAACGGCCGCCCCACGGGGATCACCAGGAAGATGAGGAAGGCGGGGACCATGGCGGCGATGGGGGCGGCCAGGTACACGGCCAGCTCCACCCGCCGGGGCACCACCGACTCCTTGAAGAGCAGCTTGAGCCCGTCGGCCAGCGTCTGCAGCATCCCCCAGGGCCCGGCCCGGTTGGGCCCGATGCGGTTCTGCATGTCGGCCACGATCTTGCGCTCTACCCACACCAGCAGGATGACCACCACCATCAGCAGGGCGAAGGCCGCCACCACCTTGATCGCGGCCGTGAACCAGACGTTGGCAAAGAGGCGCTCGAGGACGGTCACGTCACCGCCTCCACATCGGCCACCGGGCTGTTGCCCACTGATACCCCCAGGTTGACCGGCAGGTACACCGTCCCCGGGGCCAGCGTCGAGTCGAGGGCGGCCGGGAGATCGGCCGACCCGGCGCTCCCCGACACACGCACGGTGGACCCCTCGGCGACCCTGAGGCGCGCGGCATCGGCCGGGTGCAGGTGCAGCGCCGGGGCGGGGGCCAGGCCGGCCAGGGCCGGCCCCTGCTGGACCGCGGTCCCCCGGTCATACAGCACCCGCCCCAGGTGCAGCACCAGGCCCCCGGTCTCCTGCCCGGGCGCTTCCAAGGGCAGGCGGTAAGGGACGGGAGTGGAGGCCGGGATGCCGTCTCGGCCCGCCCCCCAGGCCAGCGAGTCCCAGGTGATGCCGGCGTAAGCGGGAGCGGCGGCGATCTCCTCCGCCACCTCCCGGGCCGTCTCGGCCCCGATGGAGTGGCCGAGCAGGCGGGCCAGATCCTCGAAGATCTCCACCGCCGGGCGCGCCCCGCCCGGCCCGGGGACCAGCCGGTTCACCTTCTGCACCCGTCCCTCCAGGTTGGTCACCGTCCCCTCAACCTCCGCGAAGCCGAGGGCCGGGAAGACCACGTGGGCCCGGCGCGACGACTCGGTAAGGAGCAAATCCACCGCCACCACCAACTCGGCCCGCGCCAGTGCAGCCGCCGCCCGGGCGGGATCGAGGAAGTCGGCGGCCGGGTCGCAACCCAGCAGCACCAGCGCCCGCACCCGCCCCTCCTCGAGGCCGGCCACGATGCCCTCCGCACCTTCCCCCTCCCCGCCGGGCAGGGCACCCCAGCGCTCGGCCAGGGCCTCCCGGGCAGCGGGGTCGCCGGCCGGCAGCCGGCCGGGGAGCAGATCGGGCGCCATCCCCATGTCGAGCGCCCCGTACAGATTGGAGCGCCGGGTCACCGGCATCACCTTCCCGCCGGGAAAACCCTCGGCGAAAGCGGCCACGGCCTCGGCCAGGCGGGGGTCCTCGGTCAGGCCGGTGCGCCCGACGACGGCCACCAACGGACCCTGCTCCAGGGCGGCCCGGGCGGCGGCAGCCTCCCCTTCCCCGTTGGAGAGGCGTCGCAGCATCTCCGCGCCCTCCCCGGGCCGGTAACGCAGAACGTGGGAGGCCACCGGGTCGAGGCCGGTAGCCCGCGGGTGCACCACCACCAGACGGGCCCCCAGCCGGGTGGCCGCCCGCCGCACCCGCAGGTAAAGAACGGGCAGCTCCTCCTTGAGGTCGGGACCCCAGACCAGCACCGCCCCCGCCCGCTCTAGGTCGTCGATGGCCGCCCGGTGAGGCAGCCCGGTAAGGAAGCGGGCGCCGAGGGCATCACCGAGCCGCGCATCCAGGTGGTTGGTGCCCACCGTGAGCCGCAGGAACTTCCCGAAGGCGTAGGCCTCCTCGTTGGTACTGCGCGCTCCGCCCAGACCGGCCACCGCGTCCGCGCCCTCCCCGTCGATCACCGCTCGCAGCCCTTCGGCCGCCCGGGCCAGCGCCTCGCCCCAGGTGGCCGGGTGCAGTTCGCCGTCCTTCCCCCGCACCAGCGGGGTGCGGAGGCGCTCGGGTGAGGCCAGGTACTCGTAGCCGAACCGCCCCTTGTCGCAGAGCCAGCCCTGGTTGGTGAAAGGGTTGTCCACCCCCAGCAGGCGAACCACCCGGTTGGTCGAGGCCTGCACCGCCACCCGGCAGCCCAGGGAGCAGTGCGGGCAGGTGCTCTCCACTGCCTCGAGGTCCCACGGTCGGGCCCGGAACCGGTAGGGGACGGCGGTGAGCGCCCCCACCGGGCAGATCTGCACCGTATTGCCCGAGAAGTAGGAGGAGAAGGGCTCGCCGGGGAAGGTGAGCACCTGGGTGGTGTTGCCTCGCGACACGAAGTGGATCAGCGGGTCGCCGGCGATCTCGTCGGCAAAGCGGGTGCAGCGGGCACAGAGGATGCAGCGCTCCCGGTCGAGCAGCACCAGGTCGGAGATGGGAATCGG
>CAZJRF010000153.1:0-3298 GCA_964548475.1 uncultured Acidimicrobiia bacterium
TCGAGAAGGCCCACCCCGACGTCTTCAACACGCTCCTGCAGATCCTCGAGGACGGCCGCCTCACCGATGCCCAGGGCCGCACGGTCGACTTCAAGAACACCGTGATCATCATGACCTCCAACCTGGGGACGGCCGACCTGCGGCGCAAGTCGATCGGCTTCACCGCCGGGGGCGCCGAGATCGGCTACCAGCAGATCAAGGACAAGGTGACCGAGGAGCTCAAGCGCTCGTTCCGCCCGGAGTTCCTCAACCGCATCGACGAGGTGATCGTCTTCCACGAGCTGACCATGGAAGAGGTCGGCCAGATCGTGGACCTCATGATGGCCCGGGTGCTGCGCCAGCTGCAGTCCCAGGCCCTGGAGCTGATGCTCACCGACCGCGCCAAGGACCTGCTGGCCACACGGGGGTACGACCCGCAGCTGGGCGCCCGGCCGCTGCGGCGGGCCATCCAGCGCTTCCTCGAGGACCCGCTGTCGGAGAAGGTGCTCTTCCACGAGTTCCCCACCGGCTCCACCATCCTGGTCGACGTCGATGAAGACGGCTCGGGGCTCACCTTCACCTCCGTGTCGGCCCCCGACCGGCCCCCGGTGGAGATGGCCGACTCCCCCGAAGGCTGAGCATTCCGGTTCGCCCGGAGCCGCGGCCCGTCATCGCGTAGACTCTGTGGCGGTTTGCCGCGCAACGGCGCGTAGCGGGGAGGAGGAACCGGATCCCATGAGCAGAGGGCGCTCTCTTCCGGTGGTACTCCTGGTGGCCTGGTCGTTGTTGGCCGCCGCCTGCGGGGACGACGGCGGGTCGCCCATCACCAGCGCCGCCCCCACCACCGCCGCTCCTACCACCACCATCGCCCCGACCACCACCATCGCCCCGACCACCACCATCGCCCCGACCACCACCATCGCCCCGACCACCACTACCACCACGGTGGCGGTGAGCCAGATGTGCCAGGTGGCCGGCACCGGCGGTATCTACGACGGCTCGGTGAACCAGGCGGTGTGGGCGGGACTCGGCCTGGTCCGCGACCGGCTCGGTATCGAGATCCTGTTCCGGGAGTCGCCGGAGGAGGCCGATGTGCGGGCCAACATCGATGCGTTTGCCGCTGCCGGCTGCGACCTGATCGTCACCGTGGGGGCGGCCATGGAGGCCGACACCGCGGCTTCTGCCTGCGAGCTGCCCGAGCAGCCCTTTGCCATAGTCGGGGCGGGCCCGACGGCCGGGACCGGCTCGGCCTGGGCCGATGCCGGGGGAGCGCTGCGGTGCGACTACTCGAATGTGCGGGGGATCACCTTCGCCACCGAGGAAGCGGCCTTCCTGGCCGGGTACCTGGCCGCGGGGATGTCGGAGACGTTGAAGGTGGGCACCTTCGGCAGCGCCGATACGCCGTCGGTGCGGGCCCTTCTGGAAGCCTTCGCGGCGGGAGCGAGCTACTTCGGGGAGAGCACGGGGCAGGAGGTGCAGGTGCTCGGCTGGGACCCCGCCGACCCTCAGGCAGGGCTTTTCACCGGGCTGGAAGACCCGGAGCAGGCCGGGGTGCTGGTGGAGAGCCTGGCCGGGCTCGGGGTAGACGTCCTCCTGGCGGTCGCCGGTGAGTACGGGCGCAGCGGAGTGGCCGCGGCCGCCGAACGCGGCATCCTGGTGATCGGGGGGGCAGGAGACGCCTTCCTGGCAGCCCCCGAGTACGGGGAAGTGTGGCTGACGTCCCTGGCGGAGAACGCCGACGCGGTGGTGCTCGACATCGCCACCGACCTGGTGGAGCGGGGCCGTTGGAATGGATCCTATGTGGGCACCCTGGCCAACGGCGGCGTGGGGCTGGCTCCCTACCGGCTGCTCGAGCGGGAGGTGCCCGGCGAGCTGGCGGAGGCCGTCGACCAACTGGCCTCCGACATCGTCGCCGCCGGTGGCCTGGCGGAGTTCCTGGCGTCCAACGAGGAGTAGCCGGACCGGCCGGCCTGGCCGGAGCCAACCAGATCCTGGGGCCGCTCGGCCGGGCCACCCCGGGCTTCTCGGCCGGCCTCGGCTTCGACGCCATCGCCCTGGCCTTGCTCGGGCGCTCTCATCCGTTGGGGGTGGTACTGGCCGGGCTGCTATTCGGGGCTCTCGAAGCCGGGGGCCGCCAGATGCAGGCGGTGACCTTCGTCTCCATCGACCTGATCATGGTGGTGCAGGCGCTGATTGTGGTGTTCATCGCCGCTCCCGCACTGATCCGGGCCATCTACCGGGTGCGCACCGGTAAGGGGGCCGAGCAGATCACCAAGGGGTGGGGGGCATGACCGTCGAGAACGAAGTCCCCTCCCCGGCCGAGGTCCGCCGGGCCCGCTACCTGGGGATCACCTATCTGCTGCTGGCTGCCTTCGTGCTCTGGTTCTTCGGCGTGGGCCGCTGGGGAGACGGGAGCGCCGCCTTCGGCATGGCCCGCCCCATCGACACCTTCGCCAACCTCCCCGACCTGTCGATCCCGGCGGGACCATTGGGCATCGGGGTGGCGATGGTCCTCGCTTTCATGGGCGGGGTGCAGCTGGTGCGGGGCTTCGGGCGCTGGCAGAACCGGGTGCTGGCCATCGCCTTCGTGCTGTTCATCTTTGCCTTCCTGGGCTGGGCGGCGGCCGGCAAGTCGTTCAGCCTGGTGAGCATGCTGCGGGCCGCCGTGGAGCGGAGCACCCCGATCACCCTCGGGGCCCTGGCCGGCCTGCTGGGGGAGCGGGTGGCAGTCATCAACATCGCCATCGAGGGCCAGCTGCTCGGTGGCGCTTTCGCCGGGGCGGTGGTCGCGTCCATTGCCGGCAACGCCTGGGTCGGGGTGCTGGGCGCGATCGGGGTCGGGGTGCTGCTGGGCTGGGTGCTGGCTGTGCTGGCGATCCGCTACCGGGTGGACCAGATCATCATCGGTGTGGTCATCAACATGTTCGTGCTCGGCCTTACCTCCTTCTTGATGCTGCGGGTGCTGGCCGGGAACCGCCACTTGAACTCCCCGCCCACCCTGCGCTCGTGGCGCATCCCCGGGCTGGGCGACATCCCTGTCATCGGGCCGATCCTCTTCGACCAGACCGCGTCTTCGTGTACGGGTCGCTGATCCTGGTGGCGGTGCTGGCCTACGGCCTGTTCTACACCCGCTGGGGCCTGCGGGCCCGGTCCGTCGGCGAGCACCCCCGCGCTGCCGACACGGTGGGCATCAAGGTCGAGCGGTACCGTTACCTCAACGTGCTGCTGGGCGGGGCGGTGGCCGGCTTCGGAGGCGCCTACTTCACCATCGGGACGGTAGGCCGCTTCGACGAGAACATGACCACCGGTCGCGGCTCCA
>CAZJRF010000154.1:0-3294 GCA_964548475.1 uncultured Acidimicrobiia bacterium
CCTCCGTTCAGGAAGTCGTCACCCCGCTGGCCGCGCAGATGATCATCTCCCGCGCCGCCGAACAAGCGGTCCCCCCCGGCGCCGCCGAATAGCCGATCGTTCCCGTCTCCGCCGTCGAGGAGATCGTCACCGGCGCGGCCCTTGAGCACGTCGTCGCCCGCGCCGCCGCTCAGTCGATCTTGCCCGCCGCCACCTTGCAGAAGGTCGTTGCCCGCCTCTCCAGACAACAGGTCGGCCCCCGGACCACCGACCAGGCGGTCGTCCCCGGGTCCGCCCCGGATGAAGTCGTTGCCGCCTCCTCCGCAGATGAGATCGTCCCCTCCCAACCCGTCGATAACGTCGTTGCCCCTCAGACCGGCGATGACGTCCGGCCCCTCAGTGCCTTTCAGCACATCGTCACCCGCTGTCCCGATGACCGTTGCCGGCTTCCCGCCGCAAAGCACCGCCGGGGGTGCCGTTCCTTCATCCGACGGGGGCGGTGCGCCTCCACCATCGGGCGGGGGCGGTGCGCCTCCACCATCGGGCGGGGGATCGCTCGTGCCATCATCCCCGGGATCGCTGAGAGGATCAATGGTGCCGGGGCGAGTGCGATAGGGGGCCAGCCCATCGACCGCCGAGAACAGGTACTCGCCCCAGCCGATCGCCAGGTGACCGTCCGCGGCGGCGGCATGCCAGGCGGTGAAGAACATCTCCTCCACGTACGGGTTGGCGGCATTGTTGGTGGTGACGGAGAGCACGGAGAAGCGAAGCCGGGCCTGGTAAGTCACGAGCTGTTCCGACTTGGCGCGCCACAACTCCTCCGGCGCGTACTCGCCCACCCTGATGACGTAGCTCTCCGACAGGTAGTAGTCGTCCCCTCCCAGAGCGGGGGACAGGCCTTCCGGGTTGTATTCCGGGTGGGCGATCGCGTCGAAGACATCGGCCGGGAACCACGCGTTGGCCATCACCGCCATCCCCAGGCTGTGAGCATGCTCGACCGCCGAGTTCTGCCGCTCCCGGGTCACACCGAAGTCGTAGCCGAAGGCATCAAAGAGGATGCCGTCCGCTCCGACGTCGTGCCAGTTGTTGATGCGCCGGTATACCTCGTCGAGTGAGAGAGACCCGTTGGTCATCCCCAGGTTGACGTAGCCGAACACGAAAGTCCCCGACATGGCCGGGCCGGCCAGGATCTGGATGGTCGCATCATGGTCCCAGTGGGTGGGGTCCTCCACACCCGAGCCGAGGGCCACGAAGTCGTAGCGGCCCAGCTCGGCAGCCGCCGCCGCCGGGTCCGCCGCCCCGTTGATGCGCGACGGCCAGCCGTAGTACACCAGCAGTTCACCGGGCGAGGAAGCAGCACCTGCCCGACCCGCCGGCACGGCTCCGCCCGCCCCGAGAAGGATCAACCCTGTCACGGTCAGGATTATCGCCCGGAGGGCGCGGCGACGGACCATGAAACCCACATCGTCACCCTGGCGGCGCGACTGAAGGAGACCTCGCCAAGTACCGCCGGCAGCCGACGGGGAACTGGAGCACCGGGTGAGCCCCGGCCCAGGGCCGCCCCGCGAAGCCCCTGCCGCCTCTTGCGCAGCCGTCCGGCCATGCCCTACCCGACGGCCTCGCCTCCCTCGGCGGCCACGATGCTGAGGCGGACGACCGCCCCGACTTCGGGCGACCGCGGGACCCCGCCGTCGTAGTCGATCTCCACCGCGAAGCCGCCCAGGGCGGCGGGGATCCCCGCCGACCGCAGCGCGGCCACCCCGCTCGTCACTCCCTCCACTGCTGCCAGGATCAACTCCCGGATCTCGCTCGTGCCAGCCATGTGGTCCACCTCCTCCGTGTCCGCCGCCAGGGTCGCACGGGCCTGTCTCACAGGTGTGCCAACTCCGATTCACGCGCCGGGCAACCGCGCGCTCACCGGAGCCCGTTCAGGCGTAGGAAGGCTCGTTGCCCGGGCACCACTTGATGGAGCACCCGAGGCTGGGCAACTGCTCGGCGGGCACCTTCTCGCCGGAGAGCACCGCGTCGACGGCCCGGCGCAGATCCGCCCCGGTGACCGGCACGTCGCTGCCCGGGCGGCTGGCGTCCAGACGGCCCCGGTACACCAGCCGACGCCCCCGGTCGAACAGGAAGAAGTCCGGGGTGCAGGCGGCGGTGTAGGCCGCCGCGACCTGCTGGGTCTCGTCGAAAAGATAGGGGAAGCGGTAGCCCTGGGCCCGGGCCTCTGCGGCCAGCCGGTCGGGGGCATCCTCGGGGTAGACCGACGGGTCGTTGGCGCTGACGGCGACCATGCCCAGATCAGCGACCGAGTAGTCGGCCCGCAGGTCCACCAGTCCCTTTTGGACGTGGCGGACGTACGGGCAGTGGTTGCAGATGAACATCACCAGCAAGGCCGGCTGGTCGAAATCGTCGAGGGAGACCGTCCGGCCGGTCAGGGGCTCGAGGAGGGCAAACCGCGGGGCCGGCGTCCCCAGCGGCAGCATCGTGGAAGAGACGGCCATAGCTGATGATCCTTGGTCGGCTGCTCCATCGTATGCGGATCGGCCTGATACCCGGTCAACCGATCAGCGCATCGACTGCTGCCGGCCAGGGCTCCCGCGACCCGATGTGCGCCTCGTAGGGGATCTCGAGGGCACCGGCCAGCAGGCGGCCGACCAGGACCGAGAGAGCCAGCCCCTCCTCGCGGGCGCGCTCACGCAGAGCCCAGGCGACCTCGGCGGGGACCAGTGCCACCAGGCGTTCCCGGGGCCCGGCCCACTCCGGCGCCCGGGGGGCGCCCCAATCGATCAGGGAAGCGGTGGCGTGGCTCACTGCGTTGCCCCATAGCAAAGCACGTTGCGCGCGCCCAGTGAAGGATTTCGCGCTCTGCGCGCGCGTCGCCCCGGCCGGGCCGCGGATTCATGGGGATCGACCCGACCGTCCCACGGGCGGCAACCCGCCGGCCGTGGAAAAAGGGAGATGGAACCGGTACCCTCAGGCGAGAGCGCTCTGCAGGAGGAGGGCATGGATCTCCGCAAAGGAACACGGGTCAGAGAGCTCACCAAGAAGGTGGGCCAGATCGCCCATACCGGCACGGTACTCAGCGTCCGCGGCCACACCGTCGAGATCCGCTGGGACGACGGACATGTCAGCTCATTGAGCCACGGCTTCGTCTTCCCCATCCCGCAGAAGAAAGACGGCTAACCGGAAACCGACGCGGCCGGGTGGGTGCGCTGGTGCCGGCGCATCAGGGTCGTCCACTGCTCCTCAACGTAGGCCCTGACCAGCGCCAGGCGCTGCGGGTCCTCAAAGAGTGGGCGGAATCGCCCCTGCATG
>CAZJRF010000155.1:0-3203 GCA_964548475.1 uncultured Acidimicrobiia bacterium
CCGTGAGTGCCCCTGGGACCGCCGCCAAACCCATCACAGCCTGGCCCGCCACCTGATCGAGGAGGCCTACGAGACGCTGGCGGCCCTCGAGGCGCTCCCCCCCGAGGCCCCCGCCGGGGAGCCCGACTACCCCGGCTACGTCGAGGCCGAGGAGGAGTTGGGCGACCTGCTTCTGCAAGTTGTGTTCCACGCCACCCTCGCCGCCGAGGCCGGGGTCTTCGGCGTGGAGGAGGTGGCCGAGGGCATACGCCGCAAGCTGATCCGCCGCCACCCGCACGTCTTCGGCGAGGTTCAGGCGGCCACCGCCGAAGCGGTGCTGGCCAACTGGGAGCAACTGAAGCAGGAGGAGAAGGGCCGCGAGTCGCTGCTCGACGGGGTGCTCGAGTCGGTGCCCGCTCTGTCTCGGGCCCACGCCCTGCAAGCCCGGGCGGCCACGGTCGGTTTCGACTGGGCCGACCTGGCCGGGGTGGTGGCCAAGGTGCGGGAGGAGTTGGACGAGGTGCTGGCCGAAGGGGCCCACACCGCCGACGAGGTGGGGGACCTGCTCTTTGCCGTGGTGAACCTGGCGAGGCACCTGAAGGTCGACCCGGAGCAAGCCCTGCGGCGAGCCGGTGCCCGTTTCGAGCGCCGGTTCCGCTCCGTGGAAGGGCAAGGTAGCCTGGCCGGGCTGAGCCTCGAGGAGATGGATCGCCGCTGGGAGGAGGCCAAGGCCGCCGAGGCGGATCCTGGAGGTTCGGCGACCTAGGTGATAGTTTGTGTGGCTCAAGGAGGGCCCGTGTTCCAGATTGCACAAGTACGGGCCCGCGAGGTCCTCGACTCCCGGGGGAACCCGACCGTCGAGGCCGAGGTGCTGCTCGCTGGCGGAGCCTTCGGCCGGGCCGCGGTCCCTTCCGGGGCGTCGACGGGGGCGCTCGAGGCCATCGAGCTTCGGGACGGCGGAAGCCGCTTCGGCGGCAAGGGTGTCGAGCGGGCCGTCGGCCATGTGAACGAGCGCATCGCTCCCGCTCTGGTCGGCATGGATGCCACCGCGCAAGAGGCCGTCGATCAGGTCATGTGTGACCTCGACGCCACCCCCAACAAGGCCGGCCTGGGCGCCAACGCCATCCTGTCGGTCTCGCTCGCGACGGCCCGGGCGGCCGCCTCGGCCGCCGGCCTGCCCCTGTTCCGCTACCTCGGCGGGCCTTCGGCCCGGGTGCTGCCGGTGCCGATGCTCAACGTCCTCAACGGCGGGGTGCACGCCGCCAACGCCGTGGACATCCAGGAGTTCATGATCGTTCCCGCCGGCCTGCCCACCTTCCGCGAGGCGCTGCGGACCGGGGTTGAGGTTTACCACGCGCTCAAGAAGGTCCTCGCCGGCCGCGGCCTGAGCACCAACGTGGGCGACGAGGGGGGCTTCGCCCCCGACCTGGCGCGCAACCGCGACGCCCTCGAGGTGCTGGTGGAGGCGGTGGGGGCGGCCGGGTACGAGCTGGGACGGCACGTTGTCTTCGCCATCGACGCGGCCGCCTCTGAGTTCCACCGGGAGGATCGCTACCACCTGGAAGGGCGGGGCCTTACCTCCGAGGAGATGGTGGAGTACCTGGCCGGGCTGGTGGCCGACTTCCCGCTGGTTTCCATCGAGGACGGCCTGGCCGAGGACGATTGGGAGGGGTGGGCGCGGCTCACCGAGGTGCTCGGGGAGAGGGTGCAGCTGGTGGCCGACGACATCTTTGTCACCAACGAGGAGTTGCTGCGCAAGGGGATCGCGGCCGGGGTGGCCAATTCCATCCTGATCAAGGTGAACCAGATCGGCAGCCTGTCCGAGACGCTGCACACCATGGAACTGGCCGAGCGCTCGGGCTACGGGCGGGTGATCAGCCATCGCTCGGGGGAGACCGAGGACTCGTTCATCGCCCATCTGGCGGTGGCCACCAATGCCGGCCAGATCAAGACCGGGGCCCCGGCCCGGGGCGAGCGCACGGCCAAGTACAACCAGTTGCTGCGCATCGAGGAGCGCCTGGGCGACCAGGCTCGCTTCGCCGGCTGGGACCCCTACGGAGGGAATGCCGGGTAATGGAACGGCGCCGGACCCTGTCGAGCCTGATGGCCCTGGTCGCCCTGGTGGCGGTGGTGATCACCGCCGCCGGCATCTTCCCCTTCCGCCAGATCGTCGCCGACCGCCGGAGCGTCTCGCTGGCACAGGAGCAACTGCTGGCGCTGCGGGAGGAGAACGCGCGGATGGAGGTCGAGGTGGCGGTCCTTGCCTCCGACGTCGAGGTGGAGCGCCTGGCTCGCGAGCAGTTCGGGCTGGTCAGGCCGGGGGAGGTCGCCTTTGTTGTGGTCACGCCGGAGGGGCCGGAGCCCGAGCCGGAACCGGAGCCGACCCTCGACCGTCCCGGCGAGCAACCCTGGTGGCGGGACCTGTGGGACTTCCTCACGGGCGGCGACCTGGTCCGGGATGGATGACGAAGTAGTCGTAGCGGCCCAGATAGGCCGGCCGCTGCGGTCGCCGGCAGCCGTCGGGGTGCGCTGCCGCCTGGGATTGCCGGTGGTGGTGGTGGTGCCCCCGGTGCTGGACGACGGGACGCCTTTCCCGACCCGCTACTGGCTGTGCTGTCCGCTCGCCCTGCGGCGGGTGGGCCGTCTGGAGTCGGCGGGCGGAGTGGCGGCCGTGGAGCGGCGCGCCGCCGCCGACCCGGGGTTCTGCGCCCGCCTCGACGAGGCCCATCGGCGCTACGCCGCCGAGCGGGATGCCGCTCTGGTGGGGGAGGGTCCCCATCCCTCGGGCGGGGTGGGAGGAGCGCGGGCCGGGGTGAAGTGCCTTCACGCTCACTACGCCGACCACGCGATCGGCAACGACAATCCGGTGGGAGAGATGGTGGCGCCCTGGGTGGAGCCACTCGACTGCGCGGAGCCCTGCGTGGTGGAGGAGGCGGGCCGGGCGGTGGTCAACTCCCGCTGGCGGGAGCCCAGGTGAGGGTCGCCGTCTGCGACATCGGCACCAACTCAACCCGGTTGCTGATTGCCGACGCGGGGGAGGGCCGGGTTCATCCGGTGGAGCGCCGGGTGGTGGTTACCGGCCTGGGGGCCGGGGTCGATACGGGGGGGCGCCTGCCCGAGGAGGGGATGGTCCGCACCGTGGAGGCGCTCGCCTCCTATGCGGCCGCCGCCCGCGCCGTCGGTGCCGCGTGCCTACGAGTGGTGGCCACGTCGGCGGTGCGTGA
>CAZJRF010000156.1:0-3173 GCA_964548475.1 uncultured Acidimicrobiia bacterium
GCCCGGCTGGCACACCGACATCACCGGGGTGCGCTCGCTGGCGGATCTGCCCAAGGCCGCCCGGTCCTACATCGAGCGGGTGGAGCAACTGGCCGGGGCCCCGGTGACCATCGTCTCGGTGGGCCCCGACCGGAGCGCCACCTTCCTGCGCCAGTGAGCCGGCCGAACCAGGAGGCGTCGGGATGATCGAGCGTTACTGCCTGCCCGAGATGGCGGCGGTGTGGAGCGAGGAGCACCGCCTGGCCATCTGGCAGGAGATCGAAGCCCTGGTGGTGGACGCCTGGGCAGCAGAGGGAGTCGCCTCCCCGGAGGTAGCGGCAGCAGTGCGGGTCGCTCCCGAGGTGGACCCGGCCGCCTGGCGGGCCCGGGAGCAGGAGACGGGGCACGACCTGGCCGCCTTCGTGGACGTGATGGCGGAGGGGGTCGGCCCGGGCGGGGAGTGGGTGCACTACGGCCTCACCTCTTCCGACGTTCTGGACACCGCTCTGGCGGTGCTGCTGCGTGATGCCGCCGACCTGCTTCTCGGCCGGGTGGCCGAGTTGTTCACGGTGCTCAAGCGGCGCGCCCTGGAGTACCGGGACACCTTGATGGTGGGACGCACCCACGGCATGTGGGCCGAGCCCACCAGCTTCGGCCTCAAGCTGGCCGGGTGGGCATTCGAGGCCGCCCGCGCACATGCCCGACTGCAGCGTGCCGCGGCATCTGTCGCGGTAGGCAAGATCAGCGGGGTGGTGGGCACCTACGCCCACGTCACCCCGGCCGTGGAGGCCTTCGTCTGCGACCGGCTGGGCCTGGCGACCGAACCCGCCTCCACCCAGGTGGTGGCCCGCGATCGCCACGCCGAGTTCCTCTCCACCCTCGCCCTGGTGGGCGCCACCCTGGAGCGCTTCGCGGTGGAGCTGCGCCATCTGCAACGCTCGGAGATCGGCGAGGTACAGGAGGCCTTCCGCACCGGCCAGAAGGGCTCGTCGGCCATGCCCCACAAGCGGAACCCGATCGCCGCCGAGAACATAACCGGCCTGGCCCGCCTGCTGCGCGGCTGGGCGACGGCCGGCCTGGAGGACGTGGCCCTGTGGGGCGAGCGGGACATCAGCCACTCCTCGGTGGAGCGGGTGGCCCTGCCCGACGCCTGCCTGGTGGCGGACTTCGCCCTGGCCCGCATGACCGCGCTCGTCGATGGGCTCCAGGTGCATGCCGACCATATGGCGCAGAACCTGGAGGCCACTCGCGGGCAGGTGTACAGCCAGGCGGTGCTGCTGGCCCTGGCCCGGGCGGGGATGCCCCGCGATCGCGCCTACCGCCTGGTGCAGGAGGCCGCCCGTCGGGCCACCGAGAGTGGCGAGCACCTGCGGGAGGTGCTCGCCGCCGACCCGAGAGCCACCCTCGACGCGGAGACCCTGGCCGCCTGCTTCGACCCGAAGCGCCACCTGGAGCAAGCCGCGGTCGTCTTCGAAAGGCTCGAACAGAGACAGCTGTCGCCATGACCACCCGCGAGTCCACTTTTCCCGGCAGCGAGGGCAGCGTCTTCTACCGCGCCTGGACTCCGGCCACACCGCCCCACCGCCTGGTGATGATCGTGCATGGCTACGCCGAGCACTCCGCCCGGTACACCCACCTGGCCGAGATCCTGGTGGCGGCCGGGTCGGCGGTGTACGCCGAGGACCACCTGGGGCACGGGCACAGCGACGGCGAGCGGGCCCTGATCACCGACTTCGAGCACGTGGTGGACGACCTGGCCTCCCTGGCCGACATCGCCGCCGGCGAGCATCCGGGCCTACCCCTCATCCTCATCGGCCACTCCATGGGCGGCCTGCTGGCCTCCCGCTACGCCCAGCGGCACCCCGAGCGGGTGGCCGGCCTGGTACTGCTGGGAGCGGTCATCGGCGACTGGACCTGGGCCCGCGACGTGCTGCGCGAGCCGGCCATGCCTGATTCCCCCACCGACTGGTCGGGTATGAGTCGGGACCCGGCCGCCGTGCACAACTACAGCACCGACCCACTGGTCTACCGCGGGCGCTACAAGCGGCCCTTGCTGGAGGCGGAGGTGGTGGCCCTCGACCGCTTCAACGCCGAAGCCGGCCGGCTGACCATGCCGGTGCTGGTGCTGCACGGCAAGGCCGACCCCTTTGTGTACTACCGCACTTCGCTGGAGGCCGCCTGCCGTCTCCCCACCGGGGACCTCGCCATCCGGGTGTTCCCCGGGGCGCGCCACGAGTTGGTCAACGAGATCAACCGCCTCGAGGTCATCGGGGAGATCATCCGCTTCGCCACCCGGGTGGCTCCCACCCGCCGCTGAACGGCCTCCGCCGCGGGCAGGAAGTCGTCGTCTCCCTCGCGGCGGCGGGGGAGACGCGCTCGCGAAGCGAGCGCAGAGCGGGCAAACCCGCGAGCCGGGCCCACTCCCACCCTCCCCCGCTGCCGCGGGGGCCAACGACACCCCCACCCCAACCCTCCCCCGCTGCCGCGGGGGAGGGAGTAGGGTCGATTCTCGCTGCAACCAAAGGAGCGGGAAATGGCGGATGTCCCCTTCACCGAGAAGTCCTACTGGCTGACCACCCGCCCGTACGCACCGGGTCCGGCCCTCGACGGCGACATCGAAGTGGACGTGGCCGTCGTCGGCGCCGGCTACACCGGCCTGACCAGCGCCTACTTCCTGAAGGAGGCCGAGCCGGGCCTCCGGGTGGCTCTGCTGGAGGCCGACGTGGTCGGCTCGGGGGCCAGCGGGCGCAACGGTGGGTTCTCCATGACCAAGATCGGCATGATGCACTCCCTGACCGCCCTGCGCTTCGGCAAGGCGCGGGCGGTGGAAGCCCACCACTATGCCGAGCGGGCCGTGAACCTGGTGCGGGAGATGGTCGGCAAGCTCGGCTTCGATTGCGACTACGAGCATCCCGGCTACCTGTGGGTGGCCACCTCCGAGAAGTACCGCCGACGGCTGTACAAGGAGATCGAGCTCGTCCACAAGCTGGGCATCAGCGGCATCTGGCTCATCGACCCCCACGAGCTGCGCGAGCGGGTCAACAGCCCCCTGTACGTGGGTGGGGCCTGGTGGGAGCCCAACTGCGGCATCCTGAACCCGGCCAAGCTGGCCTGGTGCTGGCGGGATGCGGCGGCCGGGCTGGGCGTGGAGATCTACGAGCGCACCCCGGTGGAGTCGGTTGAGACGGTGGAGG
>CAZJRF010000157.1:0-3157 GCA_964548475.1 uncultured Acidimicrobiia bacterium
ACCCGCAGGCGCAGCTCCCCACCGGTCAAACGACGTGCCGGACCGGGCGAGGAGACCGGGAGCTTCGGCCTCCGGCGCCTCGCTCAGCCTGACTCGATCCACCGACATGGCTCGGGGTGGCCCCCTCTCACCACCCCGGCCAGCTACGAGGGTGAGGTCGGGGTGATCCCGGATAGCCGGCCGGACCCGGGAGACATAGCGTTCCGATAATGGACACAGGCCGGGGAGCATGCTCCTCCCCGGCGCCCGGGGATGAGCGGCGGGAGGTCGCACAATGGCCAACAACCCCCCTTCCGACCAGAGACCAATCTGGCCGTTTGTCGTGGGAGCAATCGTCATCGCGCTGGTGGTGGGCGGGTTCTTCCTGGTGCGGGACCTGATCGCTTTCGGTCGGCCCGTTCCCGAGTTCCCATCGCTGGCCGACGATCCCGACCCGTCGCTCCACGGCACGGTCGCCTACTTCGCCATGGACGAGAAGGAAAAGACTCAGGTCACAGAGGGCTGCGTGCAGGTGGTGGCCGCAGCCGGCGCACCATCTCGCGAGGTGCTCTGCATCACCCAGGAGGAGCACGAAGTCGGCCCCCAGTTCGCCTTTCTGCCCGGCGGGCAGCTCGAGGTCACGATGTTCTCCCGGTCCCCCGATCAGCCCTTGGTCGCGGCCTGGCAGAAGATCGTGGATGTCCGCACCGGGGAGGTCGAAGACGTCCCCGCCGCTCAGCTCCCGGAAGCTCCGTTCGGGCAGGGTGCGACGGTCGCCCCCACGGGGGAGCAGATCGGCACCGACCTGCAGGCGAATACCGCCCGGCTGGTGCTCACCAGGGCCGATGGCGTGTCACGCACACTGTGGTCGGCCGACGTGCCGCCCGACTACGGAATCGAGGCAATCTGGGCCCCGAACTGGGAGTGGGTCCTGGCCTACGACGGCCGACTCCTCGTGGTGACCCTCGACGACCCGGCCCGCATCCGGCTGCTCGCGTCCGAGGCCTGGGCCCTGGGTGAGTACGCCGGCATCGAGCCTCCGCTTGCCATTTTCGCCGTCACCGACGCCGACCTGTTGGGGGCCTCCGGCTGACCTGGCTCCGGGACGCGAAAAGGCGGATCGGACAAGAGCTCCAGTCGCCAGACCCCGGTGGCTGGCTCACACAGGCGAGCGGCAATCACCCCACGATGGCGTCGGCCACCGGCCAACGGCCGGATCCAATCCCGGCCCCCACGCCTCAGGAAACCGGCTCTCTACTCCGCCGCCCGGGCCAGCTCCTTCCAGTCGATGGCGTCGACCTGCATCAAATCGGTGGTCACGATTTCGGCGAGGCCGCTCTCGCGCAGGATGGTCATCACATCTTCCGGCTTCTGCGCCTCCCAGAGGCAGAAGACGTACTCGGGCCGGCCGTAGGCAGAGGGATTCCAGGTCGTGATGGCTTTCGCCGGAGTCCGCCCGGCTTCCATCGCAGCCGCCAGGGCGGGTGCCTCCTTGGCGAAGATCTCCCATCCGGCGACCGGATCCCCGATGGGCGTGTGCAGAGCGAAGTACAGGGACATGACGCGGGTCCTCTCTAGCTAGTGAGGTCGGCAGTCAATGGTGACGAGAGGCTTGAGGTGCATAGCACATGACCTCACGCAGAACCCCCTTCCCGGACGGGTTCACCGGTGCCCGATCCCTGACTGGGAGGCTTCCGGCTCGACCCGAACCCATCCCAGCATACGCTCGGCTGCGCAGGCTCGTCGGGCCGGAAGTCTGCTGGGTGGGATGCTCAGGCATGGCGACCGCGAAAGGCCCGGGCCATCGAGTCTTGAGTCTGCTGCCGTAATCTCATCGGGCCATCAGGCTGGGTGTCTCACCCGCTCAACGCCCGCGGGCCGCTTGCGGAAACCGGGGCAGTTGGTTGTGCGGGCCAGCTCGGGCCTGCCGGGGTAGCGTGGGGCCGAGACCCGTGTCGATGCCGGAGACCGTGATCACGATCCGCACCTATCGAGAAGACGACGCCCTGGAGGTCGGGCGGCTGATCGCGCGCACCTACTCGGCGTTCAACCTGGCCTTTGCCACCCCCGAGCAGCGGGCCGCTCTGCTGGGGCCGTTCCGGTTCGCCCGGTCGGCGGATCCTGCCCGGCGGGCGGCCATCGCCCGGGCGATCGCCGCTCCGTTGGTGCTGATCGCCGAAGACCGCGGCGCCATCGTGGGGGTGCTGCGCGGCGGCCGCCTCGACCACCGGCAGCGGGTGGTGCTGCAGAGCCTGTTCGTGGCCGGGTCTCACCACCGCCGGGGGGTGGGACGCCGGTTGGCGGAACGCTTCGAGCAGGACTGCCGCAACCGGGGCACCATGGTGGCCAAGGTGGCCTCGACCCTGTACGCCGTCCCCTTCTACCAGGCGCTCGGCTACCGGCCCTCCACCGGCGTGCGCACGATGAACAACTTCGATGGCGCCAATCTTCCCTACCAGCCGATGAAGAAGCGCCTGCAGCCCGGACGAGAGGGGTGATCGCCGTGCCCGACAGCGACCGGTGGCTGCAAGCACTGCCGCACTTTCATTGCTTCGGCTGTGACCCGCATCATCCTAAGGGGCTCCGATTGAGCTTCGACGTGGCCGGGCCGGACCGGCTGCAGACCCGGTTCACCATCTCCGGGGAGTACGTGGGAGCCGAGCGGTTCGTCCACGGGGGGATCATCGCCACCGTCTTCGACGATCTGATGAAATGGTGCCTGCTGAGATTCCGGCGATGCGCCCACATCACCGTCCAGATGGAGCAGCGGTTCCGGCACCCGATCTTCGTCGACACGCCGCTGGTCGGCGAAGCGGCGATCGTCGAGGACTTGCCCGACGGGAAGGTGCGGCTCACCGCCACCCTGGCTGCCGCCTCCGAACCCGGCACCATCCTGGCGGAAGGGTCGGCCGTCTTCGCGGTGACCCCGCCCGATCTCCTCGCTCTGATCCCCCGCGAGCAACAGACGGAGTTCGCCGCCCTCTTCGCCGCTTTCCAGCAGGCGGACTAGGGATGCGGGCTCCGGCGCCCGGGCGCCCGACGGCTCACACTTCGGCGCCGAGCCCCAGGGCCCCCACGCCCTGCTGACCGCGCGTCTGGTTTACTTACGCCGGCGTAAAAAGAAGAGAGCTGCAAGCAGAATTGGGACCGGAGGGTCGCCGGAGGTCGCGGCGCCGCA
>CAZJRF010000158.1:0-3102 GCA_964548475.1 uncultured Acidimicrobiia bacterium
CAACTGGCTGGGGCGAGCGGCGGCCTGGAGGGGCCGGGGAACCTTCCGGGGGACCAGCACCTTCCTGGCGGTGCTGTTCTTCACGGTCTTCCCCCCTTCGCTGGCCTTCCTGCTGGAACGGGGGCTGCGCAGCATCACGACCGAGGCCACCTTTATCACCGTGACCCACATGGAGAGCGATCGGTGGCGTTTGCCGAGCTTGTTCGGCGACCTCGAGGGTGGAGAGGCGATGCCTACCGCCTCCGACATCCTCTGGCGGATGATGCTGGCCATGCTCATCGTGCTGGCAGTGGTGGTGGTGGTCGACCGGCTGATCTGGTGGAGGCGCCGCCGGGGTCTGCCTCTGGGCGTGCTGGTGGGGCTGCTGCTCGGGGGCCCCTGGCTGGTGGCGACTTTGTTCGGGTGGCGCTCGCACGCGGTGGACCTGATGGGAACGATGCTGCTGCTGATCACCGGAGTGGTGCTGCTCTTCTACGGCGAGATCCAACTGGTGACCGAGGCCGCTATGGAAGATGCGGTCAATGCCGATTTCGTCACCACCGCCCGGGCCAAGGGCCTCCCGGAACGCCGCATCCGGGACCGGCATGCGGCGCGGGCGGCCATCCTGCCGGTGCTCTCCCGCCTGGTGGTGAGCATCCCGTATTTCCTGTCCGGTCTGGCGATCCTGGAGCTGGTGTTCGACGTGCCCGGCGGCCTGGGCAACCTGATCTTCCGGGCCGTCCAGAACCAGGACACCGGGGTGGTAGTCGGGGCGTTGGTGGTGGTAGGCGTGCTGTCGCTGTTGGCGCGGCTGCTGGTGGATGTGCTGCACGCAGTACTCGACCCCCGCATCCGCTACCGCACGGGCCGGCTGGAGGTGGGGGTTGACTGAGCGACCCCGCGGCCGGTTGGCGGCCCGCCTCCGCATGTGGGCCCGGAGTTGGGGCGTCTTGCGGGCCAACCGCCTGGCCGTGATCGGGCTGGTGCTGCTGGGCCTGTTCCTGGCCATGCTGGTTGCCCACCCGGTGCTGATGGCGACGGTCTGGAAGAACCAGCACCGGGTGTACGACCCGGTCATCGGATACGACGCTCCCATCACCATGAAGACGGTGGTGGAACGGGTCACCGACCCGGCCACCGAGGTCCTGCTGTTCGAAGCCCGGCTCGTCAACTTGCGGGCCAAGGTGGGGGACATGGTCGAGGTCCGCCAGCAGCCGGCGCTGCCCTCTGCCCGGCATCTGCTGGGCACCGACCCGCTGGGCCGGGACATCTTCTCCATGCTGCTGGCCGGCGCCCGGCCCACCTTCGTGGTCGGACTGGTGGCCGCACTGACGACCGCACTGGTGGGGGTGGGCTACGCCTCGATCCAGGCGGTGGCGGGGGGGAAGGTGGATGCGGTCATGAGCCGGATCTCCGACATGCTGCTGTTGTTCCCGGCGCCGCTGGTGATGATCGTCGTGGGCGCCGGCACCTTCGGGGCCCTGCTGAGCCCGTGGCGGTTCGGTCTCTTCTACGGCCTCCTCGTCGGCGGGTCGACCGCCGCCATCGTCCTGCGCAGCCACGCCCTCACCGTCATGGGCCGGGAGTTCGTGCAGGCGGCGCGGGTGGCCGGAGCCCGTCGCTACTACTTGATGATCCACCACGTCGTCCCCCATCTCGTCCCGCTGGCGGCGGTCTCGATGCTGACCGCAGTGGTGGGGGCGGTGGTGGCGAACGGGTTCGCCTCCTACCTGGCCTACGGGCACGACATGCTCAACTGGGGGGTGATGATCTTCATTGGGGTCGATCTCCTGCAATACCTGAACATCATGGCCTGGAGCGCACTGCTGGCCCCCTCGATCGCGCTCTCCCTGTTCTGCGCCTCCTTCTATCTCATCTCGCTGGGGGTGCGGGACGTGGCCCAACCTCGGCGCCGGGCCACCCTGCGAGCGTCGTTCCAGGCGCCGGTCGAGGAGAGCGTCTGACGGTCGGGCCCCGGCCGGCAGAGGCGGCCCTGCTCCGGCGGGTACGGGTTAGCGAGACGTCCCGCGGTAGGTTTCGTCGCGGTTCGGGCGGTGCGACCGCCGGGCCGCGAGGACGGAACGGAATGACCACCGGTTCACAGGCAGGCCAGCCTCGGCTCTCCCCATGGCGGTTCGTGGTCGCCTTCGGGGTGGTCAGCCTGCTGGTCGACGTCGTCTATGAGGGAGCGCGCTCGGTGGCCGGGCCCTTCCTCGGGTCGCTGGGCGCCTCGGCGTTGCTGGTGGGGGCGGTGACGGGAGCCGGGGAGGCGGCGGGCCTGGTGCTGCGGGTGGTGAGTGGTCCGGCCGCCGACCGGAGCCGCCGCTACTGGGCCTGGGCCCTCGGCGGGTACCTGATCACCGTGGTGGCCGTGCCCGCCCTGGCCTTGCCGGTGGGCCTGGCCGGGGCGGCCATCCTGCTGATCGTGGAGCGGGTCGGCAAGGCGGTGCGCAGCCCGGCCAAGGACGCCCTGCTCGCCAACGCCGGGAGCCGCACCGGCCGGGGGAAGGCCTTCGCCGTCCATGAGGCCCTCGACCAGACGGGGGCTTTCCTGGGGCCTTTGCTAGTCGCCGCCGCCCTGGCCGCCACCGGCGGGTACCGCCTGGGCTTTGCCCTGCTGGCGGGGCCGGGGCTGGCTGCGATGGTCATCCTGGTCTGGCTGGCCCGCCGGGTTCCCGAGCCCTCGGCCTACGAAGACCCGGACGGGGCGGACCGGGCCGCGGACGCTGCACCCGCCCGCCTGCCGCCCGCCTTCTGGCGATACGCGGTCTTCACCGCTCTCACCATGGCGGGCTATGCCACCTTCGGGCTGATCGGCTACCACCTGTCGGCGCGGGGCCTGGTGCCTGCGGCGGCGGTGCCCCTGATCTACGCGCTGGCCATGGGAGTGGATGCGCTGGCCGCCCTGGCCACCGGTCACCTCTACGACCGTGTCGGTTTCCGGGTGCTGTCGGTTCTGCCCGTCCTGGCCGGGCTGGGCACCGTGCTCGCCTTCAGCGGGACCGCAGTCCCGGCCGTCGCCGGCGTGGTGATCTGGGGCATGGCGATGGGGGTGCAGGAGAGCACGCTGCGGGCCGGGGTGGCCGATCTGGTGCCGCCGGCCAGGCGGGCGAGCGCGTATGG
>CAZJRF010000159.1:0-3029 GCA_964548475.1 uncultured Acidimicrobiia bacterium
GGATGTCCGAGGAGACGCCTCCGGGCAAGCTGACCATCGGCCTGGACGCATCGGCCGTCTACCTGTTGGAGTACCCCGACCCGACGGGCGGGCCCGCCGGCGGGCTCTGCCCCCAAGATAGCGGGAGACCTGACACCGCCTTTCGGCTTTCACGAGATAGACACTGCCGAACAAGCCGCCGCCCGCTTGCTGGTGCTGGAACCGCTGAACCGCGTGTTGGCTGAGGCTGCGTCCCGGCACGGCTGGACCTATGTGAGTGGAGTGGCGGCGGCATTCGGGGCGGGACACGACTACTGCGGGACGCCCCCGTCCTACGGGCGAACCACGGGCGGCGAGCCTGACGGCGGCACCGGCGCTTTCCCCGGGCTCTTCCTGGACCACTGGTACCGGCACCCGGCGGAGATGGATCCCGCCGGCGAACCGGATGGGCCGGGAGTGTCCTGGTATCGAACGGCCGCCCAGTCGGCCGTTCTGCAGGGCCCCGTAACCCGGTGGGAGACGACCGGCACGTTGCACCCGAACGAACTGGGGCATCGGGCCATGGCCCGTGCGATGCTGGAGGCCATGGGAGTCCTCCCCGGCTAGGCCCACCGGGGCGGCAGGCGGGAATCAGACCGGGGAGTCGACAGATGGCCCCCGGGCACGCCAGATGGTCGTGCCGGTGAGGGCCAGGGCCATGGCCACGATGGTGAGGGAGGCGCCGCCGTAGACCACCGGCAAACCAAAGGCCTGCCCGGCCGCCCCGCCGAGCACGGCCCCGACCGGCAGCCCGGCCCAGGCCAGCGTCCGGGACGCGGCGATCACCCGCCCGCGTAGCTGGGGAGGCGGCAGCTGCTGGCGCAGCGTGGTGAAGGCGACGTTCAGGAACGACACCCCGGTGACCGCCAGCCCCGCCGGGAAGATGGCCACGATGGTGGTCAGCACCGGGGAGAGCTCTTTCAGGGCCGGCGCGGCGATGGTGAGAGCGAAGAAGCCCACCCCCATAGCCGCCAGCCCGCAGACGAAGGTACGGCCCAGGCCGAGGAGCGGCGCCAGGCGGGGGGCGGCCATGACTCCCAGGGCGCCCAGAAGCGAATGCCCGCCGAAGAACCATCCGATCAGGGCAGCCTGGGTGAGCCCCAGTTGCTCCTGGCAGAAGAGGACCAGCAGGGCCTCCATGGGAACGAAGACGAGGTTGGCCGCGGTTCCGCTCAGCGTCGCGGCCCGAAGGGTCGGGAGCCGCCAGAGACAGGCCATGCCCTCACGAAAAGAAAGAAGCCACGGCTCCCGCACCGGCACCGGACGCGGGTGCACTTCCACCAGGATCAAGAGGCTGAGAGCGGAGATCACAAAGGTGGCCGCGTTCAGGCCGAAGGCAACCTGGAACCCGCCCGCGCTGCCGGCCAGGAAGCCAGCCAGAGGCGGCCCGAGCGTCCAGGCCAGGCTGCGCACGAACTGAAGACGGCTGTTCACCAGAACCAGGGCGTCGTCGGCGGCCAGGGTCGGGAGCCAGGCCTGGAACCCGGAGTCGAAGGTAACCGTGAGGCTGCCGACCACAAAAGCGGCAAGGAAGACCATCCACACCTCGGCCACCCCCGCCGCCGCCGCCAGCGCGAGGGCCAGGAAGACCCAGGCCCGTCCCAGGTCGGCGATGATCAGAGTCCGGCGCAGGCGGGCCCGGTCCAGCAGAACCCCGACGGCAAAGCCGAACAAGAGCGTCGGGATCGTCTCCAGAGCGGTGGTGAGCCCCAGGTCCAGAGCCGACCCGGTCAGGTACACCACGAACAGGGGAAGGGCCAGCAGGGCAACATAGTCCCCGAAGAGCGACGCCGATTGCCCGCCCATCACCCACCGGATGTTGCGGCGGACGATCGCAGCGGAATCGGCAGGCTCGCTCCCGCCGAAGGTGCTCATGCCCGGCGAGCCTACCTGTCAAGGCGCCGATGCCCCGGGAACCGACGACGTACAATCCGGGGGTGAAACGGTGGTCCCTGCCCCTCCTCGCCGTACCGCGAGCCCTGGTGCCGGGCACGCAGGCGGCCTTGCCCTCCACCGACCCGCATCTGAAGGAGGCAGAGCAGGTGGCGCTGGTGCGGTCGCCCGGCGGGCACCTGGGGGAGACCGACCGGCGCATTGCGACCCTGGCAGAGGTCGAAGGAGTGCGTCGGCTGGGCCCGGAGCTATCGCTGGTTCGGCTGCACGGCCGGGCCCTGATACGACTGGCCGAGGCGCGCTGCGAGCACGGACGCCGGTGGGTCGAGGCGGTGGAACTGGCCGAACCCGGGCCCGGCGCCGACTTCCTTCTCCCCAAGGTAGAACGGGCCATGCGGCGCTACCTGGCCTTGCGAGGGGAGGCGGGGGAGAGCGGACCGGGGCTTGCCGGGCTCAGCCGGGACCCGGTGAGCGCCTCACATGAGGTAGCCTCTGTGTTACAGATCAGCAGTCTCGAGGTGCAGGAGATACTCGAGGCGGGCACTGCCTCCGATCGGCTGCGCCGAGCGAGAGCCGTGCTCGACAGAGAAGCGGAGCTGCTGCTGCGGCTCCTCGGCCGGGAAGGTATGTAGTGGCAAAGGCGAGAGAGCTCCCCCAACAGGTCGGCGAGTTCGTCGAGCTGGCCAAGGAATACACCAAACAGCGCACCCTGGAACCTGCCAAGGCGCTGGGAAGAGCGGCCGGTTTTGGGTTCGGGGCCGCCCTCCTCTTCAGCGTGGCGGCAGTGTTCCTGGCGGTGGCGGGGATGAGGCTCATCGTGGATGCCCTCCCCGACGGCCGCATCTGGAGCGGGTTCGGCTACGTGCTGGCCGCCATCGGCTTGCTGGGGGTGGCCGGGATCATCGGGTGGAGGGCCGCCAAGTGAGAGTGGAGAAAGCCGACCTCGAGGCGAAGCTGCGAGAGATCCAGGGAACCGTCGAGGAGACCACCCAGGCGGCGCACGGTGCGGTGGTGGTGGCCGTGGCGGTGGTGCTGGTGATTGCCCTGTTCTTCCTACTGGGCAAGCGCAAGGGCAAGAAGGGCAGGCTATAGCGTGGTTTTCTCGCCGCAGGTTAGAA
>CAZJRF010000160.1:0-2959 GCA_964548475.1 uncultured Acidimicrobiia bacterium
AAGGGCGAAGGGGCGGAGGTCGTCACGCAGTACGAGATGCACGCCATCGAGGACCTCGGGCTGCTGAAGATGGACTTCCTGGGGCTGCGCAACCTGTCCACGATCGAGCGGGGGCTGGAGTTGATCGCCGAGAACACCGGGGGGCGCCCCGACATCGACCGGGTGCCACTCGACGATCCCGAGGTGTATGCCCTGCTCTCCCGGGGCGACTCCATGGGCGTATTCCAGCTGGAGGGAACCGGCATGCGGGCGCTGATGCGGAGCCTGCGCCCCGACCGGTTCGAGGACATCATCGCCCTGGTCTCGCTGTACCGGCCCGGCCCGCTGGGAGCCGGCACGCACAACCTGTACGCCGACCGCAAGAACAGGCGGGCCCCGGTGCAGTACCCGCACCCGGATCTGGCCGGGGTACTCGAGGAGACCTACGGGATCATGGTGTACCAGGAGCAGGTCATGCAGGCGGCCCAGATCATGGCCGGGTACTCCATGGTCGAGGCCGACACTCTCCGCAAGGCCATGGGCAAGAAGATCCCGGCAGTCATGGCCCGCCAGGAGGAGCAGTTCGTACAGGGCTGTACCGCCCAGGGGCATCCCGCGGCCCTGGCCAGTCGCCTCTTTACGGACATCTCCCACTTCGCCGGCTACGGGTTCAACAAGTCGCACGCTGCCGGTTATGCGCTGATCGCCTACCAGACGGCCTGGTTGAAGGCGCACTATCCGGCGGAGTACATGGCCGCCTTGCTCACTTCGTCCAAGCGGGACAAGGACCGCACCGCCGTCTATCTGAACGAATGCCGATCCATGGGATTGCGGGTTCTCGTGCCCGATGTGAATCGATCCGAGTCGGACTTCGTGGCCCGCGACGGCGTGGTCCTCTTTGGGCTGTCGGCGGTGCGCAATGTGGGGGAGGGGGTGGTGGACCTCATCACCCGAGAGCGGCAGCAGCATGGCCCCTTTGCCGATTTTGCCGACTTCGTGGGGCGGGTCGACATGTCGGTGCTGAACAAGCGCACGGTGGAGTCGCTGATCAAGGCCGGGGCCTTCGACGCAACCGGGGCTCCCCGCAAGGGCCTGCTGCTGGTGCACGAGCAGGTGATCGATGCGGCCATCGCCCGGCGACGGGCCGAGGACATGGGCCAGTACTCGCTGTTCGGGGCCGAGGAGCCCACTCTGCAGGCGGAGCTGACGGCGGTGCCGGACACCGAGTGGGAGAAGCCCGTGCTGCTTTCCTTTGAGAAGGAGATGCTCGGCCTCTACGTGTCCGACCATCCCTTGTTCGGAGTCGAGGCGGCGCTGAGGGCGGCCGCCACCACGTCCATCACCGCCCTGACAGAGGAGAGGGACGGGTCTGCGGTCACCGTCGGGGGGATCGTGGCCGGGATCAGCCGCCGCTATACCCGCAGCGGTGAGTTGATGCTCATCTTCGGTTTGGAAGACCTCGAGGGAAGCGTTGAGGTCGTGTGCTTCCCGCGTACCACCGCCGAGCACGGCCATCGGGTGCGTCCCGACGTGGTGCTGGTGGTGAGCGGGCGGGTGGACCAGCGGGGCGATGGCGTGAAGCTGGTGGCCCAATCATTGGCCGAGCCCGATCTATCGGCAGGCCCCACGGTGCGGCTCCAAGTGCCCGCCGCGCGCATGTCGCGCGACCTGGCGGCCCGCCTGCGGGGAGTGCTGGCCAACCACCCCGGGGTGGCCCCGGTGTATCTGCACCTGACCGGGGATGAGGAGACCGTGGTGCGCCTGGGTGACGAGCACCGGGTCGAGCCCCGGACTGCTCTCTACGCCGAACTGCGGGAACTGCTGGGCCCGGCGGCCATCATGCGCTGAGGCCCTCCGGCGACGGACCCGGCCTCCCCGGCCCGTTGCCGGCGGGGATCGGTAGCCTGGTTCGGGTGAGGGCGCACTTCGTGACGCGGTGGGGCTTCCTGGCCTTGCTGCTGGTGCTTCTTGTCTCCCCGCCGGCCCTGGCCCGGGTAAGCGAGCAAGACGTGGCGCGGGCGGCCGCCGATCTGGAGAAGGCCCGCACGGAGGCGGGGGAGGTGGGGGCGGCCTGGCGGGCGGCTTACGCCCTCGAGCAGCAGCAGCGGGCGGTGCTGCAGGAGCTGATCGGGGAGGTGGCGGCCGGGCAATTGGCGCTGGCCGAGGCGCGCCAGGCGGTGCGGGAGCGAGCCAGGATCCTCTACGTCACGGCCGGCGTCTGGGGCGGCAACGGCGATGAACGGTTGCTGCGCGCGACCTACGCGGCAGCCGTCGGCCGGGCCGATAGCGAAGCGGTGAACGCTCTGCGCGCGGCGCTGGAGGATCTGGAGCGGTGCCGGGAACAGTTGCAGGCACGGGTGGCCGTGCAACAACTGACGGCGGAGCGGCTGGCGGATCTGGAAGCGGCGGCCGGACCGGCCCTGGTCGCGGCCGAGGCGGAGTACCAGAGACAGCGCACCGCCTGGGAGTTGCAGGAGGCGGCGCGGCTTCAGCAAGAGCGAGAGACCCGGGCGATTACGAGTTCGACGTTGCCGGCAGGAAGCTCGACCGGCGCCGACGATGGTACGACCAGCACCTCCGCCGCCCCGGCCACTACGACCACGACCACCGTGCCCGGATCCGGGAGCGCTACCTTCTCCGTGGCGGTGGAGAGGTGGCGGGCATTGGTGGCCCACTACTTCCCGGCCGGCCTCGTGGACCAGGCCCTGGCCGTCATCGCCTGTGAGAGCCTGGGCGACCCGGCGGTGGTCAACCCCCTGAGCGGGACGGCCGGGCTGTTCCAGCACCACCCCCTGTACTGGCCGGAGAGGGCGGCCGCTGCCGGGTTCCCGGGTGCCGGCCCAGACGACCCGGAGGCGAACGTCGCCGCAGCCGCCTGGCTGGTGGCGGAGTCGGTGGCCTCCGGGCTGGAGCCGTGGTTCTTCTGGGCCTGTCGGCCTTGAGCTGCCGGTCGAGCGCAGCGAGCCCCGGAGACACCTAG
>CAZJRF010000161.1:0-2798 GCA_964548475.1 uncultured Acidimicrobiia bacterium
CCCAGCCGCCGCAACAGCCACTTCAGGTCCCGCTCGGCTTGGGTCAGCCGCTCCAGGCGCTCCGCCGAGACGAGGCGGGCGGAAGGATCCTCCTGCTCGGTCTGCCCAGAGGCCAGTTCGGTCCGCAGCGCTTTCACCTCGGCCGCGAGCAGGTCGTTCTCCATCTGCAGCGCCTCCACCAATTCCTCCGGGCCCGGGTCCTCAATCACCGATCGCTCCTTCCCCGGCGGTCTCCGCGACCAGCTCCCGCAGGGCGGCGAGCACCCCCTCCGCCTCCTCGATCAACTCCTTCGTCGCCGATCGCAGCGGCTCACGCTCGGGAGGCGGGTAGCCGGGCTCGACCGACTCGAAGGTGGCAACCGGCCGCACCGCCAGGCCCCAGCGAGCCTTGATCATCCCCAGCACCGGCACCCCCGCCCGCAAGGCGTCGAACGACACGGCCAGCACGTCGCCCGGGTGAGCGGCCGCGAAGTCGAGCAGGGCCTGGTTGTGTACCAGCCACATGCGCAACCCCAGGGCCGGCACCTGCCAGAACCGGCGGTGCAGGCCGTCGGGTGCCTGCCCGGCCAGGACCAGGCGCGCCTCCCGCCGATGCAGAGATGCCACCGCTCCTGCATAGTGGCGATAGACAATCACCACCCGTCCCTCCGGCAGCAGCGTCTTCCATACCTCGAGGAACAGGCAGGCGCGCGGATCTTTGAAACCCCACAGGGGATGTCCCTCTCGCCGGCCGGACACAAAGGCCTCCAGCTGATCCCGGCGACGGGGCGACAACACAGGAGCGAAGGGCTCGTCCACCTGCCAGGTGAGGCCGTGGTCGGCCAGGAGGGCGTCGTGCAGGCCGACCACCGCCGAATCCTCATAGTGCCCGAAGGGGTTGGAGAGCCGGGCACCCACCAGTTCGTCGCCCATGTGGGCCCCGGCGTGATGCAGCAAGCGGGCGGCGGCGGAGGTCCCGCTACGGTGGAACCCGGCCACGATCAGCTCCCCTCCTGCCGCCTTCCTCCGCCGCGGCCGGCGGGGACCGTCAGTCATCGTCCTCCCCCTGTGCCGGCACCCCAATGTGACGCCGGTACATGTCCGTCACCTCGCGCGGCGGCCCCACCGCCATCAGCTTCCCTCGCTCCAACCAGGCGAAGGTGTCGCAGAACTCCTGCAGGCGTCCCAGGCCGTGCGAGGCCATCACCACCGCCCCGGCCTTGCCCAGCAGGGTGCTCATGGTCTCGCTGCTCTTGCGCTTGAAGGCCTCGTCGCCCACCGACATCACCTCGTCGAGCAGCAAGATGTCCGGCTCCTGGCGCATAGCGATGGCAAACGCGAGGCGGGCAAACATGCCCGACGAGTAGGTGCCCATCGGCCGCTCGATGGCCTCGCCCAACTCCGAGTACTCGACTATGTCGTCAAACATGGCTTCCACCTGGTCCTTGCTGAACCCCGAGGCCATGCCCCCCAGATACACGTTACGTCGTCCCGACAACTTCCGGTTGAACCCCATCCCCAAAGACAGAAGCGTGGGAGGCTGCGCGCCGTGAACTTCCACACTCCCCTCGTCGGGAGGCAGCGTTCCCGCCAGCACCCGCAGAAGGGTGGACTTCCCCGCCCCATTGGCCCCGATGATGCCCAGGGCTTGTCCCCGGACGACGGTCAGCGAGACCCCGTCCAGGGCGACCACCGGCGTGGCCGCCCGCCGCAGCACCCGCAGACCCTGCCGGTGCAGGGTGGGCCGCCTCTCCGCGTAGGGCCGGAACCGCACCGTGATGTCGCGGGCGATCAGAGCCGGGGGAGTGCCCGGCGGTGGTGGCTGGCGATCCTCGCGAGGTCGGCCGCCCTCACCAGGCTTTGACCGGGCTTTGGGCCGCGACCGTTCCGTTCCCGGGCGGCCTTCCCGCTCCCGTCGGGACCGCCCTGCTGCCTTGCCAGCCCGTCTCTCACGGGCCGGCAACCCAGGTTGAGCGCGAGGCTCTTCGTGCTCCGTCAATCGAGGTACCTCGGTAGCTTCGGCTCGATGCGCCGGAAGGTCACCACCCCAATCACCAGGGTTCCCACCGCCCAGGCGGCCGAGCCCCACCAGTGATACGGCTCGATCTCCCGGCCCAGCAGCGCTCCCCGGTAGAGGCCGAGCAGAGCGGCCATCGGGTTGAGGTGGAGGATCGTCACCAGGACCGCCGGCGCGTTCCGGAGGCGTTGATCGAGCGGGAAGATCACCGGAGATACATACAGCCACATGCGGCTCAGATAGCCGACCAGGTTGCCTATGTCGCGAATCGGGACAACCAGTTGGGCCACCAGCAGCGACAGGCCCAGGTTGAACATCGTCTGCAGCACCAGCGCGGGGGCCAGCACCCAGGTGTAGGTCCCCGGCCAGTCTCCGTGCGTCAGTCCGGCAATCAGATAGAAGGGGACGAGCGAGCACATGAAGGCGGTCAACCCCTGGATCACCGCCGACAGGGGGAGGATCAGACTGGGAAACCGCTTCGTGCCGAGCAGTTGGGCATTGGTGGTGATGGCGGCCGCCCCGCCGGTCAAGGTCTCCCGGGTGTAGGTGAAGGCGAACAGGCCGGAAAGCAGAAACCCTATGTAGTTCGGATCCCCCCGGCTGGTGTTGAGGATTACCCCGAACACCAGCAGGAAGACGGCTCCCAGCAACAGCGGATCCAGCAGCCACCACACCAATCCCAGGGCGGTTGAGCTGTGACGGGCGCGCACCGCCGCCATCGCCAGATGCCACGCAAAGTCGCGCCGCCGCCACACCTCGGCCAGGTAGCTACCTAGGCCGCGGCGTTCCGAGAGCGAGATGA
>CAZJRF010000162.1:0-2733 GCA_964548475.1 uncultured Acidimicrobiia bacterium
CGCCGCCGAGCCGTACTGAGCCGGCTCCACCACCCGCAGGTCGATCTGCATGCCCACCGACGAGACCACCGCCGACTTGCGGGACCCGTGGGCAATCACCTCGGCCACCATAGGCATGGAGACGAAACGTTCCATGACCCCCTCCGGCCCGCCCTCCACCGCGGCGACCACGTCGATGTCGCCGATGGTCTCGCGGAATCGCCGCAGGCTCCCCATCGCCTCGGCTCGCACTACCCCCGGCACCGTGCGCAAGGCCGCCGTCACGTCCTCTGCCAGCCGAAGGGCGGGGGCGAGAGGAGTGCGCCGTTCCTTGCCGCCCACCTCCAGCCGCGCAAGGGCGCGCCCGATGTTCTCCTCGCTCTTGGCCCCCAGCCCGGGCACACTTCTCACCGCGCTCGCCTCCACGGCCGCCTGCAGGTCGGCCACCGACTCGATGCCCAGGTGCTCCCGGAGGACGACGGCCGTCTTTGGGCCTACCCCCGGCACCCGGGTGAGATCCTGAAAGGCCGGCGGGTAGGCGGCGCGCAGGCGGTCGAGATCGGCGATATGCCCCGTCTCGACCAGCTCCCGGACCTTCCGGGCGATGCCCCGGCCCACCAACCGCAAGCCGGCCAACTCGTTCTCGCTCAGCGCCGCTACTGGCTCCGGGTGCCCTTCGACCGTTCGCGCCGCCCCCTCATAGGCTCGCACCCGGAACGACTGGGGGCTGCCGTCCTCCAGGATGGTGAGCCGGGCCAGCTCGTGGAGCACCGAGGCGATCTCGCCGTTGCCGAGCACAAGGCCAGGATACGAGGGCCGGGACGGGTGGATGCACCGGTCCGCCCGGCGCCCACGGGAGCATCCGGGCCCCGGCCCGCTCGCCGACGGACCATAAGCCGCCCAATACTCCCCCGGGCCTCTAGCCTCACGGTGAGAGCGACGAGCACCTATGAGCAGGCGCCGCGACCAATTGAGTTTCTTCGCCGGAAGACGCAGCCGGCGCGACCCCGTCTTCGCGCGCGAGCAGGGCAGCCGGTGGCGCTGGCTGATCCCCGGTGTGCTCCTGGCCGTCATCGGCGGCACCGCCTGGTGGTGGGCGGCTCGCCCCGGCCCGGAAGAAACCCCTGCCACCACCTTCGCGGCCACCAGCAGCCTGCCCACGATCCTGTATCCCGAGACCAGCAGCACCACCGTCGGCGGGGGCGAGGAGGCTGCCTGTCCGGCCAGTAACGACCCCCTGCGCTGGACCACTTTCCAGGCCACCTCCGAGCGGGCCGGCTGCGTCTACGCGCCCACCATCACCGACCCGGTCATCCTCTGGAGGGCCAAGGTCGGGGTGCAGGGATGGCTCAACAACCCGGTGATAGAGGGTGACACGGTGTACGTGGGGAGCGCCGGCAACACCCAGTTCGAGACCGACACCGCCGACGGGGTGTACGCCATCGACCTGGAGGCCGGGACGCGGGTCTGGTTCTTCGCGGCCTCCCTCGACGTCAACGGCGTAGCCGTCTCCGACGGGGTAGTCGTCGCTACCGGGGACGAGGGCCTCGTCTGGGGGATCGACGCCGACGAGGGACTGGGCCTGTGGACCGCCAACCTGGAGGCCGCCGTCTTCACCAACCCCTTGATTGTGGGCGACCTGGCAGTGATCGGCGACGGAACCGGCACGGTGAGCGCCTTCGATCTCCGCACCGGCGAGCGCCGCTGGCGGGTCACCCTGCGGGGCGCGGTGCGCGGGGGAGCCGCCTCCGACGGGGAGGCCATCTACGTGGTCAGCGAGGATCGCGATGCGATTGCCCTGGATCTCGCGGGCAACGTGCTCTGGCGCCAGACCATCACCGGGAGCAGCACAGAAGGAGACGACCTCCTGGTCTTTGCCGCCCCCACCATCGCCGGCGACTTCCTGATCGTCTCCCTGGTACGCAACGACGTGTACGCCGACCCCGCCCTGCTGGCCCTGGACCGGGCGACGGGCGAGATGGCCTGGCGAGCCACCGATACTGCCGGGATCAAGGCGGAGTGGGGGAACATCCGCTCCTCGCCGGCGGTGATCGGGGACCTGCTGGTCTACGGCGAGCCCTACTCCGACCGCCTGGTCGCGGTGGCTGTCGAAGACGGCCGCACCCACTGGTCGGTAAAGGTGGGCCCCCTCTGCTACCCCCATTGGTCCTCGCCGGCGGTGGTGTCCGGGCAGGTCATCCTGCCCCGTTTCGACGGGGGCCTCTACTCCGTGGCGCTGGCCACCAGAACCCAGGCGTGGTCGATCTACCTGGGCCAGCAGGCTCTCGACGGCAGGTTCCCGCCCGAGTTCGGCGAAGACTTCTGCGAGTGGACGCCCAAGGCGGGGGCTTCGATCATTGCCTCCCCAGCCGTCGCCGACAACGGCGTTGTGGTCGTCGGGACCCTGGAGGGCTACCTGATTGCCGTCGGCAACGAGGGATGGTGAGACCCGTTCGCGAAGAGGCAAGACCGGGAATGATCTGATTCGCGCTGTTTGCCCCCTCCGCTCGAGCCCTGGGGGCTCTCGCGCCCCCTCCCCCAGCGTCAGCGGGAGAGGGCGGGGGGAGGGGGCTTCCGCAGCAACCGGCTTGCGCCGGGAGAGGCAGACCCCGGGGCCTCTAACCTTCCGGCCGTGCGAGACCCCCACGACTGGATCGACCACGGCGCCGGTGTCTTCTCCAAGCGGTACCCGTCCCTCGATCTGAACATCGGGGCGGTCGACTGCGGGGACGGGGTCCTGGTGGTGGACACCCG
>CAZJRF010000163.1:0-2704 GCA_964548475.1 uncultured Acidimicrobiia bacterium
CCCCTGAGCTAAGCGCCCGTCGATTGTCCAAACCCCGGCCCGGCCGAGGCTCCCGAGGCGGCGCCGGGAATTGAACCCGGGTAAAGGGTTTTGCAGACCCTTGCCTGAACCACTCGGCCACGCCGCCGCAGTCCAGAGGGGCTAGCGGAGCGGCCCGCCCCCGGAGCGGACGACCGGTCTCGAACCGGCGACCTTAACCTTGGCAAGGTTACGCTCTACCAACTGAGCTACGTCCGCAGGCCCTTTCAGCATACCATCGGGCCTCGCCGCAGTCCTCAACGCCCCGTGGAACCGAACCCCCCAGTGCCTCGCTCCGACGGCGGCAGTTCGTCCACCTCCCGCATCTCCCCCGCCGCCACCGGCACCACCACCAGCTGGGCGATGCGCTCTCCCCGGGCCAGGGTCACCGCCTCCGTCCCGTGGTTCACCAGGATCACCCGGATCTCCCCCCGGTACCCGGAGTCCACCACCCCCGGGGCGTTGACGATGCCCAGGCCGTGCTGCCGGGCCAGCCCGCTGCGGGGGGTGACCAGCCCCGCATGACCCTCGGGGATGGCCAGCGCGACCCCGGTGCCCACCGTGGCCCGCTCCCCCGGGGCCAGAGTGGCCCCCTCCGCGGCGCACAGGTCGACCCCCGCGTCCCCGGGGCGAGCCCGGCTGGGAACGGGCAAGCCCCGGTCGAGGCGCCGCACCAGCACCACGGGCTCACCGGCGTCCGCGCCCCCTCTCACTCCTCCTCCTCCTCCTCGAGCGCGGCCAGCTCCTCCTGGAACTCACGGGTGCCGGCGAACTCCTTGTACACCGAGGCGAAGCGCAGATAGGCCACCCGGTCGATACGCCGCAGGCCCTCCAGCACCCAGTGGCCGATCTGCTCCGAGCTGATCTCGGGCCCGTGCTCCTGGGCCAGCACCTCGACGTCGCGCACCAGGCTCTCCACCGCCCCCGGCCGCACCGGGCGGTCGGCAATGGCATAGGTGATCCCCCGCAGCACCTTGGCCGCCGAGAAGGGCTGCACCGAGCCGTTGCGTTTGCGCACCACCAGGGCGGCCTCGCGCCGCTCGTAGGTGGTGAAGCGGTTGCCGCACGCGGTGCACTCACGCCGCCGCCGGATGGCGTTCCCCCCCTCGGCAGGGCGACTGTCAACCACCCGGGTGTCCTCGGCGTCGCAGAAAGGGCAATGCATCGGCGGCAGGAGATTACCCGCCGCCGGCCGGGCCCGCCCAGCGGGGCCTCAGGCGCCCACGGGGACCGTCAGCACCTGGCCGGGGTGGATGAGGCTGCCCTGCAGCCCGTTGGCTCTCTGGATATCGAATACGGTGTGCCGCACGTCCTCCCCGGCCGGGGTGTAGAGCGCGGCGATCTCCCAGAGGGTGTCGCCCGTGACCACCAGGTACTCCACTGCCCCGGCCGGCCCAACCGCTTCCGCGGCCGGGGCGCTTCCGTCGGCCGCGAAGGCGTTAGCGAGCAGGAGGACCACCACCACTGCGACCGTGGTGAGGAGAACCGCCGCCCGGACCGGGCTTTTGACGGAGATCGTCATGGGGGCCGTCCTCCTGGCTCGCTTCCCGCCGGACCGGCCGTCGAGCGGCTGGTCCGTACCCCACAAAGGTAAGGGGAGGGTGTGACACGAACGCATGTTCGCCATCGGGCTGTATCGTATCGAACATTTGTTCGGACGTCAAGCCGAACATATGTTTGCCTTCGAGAGACCGGCCGGGTAAGGTACTCGGCCAGAGAACACCGGGGAGGCGTGACCATGGCCCGCAACGAGATCAGCGCCCGCCAGCGCCAGATCCTCGACCTGATACTGCGCACCGTGCGCGAGCGGGGCTACCCGCCCTCGGTGCGCGAGATCGGGGAGGCCGTCGGCCTGAACTCCCCCTCCACGGTGCACAGCCATCTGTCGGCGCTGGTCAAGAGCGGCCACCTGCGCCGCGACCCTTCAAAGCCCCGCGCCATCGAAGTCACCGACCCCGGCCGCGCCCAGCCCGATCTGCGCCGGGCCCCGGTACGAGACGTGCCGCTGCTCGGACGTATCGCCGCCGGCTCCCCCATCCTGGCCGAGGAGGACATCGAGGATATCCTCCCCCTCCCCACCCAGATCGTGGGCAACGACCCCGTGTTCCTGCTGCACGTGCAGGGCGATTCCATGACCGGGGCAGGCATTTTCGACGGCGACCTGGTGGTGGTGCGCCGCCAGCCCGACGCCGACGATGGTGACATCATCGCCGCCCTCATCGACGGGGAGGAGGCCACCATCAAGCGCCTCCACCGCTCGCCGGGCCGGGTGACCCTGCTAGCCGAGAACCCCGACTACCAGCCGATGGTGTTCACCGACGGAGTGCAGGTGCTGGGCCGGGTGGTGGCGGTCCTGCGCCGGATCCCCTAGCGGCCGTTCCCCTCACAGGCTCCCGCGGAACACGAGGCGGGCCGGCCCTTCGATCCACACCCGCTCCCCTTCGATCTCCACCTCCAGCGGCCCCCCGGGCAGCATCACTGTGACCCGGGAGCCCACCAGGCCCCGCCGGTGGGCCAGCGCCGCCGCCGCCGCCGCCCCGCTGCCGCAGGCCAGGGTCTCCCCCACCCCCCGCTCCCAGACCCGCAGATCGAGGCGCCGGCTCGAGACCACAGTGGCGAAACCCACATTGGTGCGCTCGGGGAAATGCGGATCTCCCTCCGCCAGGGGCCCGACCGCGGCCACCGG
>CAZJRF010000164.1:0-2678 GCA_964548475.1 uncultured Acidimicrobiia bacterium
TCCATCGCCGGGCCGGGCAACCTGACCCTGCACGAAGTCAACACCGCCGCCATCGCCATCTCCGAGCATTGCGACCCGGACGCCAACGTGATCTTCGGGGCGATTGTGGACGACTCGCTGGGCGACGAGATGCGCGTCACGGTGATCGCCGCCGGCTTCGATGTCGATCACAGCCGTCCGGGGCTGCGGCCGGGGGCGGGCACCGGCGCCCGGCCCCAGACCGGGGCGGGGCCGGGAGGGGACGAGAGCCAGGCGGGAGACCGGGAGGCCGGCACCGAGGACATCGACATCCCCGACTTCCTGAAGGGATGATCCGGCCACCCGGGTTCCGGGGGGCAGCCTTCGGTGCGGCCGCCGATGGTGATGCCCGCATCGACGAGACGGCGCGCGCCGGTATCTCCCGGGCCCTGGGCATCTCCGACCAGTGGGCCTATCTGCACCAGGTGCACGGACGGCGGGTGCGCCGCGGCCTGGCCCCGGGTTTGCAGGGGGACGGCGACGCGCTGTTCACCAGCGAGACCGGGCTCCCTCTTGCCGTAGGCACCGCCGATTGCCTGCCGGTGGTTATCGAAGCCGCCGAAGGGGTGGGCCTGGCCCACGTGGGATGGCGGGGGGCGGCGGCCGGAGTGGTGCAGGCGCTGCGTCGCGCCATGGAGGCCGAGGGCATGGTGGCGCAGCGGGCGGCGGTGGGCCCGGGCATCGGGCCGTGTTGCTTCGCGGTGGGCCCGGAGGTGGCGGGGGCCCTGCCCCGGTTCCGGGCCGTCACTCGCGGTGGTGCCGAGAGCATCGACCTGCCTGCGGCCGCAGTGGAGGCCCTGGCCGGGCTGGCAGTGTGGCGGTGGGAGGGATGCACCTGCTGCGGATCCGGCTTCCATTCATATCGCCGGGACGGGACCCGGGAGCGCCAGGTGGCGGTGGCATGGCTGCCGACGGGTTGAACGAGGTCTGGGAGCGCATCGCCGCGGCGGCGGCCCGGGCGGGCCGCCCGCCGACGGAGATCACGCTGGTGGCGGTGAGTAAGACCGCAGACCCGGATGGACTGCTGGCTGTCTACCGGGCGGGCCAGCGGCACTTCGGCGAGAACCGCGCGGCCCCGTTCGTCGAGCGGGCAGCCGCCTTGCCGCCTGATGCCCGCTGGCACTTCATCGGCCGGCTGCAGGGCAACAAGGTGCCCCGGGTGCGCCCGGTGACTCACCTGCTGCACTCTCTCGACCGCGTTGAGTTGGCCCGCTACTGGGTGAAGGGCCCGGGTTTGCCGCCGCCGGCCCTGGTGCAGGTGAACATGGCCGGTGAGGAGGCAAAGGGGGGCGTGGCCCCGGCCGAAGCCGAGTCGCTGGTGGAGGCTGCGTCCGAGTTGGGCATCACGGTGCGGGGCCTGATGACCATCCCGCCTTTGCCCGGCCGGCCCGAAGATTCCCGTCCTCACTTCCGGGCTCTAGCCGCTCTGCGCGACCGGCTGGCCGCCCGCTGGCCGGGCCTCACCGAGCTGTCGATGGGGATGACGGAGGACTACGAGGTGGCGATCGAGGAAGGCGCGACTCTCTTGCGGGTGGGACGGGCTATCTTTGGACCATTCCCGGAGAGCAGAGAGCGGGGGTAACCGGCATGGCCAACCTGTGGCAGAAGACCCTCTTCTACCTGGGGCTCGTCGATGAGGACGAGTCCGCACCTGCGACGGCGGGTGACTCCTCGCTGGGGCTTTCCGGTGTGCACCACCGCGGGACGGCGGGCACCGAGGAGCCGCGGGCCACGGTGACCCCGGACCGGACGCAGGCCCCGACGGCTGGGGGCGCTCCCCCCGGCCGACGAGTGGAGCCGCCTTCGCCGCGAGTGGCGCCGGGCGCCCGGCGGGTGGAGCCCCCTCTCTCGCGCTCCGCCCGATCGAGGACGGAGGGAGCCCTCACCGACGCCGGAGTCATCATCGACACTACCGACTACAGCGGGGTGCGCACGGTGACCGATCACGACCTGGAGACGCACATCATCACCGCGCGCAGCTACGCCGATGCCCAGCTCCTGGCCGACCACATTCGGGCCAGCGCGCCGGTGGTTCTGGACTTGCGCAAGGTGGAGCCGGCCATGGTGCGCCGGCTGGTGGACTTCGCCAGCGGGCTGACTTACGCGCTGGGAGGGTCCATGCGCAAGATCGGCCAGGGGGTGATCCTGGTCACCCCGGCCGGCGTCAACCTCGGACGCGAGGAGCACCGCCGCTTGCAGAGCCTGGGCTACTACCAGTCCTCTGAGGGCGTCTGAGCGGTGCGGGTCGTCTGTCTCCTGCTGCAGGTGTTCGTCCTGCTCGTTTTGGCTCGCGTCATCCTGGAGTGGGTGCGCCTCCCCGATGATCATCCGGTGGGGCGGGCGCGCGGGGCGCTGCGGCGGATCACCCAGCCGGTGTTGGCGCCGGTGCGGGCACTGGTGCCGCCGCTGCGCATAGGGTCGGTGGCCGTCGACCTCTCGCCGGTCATCGTGATCCTGGCGGTGAACCTGCTGGCCGCCTGGCTCTGCTGACCGACCCTCAGGCCTTGGCGATGGAGAGCTCCACAGTCTCGCCGTCGACCTGGAAGACAGCACCGGTCCCGGGAGCGGCGGCCGTGGTGGCCACGGCCAGCACCTCGCCGGCCAGCCACTCGCCGTGCTCGGCCATGGTCTCGACGATCCGGGGCGAGCCGCTGGACCAG
>CAZJRF010000165.1:0-2574 GCA_964548475.1 uncultured Acidimicrobiia bacterium
TCGCGGTGGGGATGCAGGAAGAGATGCTCGCCCGGGTGGATGGGCTGGCCCGCCGCACCGAGGTGCTGCCCGACCGGGTGCTGCTGTACAGCGACGACGCCGACGAGACGGCCGCCCGGCTGTTCGAACGCGGGGTGGTGCCCGAGTCGATGGTGAGCCGGCGCTCCACCCTGGAGGACGTGTTCCTCCGCCTGACCGGCCGGAGCCTGATCGAGTAATGGCCGCCCCTCCCGCGTTGCGCGTCGTCGAGGCCGGTGCCCGGGTGTACCGGCGCACCTGGCGGGGCAGCGTGATCTCCACCTTCCTGAACCCGGCCCTGTACCTGCTGGCCATGGGGGTGGGCCTGGGCAAGCTGGTGGACCAGGGCAGCGGCTCGAACGAGCTGGCCATCCCCTACCTGACCTTCCTGGCCCCCGGCCTGCTGGCGGCCACTGCCATGCAGACCGCCGCCGGGGACGCCTCTTACCCGGTGATGGCCGGCATCAAATGGCGCAAGACCTATCACGCCGCCCTGGCCACCCCCATCGGGGTGAGCGATCTCGTGGCCGGCCACCTGGGCTGGGTGACCATCCGGGTGACCTTCGTCTCGGTGGTCTACGCCGGGATCATGACCGCCTTCGGGGCCACCAGCCCGCTCGAGGGGCTGCTGGCCGTACCCCCGGCGGTGCTGACCGGAGCAGCCTTCGCCGCGGCGGTGACCGCCTACACCGCCCGCCTGAAGAACGAGACCGGCCTCTCCACCCTGTTCCGCTTCGGCATCGTCCCCCTGTTCCTCTTCTCGGGGACCTTCTTCCCCATCTCCCAGCTGCCCGACTTCATCGAGCCGGCGGCCTACGCCACCCCCCTGTTCCACGGGGTGAGCCTGTGCCGCGGCCTGGCGCTGGGCATCGGCTTCGAGGCCCCCTGGGCGGCCAGCATCGCCTACCTGGCCCTCTGGGTGGCGGTGGGCTCCTGGCTATCGGTGCGCGTGATGCGCCGGAGGCTGGTGGTATGACCGGGCCGGTCGTCCTCGACCCGCGGGTGGTGCCGCGACTGCGCCCGGGGCGCAACGCCGGTCGCCTGCTGGAGCGCAACCTGCTGGTCTACCGGCGGGCCTGGATGATCATCTTCTCCGGGTTCTTCGAGCCGCTGTTCTACCTGTTCTCCATTGGGGTGGGGATCGGCTCGCTGGTGGGCGAAGTGATCGGGCCGGGCGGCACCCCGGTGAAGTACGCCGCTTTCGTCGCCCCCGCCCTGCTCGGGTCCTCGGCGATGAACGGGGCCATCTACGAGTCCACCTTCAACATCTTCTTCAAGCTGAAGTACGGCAAGATCTACGACGCCATCCTGGCCACCCCCATGAAGCCGGCCGACATCGCGGTGGGAGAGATCACCTGGTCGCTGATGCGGGGCGCCATCTACGCCACCGGCTTTCTGATTGTGATGGCGGTGATGGGGCTGATGCCCTCGGCCTGGGGGATCCTGGCCCTGCCGGCCGCCACCCTGATCGGCTTCGCCTTCGGGGCCTGCGGGATGGCGGTGACCACCTTTATGAGGTCCTGGCAGGACTTCGACCTGGTGAGCCTGGTCATCCTGCCGCTGTTCCTGTTCTCCGGCACCTTCTACCCCCTCAGCGTCTACCCCGGCCCCTTCCAAGTGCTCACCCGCTTCTCCCCGCTGTACCACAGCGTGGAGATCATCCGGGCCCTGACCCTGGGGGTCTTCGACTGGAGCCTGGCCGGGCACGTCGCCTTCCTGCTGGTGATGGGTGGGATGGGGGTCTTCGTCGCCTCCCGCCGCCTGGGGAAGCTACTGCTGAGATAGCGGACTTCCAGCCCCCTCCGTCCCGCCCGGCAGGCGGTTGCAGCGCCCGGTAGCCTGCGCCCGTTCGCGGGGAGGGAGGAGACCGTGCCCGTCGCCGGCCACGCCGGGGTGAGCGAGACCGAGTACCGGCGCCGCATCCGCGCCTGGACCATGTACGACTGGGCGAACTCGGCGTTCGCCACCACCATCCTGGCCGCCGTCCTGCCCGTCTACTACAGCCGGGTGGCCGGGGAGACCCTGCCCTCTGAGGCGGTGGCCACCCAGTACTGGGCAATCGGGCTGAGTGTCGCTCTGTTCCTGGTGGCCATCGTCTCCCCCATCCTCGGGACCATCTCCGACCTGCGCCGGGGCAAGAAGCCCATGCTGGCCGTGTCGGCCGGGGTCGGGGTGGTCGGGACCGGGCTCCTCGCCCTGGTCGGCTCGGGCGACTGGCTGCTGGCCTCCATCTTCTTCGTCATCGGCCGCATCGGCTTCGGGGCCGCCCTCATCTTCTACGACGCTCTGCTGCCCCACGTGGCCCGGGTGAAGGACCAGGACCGGGTGAGCAGCCTGGGCTACGCCCTCGGTTACCTGGGGGGCGGGATCCTGCTGGCCGTCAACGCGGTGATGATCATCGCCCTGGGAGAGATTCCGGGGTCGCGCCTCTCCTTCCTGAGTGTGGCGGTGTGGTGGGCGGTCTTCACCATCCCGCTGCTGCGCCGGGTGCCCGAGCCGCCGGCGGCCACCGCCGGCGGAGAGCGGGTCAAGGTGGTGCGGGCCTCCTTCCGCCGC
>CAZJRF010000166.1:0-2503 GCA_964548475.1 uncultured Acidimicrobiia bacterium
TGGCTCGGCGGCTGGCCGAGGCCGGGGCCGACGGCCTGGTGCTGTTCAACCGCTTCTACCAGCCCGACATCGACATCGAGGACCTGAAGGTGCGCAGCAACGTGCAGCTGTCCACCTCGGCCGAACTGCGCCTGCCCCTGCGGTGGATCGCCATCCTGAAGGGGCGGGTCAAGGCGTCGCTGGCGGCCAGCACGGGGGTGCACACCCCCGAGGACGTGATCAAGCTGGTCATGGCCGGGGCCGACGTGACGCAGGTGGCCTCGGCCCTGCTGAAGCAGGGGCCGGGGTGGCTGACCTGGGTGCGCCAGGAGATGGAAACCTGGCTGGAGGAGCACGAGTACGAGGCCGTCGAGCAGATGAAGGGGTCGCTGAGCCAGGCGGCGTCGCCCGACCCGGCCGCCTTCGAGCGGGCCAACTACATGGAGTCGCTGGTCACCTACGCCACGCCGAATCTGTGAGTAATGGTCTCCCCCGCGGGGGCGGGGGAGATGCCTCCGAAGGAGGCAGAGGGGGCAACGTCGCTAATGACCTCAATCGCGGCTGTCGGACCTGCCCGTTCGCGCCTTAGCGATTCGGCTGGATAGCGATCCTTCGCCTGCGCTGCGGTGCCCTCCCGGCTGCGCCGATGAGAGCGGAAACCCCCAGCCCCGCACCCCCCGCTGCTGAGCGCAATCGCGCCCTCTTGCCTTCCCCCCAGCCCCCTCCCGGCCGAGGCGGCCGGGAGGGGGTGCGTCTACCGGGGCTGATACACGTCGGCGCGGTGGTCCATGTAAAGGACCGTCCCCATCCGGCTCGTCTCGTCGATCTCGTAGATCACCCGGTAAGCGCCGACCCGGGCCGAGTGGAGACCCTCCAGGTCACCACGCAGCGGGCGGCCGACCCGGTGGGGGTTCTCGCACGACGGCCCGGTGAGGAAGTCGAGCACCGCCATGGCCACCTTGGGGGCCAAGCGGTCGATGGCCCGGCGCACCGGGCTGGCTGTGATCACCTTCCACGGCGACGAAGTCACGCCGGCCGAGCCCGCAACCGGTCCCGCAGCGCCTCCAATTCCTCTCGCGTCGAGACGTCGCCGGCCGCCACGGCCGCCCGTCCCTCCTCGATGGCCCGCACCGCTGCCAGGTCGGAGAGGATGCTCAGGGTCTCCTCGATGGCCTCCAGGTCGTCGGCGCTGACCACCACTAACGCGGGCCGGCCGTTGCGGATCACCGTCACCCGCTCGTGCGTGCTGGAGACCGCCTCGACGATCTCGGAGAAGCGGGCCTTCACCTCAGAGAGCGGAAGCACCTGCGACGTGACCAGGATTCCAGTCTGTGGTGTAGCCGACGCGATAGCGGCGTCTACAGCGCCCGGGCGTACACGGTGAGCGGGTCGGTGGAGCAGCCGGCCTGCTCGCAGGCCTCCCGCAGCCAGTTCACCGCCGGCAACTGCGCCTCCAGGCGGTCGCCCCCGGCGGCGACGGCCAGGTCCAGGGCGGCGGCCAGCATGGCCGGGGCGTCCTCCGGGTATGTGGAAAGCCAGTGGACCTCGAACTCGTGGCGGTCCCTCTCGCCGACGAGCCAGCCCGGCCGTCCTTGCCACAAGGTACCTTGCCGGGCAGCCCCGGCCAGGTCGTCGAGGGTGAAGCGGCGGCAAGACCAGTGCCGGGAGAACAGGCCGTGCGCGGCGGCCTCCAGCGGCCCACCCGCCCAGGAGATCATCGCCGCGTCGGCCTCGGCGGGGGGCGCCGGCCGTAGGCGGTCGGCCGCCGGGGCGCGCTTGCCCCCGTTCCTCCGGGGAACCGGGCCGGCCCGGAGTCCGTCCTTCTCGACGATCATCCAGCGCCCGGCTGGGCGGAAGCCGACGGTGGGGATGAGAGCGGCCGCCGCCGTGTTGGAGTCCTCGGAGGAGAGGCGGATCACCCGGGCGCCCTGCCCGGCCGCCCATTCGGCCAAACGGTTGAGGAGGGCGTAGCCCAGGCGGCGCCGGCGATGCTCCGGGTGCACCCGCAGGCCCTGGACCCAGGCTTCGGTGGGGGACAGCAGGCTGGCGCGGGCCAGGCCCACCGCCCGGCCGTGCACCTCGGCCACCAGGGTCAGGCCGTCGGGGCGGGCCAGCCAGTCGTCGAAGACGCGGTCGATGTAATCGCCCCAGGGGAAGGTCTCCTGGGTGAAGGCGACGATCGCCTCACGATCCTCGGGGAGCGCCGGGCGCAGGACGGGTTCCACGCCGGAGGAGGATAGAGCCCTTGCGCCTCCCTCCAAGGGCTGGTTAGGAGACCCTCACCCCACGGTGAGGGTCTGAGGCGTCGGAGAGCCACGTGCCTCCCCCTGAAGGGGAGGTGGACCGGCCCGCAGGGCCGGGACGGAGGGGGTGCTTGATTGCCTCCCCCGCGGGGTGGGGGAGGAGCGAGGGCCGCAGGCCCGAGCGGAGAGGGACATCACTTACGCCCATCCCCTGCGTTCGGGCTTCTCCCAGCACCCCCCTCCCCTCGCTGGCTGCGCTCGCTCGGGACTTCCCCCTTAGG
>CAZJRF010000167.1:0-2429 GCA_964548475.1 uncultured Acidimicrobiia bacterium
AAGCTGCGCAAGGACCTCTCTTACCTGGGGTCCTTCGGGGTGAGGGGAGTCGGCTATCAGGCCCAGCACCTGCGCTACCAGATTCGTCGCGAGCTGGGTCTGACCCGCGAGTGGCCGCTGGTGATCGTGGGCGCGGGCAACGTGGGGCGGGCCCTGGCGCACTACGACGGTTTTCGCGAGCAAGGGTTCCGGGTGGTCGGCATCTTCGACGACGACCCGGCCAAGATCGGCACGCGGCTGGATCATCTCGAGGTGGAGCCGGTGCGGGGGCTGGCCGCCGCGGTGTGGGAGCGCGGGGTGCACATCGCGGTCATCGCCACCCCGCCGGAGGCAGCGCAGGCGGTGGCCGAGACACTGGCTGGCGCCGGGGTGACCTCCATCCTCAACTTCACACCGACGGTGCTGCGGGTGCCCGAGCAGGTGCGCGTGCGCCGGGTGGACTTCGCGGCTGAACTGCAGGTACTGGCCTTCTACCTGCACCAGGGCGATGCCGCGGCCGGGTAGACCGCGGATGTCCTCGCTCCTCTCTCCGGACGTCCTGGTGGTGGGCGGCGGCCCCGCCGGGGCCGCCGCCGCCTTCTGGCTGAGCCGGCACGGCCATGAGGTACTCCTGGCGGAAAAGGGCCGGTTCCCACGCGAGAAGACCTGCGGTGACGGTCTCACCCCGCGCTCCATCTACGAGCTGGCCGAAATGGGTTTCGACTTCGGCGCCCCGGGGTTCCATCGCTGCCGCGGGCTGCGGGCGGTGGCCGGGGGCCTCACCCTCGAGCTCGAATGGCCCTCGCACCCCGTTTACCCGAACTGGGGAGGAGTGATGCGTCGCGCGGATCTCGACCGGCGGGTGCTCTCCCTGGCCGAGGCGCAGGGGGCCGTGGTGCGCATGGGCACCACGGCCGTGGCGGTGATGGGGGAGGGGCACCTCGACGGGGTGTTGCTGCAGGAGGGGGAGGGAATGGAGCTGGCCCGGCCCCGGGTGGTGGTGGTGGCGGACGGGGCGCTGCGCCGCTTCGGACGGGCGCTGGGCGCACGGCGCAATCGCCGTCTCCCCATCGGGCTCGGTGCTCGGGCCTACTTCGCCAGCCCTCGCTCGAACGACGGCTACCTGGAGAGCTACCTCGACCTGCACGACGCGTCGGGGGCCATCCTCCCCGGCTACGGGTGGGTGTTCCCGCTGGGGGACGGGGCGGTGAACGCCGGGGTAGGGGTGATCTCGACCTTCCACCGCTGGAGCGAAGTGAACACCAACCGGCTGATGGACGCGCTGGCGGCCACGGCTCCCCCCTCCTGGGGGCTCGCCGCCGGGCCGCTTGGGGAGACGCGCGGGGGCATGCTGCCCATGGCCCGATGTGTGGGGCCGGTGGTAGGGCCCAATTGGGTGCTGGCGGGCGACGCGGCGGGCATGGTCAACCCCTTCAACGGCGAGGGCATCGCCTATGCCTACGAGACCGGCCGGCTCGCCGCCCGGCATGTGCACCGGGCGCTGGCGGCCGGCGATCTGGGCCTGCTGCAGGGCTATCGGCACGAACTGGACGATCGCTTCGGTCCCTACCACCGGGTGGGCCGGGTCTTCTCCCGGGTCATCGGTCGCCCCGGGGTGATGCGGGGCCTCACCCGGGTGGGCATGCGGTCCCGGCCGCTCATGGAGTGGGCGCTGCGGGTGATGGCCGACCTGGTGGACCCGGCCGATCGCGGGGTGGGGACCGCCGCCTACCGGCTGATCGAGCGGATTGTGCGGGTGGTTCCCGGTCGGTAGCCGGATAACCGCCGGCGAGGTATGGGGGCGGGGACCTCGTCTATCCTCTAGCAATCCCGAGCACCAAGGGGAGCAGTGACGCCGGACCTGAGCGCTTATCTGCCGATAGCCCTCATGTTCGTGCTGGTAGTCGGGTTTTCGGTGGCGTCCCTCTTCCTGGCCCGCTGGCTGGCCCCCCGCCGCCCCACTCCCGAGAAGCTGGAGCCCTACGAGTGCGGCATCGTTCCCTTGCAGGAGCCGGTGCAGCGCTTCCCGGTGAAGTTCTACCTGGTCGCCATGCTGTACGTGATCTTCGACATCGAGATCGTGTTCCTCTTCGCCTGGGCGGCCGACTTCGATGCCCTCGGCTGGTACGGCGTGGCGGCGGTGGGCCTGTTCACCCTGCTGCTCGTCGAGACCCTGGTCTATGTGTGGAAGCGGGGCGCCCTCGACTGGAACCTGCCCCGTCGGCAGAGGTACCAGCAGGCCGCGGCTCAGGGGGCTCGGCCGGGGGAGGGGGCCTGATGGCCGGCCCGGCGACTCCCTCGGGCCTGTTCACCACCACCCTGCAGAAGGCAGTCGGCTGGGCCCGCACCCGCTCCATGTGGCCGGCCACCTTCGGCCTGGCCTGCTGCGCCATCGAGATGATGGCCACCGGCGCCGCCCACTACGACCTGGGGCGATTCGGCATGGAGGT
>CAZJRF010000168.1:0-2302 GCA_964548475.1 uncultured Acidimicrobiia bacterium
CGCCACCGACGGCACCCCGGGGGCCAACCGGTTCGGAGCCGATCCCAAGAGAAGGGCACCGACCTACGGCTTGGAGGGGGCCGCGCCGGCCGACCCCTGGTCCTCAGCCCCGCTGCGCAAGTGTCCCTACTGCGCCGAGCTGATCCAGCCGGAAGCCGTCGTCTGCCGGTTCTGCGGACGCGATCTCACCTCGCCCTTCTCCGACGTGTGACTGGGGGCGGTGCGATCCCCCTCCCGTAGGAGCCCTGCACCCTGCAGGAAGGTTGTCATCCACAGGCCAGACCGCCGGGTTCGCGGTCGGGGCCGATCCCCACGTGGGTGTCACACCCTCCTGATAGATAGGCGGAATGGACGCTGAGGCACTACTCGATCCCACGGCCGTGGAGGGCCTGTCCGACGGCGAGCTGGCCGAGGAGCTGTGTCGGCCGCAGAGGGAGGTTGCGCGGCTCGAGGCCCGCCGGGCGGAGCTGATCGGCAAGGCCGAGCGCCGGGGCGTGGTCCGGCGACAGGGGTTTGGTTCCACCACTGCCTGGCTCATCGCGCTGTCCGGTGATCCGGGCGCGGTGTGCCGCAGCCGGGTGGCAGTGGCCGCATCGCTGCAGGTGATGCCCGAGACCCGGGCCGCCTTCTCTGCCGGCGAGGTCTCCGAGCCCCGAGTGCGACTGCTGGCCCAGGTGCAGGCGCTGGCTCCCGAGCAGTAGCCCGTGATGAGGCTGCGCTGGTGGCTCAGGCTGCGGCCGCGTCGGCAAGACGGCTGCCCCGGGTGCTGGCCGAATGGAGACGCAGCACCGACCCGGCGGGGGCCGAGGCCGACGCCGAGCGCCTACACCGCCTGCGGGCCCTTTACATCTCACCCGCCTGGTCGGGCATGGTGCACCTCGACGGGGACCTGGACCCCGAGGGCGGCGCCGTTGTACTCGCCGCCATACGCTCTCTGGCCGAACCGGCCGCCCTTGCGCCGGACGACGGCCGGACCCCAGCCCAGCGCCGGGCCGACGCCCTCGTGGAGGTCTGCCGGCGGTATGAGCTCGGCACACGAGGATCCGGAGCCCGCCGGCCGCACCTGACCGTCACCATCGGCTGGGACAGCCTGCGCAACGGCACCGGGTTGGTGGACACCGAGACCGGGCCCCTCAGCGTGGAAGCGGTGAGGCGCCTGGCCTGCGATGCCTCGGTCTCCAGGGTGATCCTCGACGGCGAATCGGTGCCGGTGGAGGTCGGCCGCACCCGGCGGGTGGTCTCGCCGGCGCTGCGGCGGGCCCTCGACCTGCGCGACGAAGGTTGCACCCACCTGGGGTGCGACGTGCCGGCCCGCTGGTGCGACGCCCACCACCTCCGGCACTGGGTGGACGGTGGGACCACGGACCTGGCGAACCTGCGCCTCCTGTGTCGACGACACCATCGAGAGGCCCACCACCACCTGTCCTACCCACGACGGGAGTAGGCCAAGCACCGGACGCGCCGCACGACGGCAACAGGGCCAGCCCCGGCCTGGAGCGGGCACCTGCTGGTCGGTCTAGTCGCCCGCTACTCCCCCGCCGCCACCGCGACCGCCGCTGCCAGGTCGCCGGTGTAAGTCAGGCTCACCAGCACCTCGGCCACTCCCAGCGCCTCCGCCCGGGCGGCGGCCCGGCCCCGCAGCACCACCCGGGGCGCCCCGCCCCCGGTGATCTCCACGTCTTGCCAGTGCACACCCCGCCACCCGGCGCCCAGGCTCTTCATCACCGCCTCTTTGGCGGCGAAGCGGGCCGCCAGGTGCTCTTCGGGAAGGGCCCGCCCGAACGCGTATTCCCGCTCAAGGTCGGTGAAACATCGCACGGCAAAGCCGGGGTGCCGGGCCAGCAGCCGACGCACGCGCCCGACCTCGGTCAGGTCGATCCCTATGCCGACGATCGCCACGTCTACTCCACCGTCACGCTCTTGGCCAGGTTGCGCGGCTGGTCTATGTCGTGTCCCCGGGCCGCCGCCACGTAGTAGGCCAGCAACTGCAAGGGGACGATGGCCGGCACCGGGGCGAGCAGGTCGGGCACGCGCGGGATGCGCAGCACCCGCTCGGCGTGCTTGCCGATCTCGTCGTCGTCGTCCCAGGCCACCGCCACGGTGAAAGCACGGCGGGCCTTCACCTCTTGCAGGGCAGAGATGGTCTTGTCGTAGGTGGCCCCTTGAGTGAGCACCACCACCACCGGGGTCCCCTCGGTGACCAGGGCCAGCGTGCCGTGCTTCAACTCGCCGGCCGGCATGGCCTCGGAGTGCACGTAGGAGATCTCCTTCATCTTCAGCGACCCCTCCATGGCCACGGCGT
>CAZJRF010000169.1:0-2257 GCA_964548475.1 uncultured Acidimicrobiia bacterium
CCCGGGACCTCGCCCACCCGCCGCAGCAGTTCGGCGAAGACCGGGCGAAGCCGTCCGTCCACTCCCAGATCGCGCCCGTAGGAGTTCACGTTCTGGCCCAGGAGGGTGATCTCGATTACCCCGTCGGCGGCCAGCCCCTGTACCTCGCGGATTACGTCGCCCGGGCGGCGGCTGACCTCCGGGCCGCGCACGATGGGCACGATGCAGAAGGTGCAGGCGTTGTTGCAGCCCACGGTGATGGTCACCCACGCGGAGTGGGCCAGCTCGCGCCGCACCGGCAAGTCGGAGACGTCCTCCTCACCGCCGGTCGGGGCCTCGAGCACCTCGGTGATCGGCCCCCACTCCTCGGCCCGGTCTAGCAGGTCGAGCACCCGGGGCAGGTTGTGGGTGCCGAACACCACGTCCACCCAGGGGGCGCGCCGGCGCACCAGGTCACGGTCCTTCTGGGCCAGGCAGCCGCCCACCACGATGCGCAGGCTGGGCCGCCGCTGCTTGGCCGCCTTCAGGTGGCCGAGGGTGCCGTAGAGGCGGTTGTCGGCGTTCTCACGAACACAGCAGGTGTTGATGAACACCACGTCGGCCTCGTCGAGGCCGCCCGCCGCCACCATGCCGTCGGCTTCGAACAGGCCGGCCACCCGCTCGCTGTCGTGCTCGTTCATCTGGCACCCGAAGGTGCGCACCAGGTAGCGGCGCCCCGCCCGGGAGAGCGCCCGCCGCTCCCCCGCCGTCGGCAGGGCCACCGGGACGCTCATCGGGCGTAGTCGACGGCGCGCAGCTCGCGAATGACGGTCACCTGGATCTGCCCGGGGTACTGCAGGTCCTCTTCCAGGCGGCGGGAAATGCGCCGGGCCAGGTCGCCGGCTCCCAGGTCGTCGACCTCGCCGGGATCTACCACCACCCGCACCTCGCGCCCAGCCTGCATGGCATAGACCCGCTCGACACCCGGGAAGGCACCGGCGATCTCCTCAATGCTCTCCAGGCGGTGCACGTAGGACTCCACCGCCTCCCGGCGGGCGCCGGGACGGGCGGCCGACACGCTGTCGGAGGCCTGGACAATCACCGCCGTCAGGGTGCGCGGTTCGACCTCGTTGTGGTGGGCCTCGATGGCGTGCACCACCGCCGGGTCCTCGCCGAAGCGCCGGGCGATCTCGGCCCCCACCAGGGCGTGCGACCCGGCCAGCTCGTGGCTGACCGCCTTGCCGATGTCGTGCAGGAAGGCCGCCCGCCGGGCCTGGGCCGGGTCCACTCCGACCTCGGCGGCCAACATGCCGGCCACCTTGGCCGTCTCCACCAGGTGGTTGAGGACGTTCTGGCCGTAGGAGAGCCGGTACTTCAGGCGGCCCAGCAGGTTGACCAGCTCGGGATGCAGACGGCTGATGCCCACCTCGAGCATGGCCCACTCCCCGGCGTCCCGCACGCTCTGCTCCACTTCGGCCAGCGCCTTCTCGTGGGCGTCCTCGATGGAGGCGGGGTGGATGCGCCCATCGGCGATCAGCCGCTCCAGCGCCAGCCGGGCCACCTCGCGGCGCACCGGGTCGAAGGCGGAGAGGGCCACCGCCTCCGGCGTGTCGTCCACGATGATGTTGACCCCGGTCACCGCCTCGAAAGCACGAATGTTGCGGCCGTCCCGGCCGATGATACGGCCCTTCATGTCGTCGGAAGGAATAGGCACCACCGACACCGTGGTCTCGGTTACCACCTGGGAGGCAAGGCGCTGGATGGTGGAGGTCAGGATGCGCCGGGCCCGCCGGTCGGCCTCCTCGCGCGCCTTGGTCTCCAGGTCGCGCAACAGCACCATCGCGTCGCGGCGCCCTTCGTCCTCCACCCGGTGCAGCAGCTGCTCCTTGGCCGCCTTGGCGTCGAAGCCGGCCAGTTGCTCCAGCTCGCTGCGCGCCTCCTCCCGCAGGCGGTCGGCCTCAAGGCGGGCCTCTCCGGTCTCTTGCTCGCGCTGCAGCAGGAGCGTCTCTCGCTGCGCCAGGTTGGCCGCCCGCTGCTCGAGGGTGGCCTCCCGCTGCTCGACGCGCTGCTCGTGAACCCCGATCTCCAGGTGGCGGTGCTCGAGGGCGGCTTCCTCCTTCTCACGGTAAGCCTGCGCCTTGGCCCGCGCCTGCTCGTCGGCCCGCCCCAGCGTCTCCTGGGCGCGGCGCCGCGCATCGCCGACCAATTCCTGGGCGGTAACCTCCGCCCGGCCGTGCCGCCGCCGCTGCCAGGCCCGGCCGCCTACCAGGCCCACCAGCAGGGCCAGTACCGCGGCCCC
>CAZJRF010000170.1:0-2256 GCA_964548475.1 uncultured Acidimicrobiia bacterium
AGGGCGGCCAGGGACCGGATCACCTCGGCGGTGGGAAGGCTGCCGGTGATCTCCTGGCCGGTGGTGGGCAATCGGTCGCCGTGACCGAGGGCGTTGCGCAGCCGTAGCTCCACCGGGTCCATGCCCAGTTCGGCGGCGAGACGGTCCATCTGCGCCTCGTAGGCGAAGCAGACCTGATTGGCCCCGAAGCCGCGCATGGCCCCGGCAGGCGGGTGGTTGGTGCGGGCGGCGGCGGCTTCCACATGGACCGAGGGACAGCGATAGGGGCCGACGGCGAAGTAGGCCGAGTTGGCCAGCACCGCCGCGCTGGTTTCGGCGTAGGCCCCGCCGTCGAGGATCACCCGGGCCTCGACCCGCACCAGGTTGCCTTCCTGGTCGGCCTCGTGGCGGTACCAGAGGCGGGCCGGGTGACGGTGGACGTGGCCGGCGAACGACTCGGCGCGGTCGTAGACCATCTTCACCGCCCGGCCGGTGTGCAGGGCGAGCAGGCACAGGTGGATCTGGAGGGTGAGGTCCTCGCGAGCGCCGAAGGCGCCGCCGATGCCGGCGAGGTGGAGCCGCACCTGCTCGGGGCGGAGGCCCAGGCAGTCGACGATCTGGCGGTGATCGACGTGCATCCACTGGGTGGAGATGTGCAGGTCGACCCCGCCCTCCCCGTCGGGCACCGCCAGCCCCGATTCGGTTCCCAGCATCGCCTGATCCTGCATGCCGGTCTCGTAGTGGCCCTCCACCGCCACCTCACCCCGGAGGCCCTGGTCGCCGTTGGTCACCTCGAGGACCCGGAAGGTCTCTTCCTGCCGGACCGCTTCCTCCGGGTCGGTGAGCGGCTCCAGGGGCTCGTAGGAGACGGCCACTGCGGCGGCGGCGCGACGCGCGATCTGGGGCGTATCGGCCGCGACGATGCACACCGCCTCGCCCCAGAAAGAGACCTCGTCGATAGCCAGTACCGGCTGATCGGTGCGCTCCTGGCCGAAGCGGGGATTGCCGGGAACGTTCCCCGCAGTGAGCACCGCGTGTACCCCGCCCAGGGCCAGGGCGGGAGCGATGTCCATGGAGGTGATCCGGGCTCGCGGGTAGGGACTGCGCACCGTCGCGCCCCACAGCTGGCGGTCGGCTCGCAAGTCGGAGGAGTAAGCGAAGGTGCCCCGCAGCTTTGGGATGCCGTCGGAGCGCACGGGCGAGGTGCCCACCCCGCCCTCGATCTCGACCGGTGTGTCCTGGCGGGTGCTCATGGGGCCTCCTCGGCAGGCGCGGCCAGGGCCCGCACGATCGCCCCGTAGCCGGTGCAGCGGCAGAGGTTGCCGGCCAGCGCTTCTCGGACCTCGTCGGCCGTCGGATGGGGGTTCACCGCCAGCAGGTGGACGGCGCTCATCACCACCCCCGGTGTGCAGAAGCCACACTGCACCGCCCCGTGGTCCAACAGGGCTTGCTGCACCGGGTGCAGGCCGCCGTCCGGGCCGGTCAGGCCCTCGACGGTGACCACGTCGGCGCCATCGGCGTCGGCGGCCATCACCAGGCAGGAGCACACCGGCTCCCCATTCAACAGCACCGTGCAGGAGCCGCACTCGCCCTGCCGGCAAGCGTTCTTGGAGCCGGGCAGACCGAGCTGTTCCCGCAGCACCGACAGGAGGCTCTCCGGGCCCTGCACCTGGAATTGCTGTTCTTCGCCGTTGACGGTGAGGCGCACGATCACTACAAGCACCTTTCCAGCAGGCGGCGGGCCAGCACCCCGGCGGCATGGCGCCGGTAGGCCTCCGTGGAGCGATGGTCGGTGATGGGGCGCACCTCCTGGGACACCAGGCGCCCGAACTCGGCGACGGCCGCCGGGGAGGGGCGTCGCTCGGCGGAGATCATCGCCTCGGCCTGCCGGGCGCGCAGCGGGGTGGGGCCCACCGAGCCGAGAGCGAGGCGGGTGGTGCCGTCGTCCTCCCGGAGCAGGCAGGCGGAGGCGACCGCGATCACCATGGCATTGCGGGCTCCCACCTTTGCGAAAGCCTGACAGGCGGGAAGGTACTCGGGCAGACGGGCCCCCAGTATCAGCTCACCCGGGCGCAGGCTGTGACGCTTGGGGCCGACCAGGAACTCGTCCCAGCGCAGGCGGCGCACCCCGTCGTCGCGGGAAGTCACCTCAATGATGGCGTCGGCGGCGGCCAGGAAGGGCAGCCCGTCGCCCGCCGGGCTGGCCGTGCCCAGGTTCCCCCCCAGGGTGCCGGCGGCGCGGATCTGCGGCGAGCCGACCGTGCGGGCCGCCTGGGC
>CAZJRF010000171.1:0-2252 GCA_964548475.1 uncultured Acidimicrobiia bacterium
GAGAGGCTGTGGATGCCCCCACCCCCCGCCCTCCCCCGCTGCCGCGGGATCGGGTGGATGCCCCCACCCCCCGCCCTCCCCCGCTGCCGCGGGGGAGGGGGCCTCAGGCGCCCAGGCGCAGCGAGGAGTCCACTTCCTCCTCCAGGGAGGAACGCTCTCCCCGGCGGTAGCGGAAGACCCCCGCCGAAGCGATCATGGCGCCGTTGTCGGTGCACAGCACCGGCGAAGGCAGGTGCAGGGCCAGCCCCCGCCGCTGCGCCTCCTCCCCCAGGCGGGCCCGCAGCCGGCGGTTGGCCAGCACCCCACCGCCGCCGCTGACCGCTCCCACCCCGGTCGCCTCCACCGCGTTGAGGGTCTTCTCCACCAGCGAATCGACGATGGCCTCCTGCAGCGAGGCGGCCAGGTCGGCCATGGGCGGCAGGGTGCCCGCCCGGTGATGGACGCGCACGAAGGTGATCACCGAGGTCTTCAGCCCGGAGAAGGAGAAGTCGAAAGGCCGGTCGGGCAGGGCACGGGGGAAGTGCACCGCCGCCGGGTTCCCGCCCTCCGCCGCCCGGTCGATGGCCGGCCCCCCCGGGAAGCCGATCCCCAGGAAGCGGGCCAGCTTGTCGAAGGCCTCCCCCGCCGCATCATCGATGGTGGAGCCCATCACCTCGTACACCCCCCAATCGGCCATGTGCACGATCTGGCTGTGCCCGCCGGAGGCAAGCAGAGCCACCACCGGGGGCCCGTAGCCGGGATCCTCCAGCCGGGGGGCGAAAAGGTGCCCCTCCATGTGGTCGATGCCTAGGAAGGGCTTGGAGAGGGCCCACGCCATGGCCTTGCCGTAGGAGAAACCCACCATGAGCGCCCCGGCCAGGCCCGGCCCCCGCGTGGCCGCCACCGCGTCCAGGTCCATCGGGTGCACGCCCGCCCGCACCAGCGCCCGGTGAGTCAGCGCCCGGATGGCCTCCACGTGAGCCCGGGCCGCCACCTCGGGCACCACCCCCCCGAAGCGGGCGTGAGCCTCCACCTGGGACGCGAGCACGTTGGAGAGCACCTCGTCTCCCCGCACCACGGCCACCGCGGTCTCGTCGCAGGAGGTCTCCACACCCAGCACGATGGGATCGCTCACGACAGGCCCTCCCGAATCTGCGCAAGCCGGCGCTGATAGGCCTCCGAGTCGATGTCGAGGGCCCACATGATGAGGGCGTCCTCGTTGCGGTAGTAGTGGCGGCGCAAACCCACGGTCTCGAAGCCGAACCTCCGGTACAACGACTGGGCCGGATGATTGGAGACCCGCACTTCCAGAGTGAGGTGCGCCGCCCCCGCCGCCCGGGCCTCGTCGGCCAGGCGCAGCATCAACCGCGTGCCCAGCCCCCGGCCCCGGGCCTCCTCCTCCACCGCCACGGTGGCCACGTGGGCGTCGTCTCCCACCACCAGCAGCCCGCCGTAGCCGACGACGACTCCTCCCTCCTCGGCCACCAGGTAGCGCCGACCCGCCGCCACCAGTTCCTCGCGGAAGGCGTTCTCCGACCACGGGTCGGGGAACACCCGGTTCTCGAGCAGGGCGACGGCGGGGATATCACCCTCCTCCATGGAGCGGATCGAGGTGATCAGTTGGGCCACGGCCCCTCCCGGCGGAAATCGGACCAGTTGATGCGCACGTCGGGCTCCCGCAGATAGAACGGGCGAACCTCGTCGGGGTGCGGGAAAGCCTCCCGCTCGGCGAGGCCGCGCGCCACCTCCATGACCGCCGCCGCCGAAGGATGACGAGGACTGCCGGTGCGCACCCCGTGGATCCCCAGCAGCATGCCCTCGGGGAGCACCGGCCAATCCCCCACCACCAGCTTCTGGGCCGGGTCGGACTCCAGCAGCCCGCGGAAGGCGTCGGGAGTGACCAGCTCGGCGGGCCCGTCGCGCATCACCCCGCCGGGGACCGGCTGGTAGGGGGCCACCGCCACCTCGCCCCGCCGGGCATCGACCACCGCCCACACGCGCCGATGGCCGGTGGCGGCCGCGAAAGCCACCGCGTCCAGCGAGCACACCGGGGCCAGCGGCACCCCCACCGCCCCGGCCAGCGCCTGGGCGGTGGCCAGACCCACCCGGATGCCGCCGAAGAGGCCGGGGCCGATGTCCACCGCCACCACGTCTATCTCCTGCGGACGCCACCCCGCCTGGGCAAAGCAGAAATCCAGCGCCGGCACCAGGAAGCCCACGTGGCCCCGCCGGTCGGTCCTCCCCGCCGAGGCCACCACGGTGCTGCCGTCGCC
>CAZJRF010000172.1:0-2162 GCA_964548475.1 uncultured Acidimicrobiia bacterium
CCTCCAGGAAGCACCCGACTCGCCCGGGGTGCCGAAGATCAAGTCGACACCCACCGAGCGAAAGCCCTCCCGCCGAGCCACCGCCACGGCGGCGGCCGCCTGTTCGGGCTGATGGGCCCTTCCCAGGGCCCGCAACACCCCCGGGTCGAACGACTGTGCCCCCAACGACACACGGTCGAAGCCGGCGACGACCAGGGCCTCGGCCAGGGCCGGGGACCAGTCCTCGGGGTTGGCCTCGATCGACACCTCGGCGCCGGGAGCCAGGCCGAAGTGCCCGGCCACGGCCCCCAGGATGGCAGTGAGGGCCACCGGCGACAGCCGGGTAGGGGTGCCCCCGCCCAGGGAGACCGCCTCCACCAGCCCGGAGAAGGGAACCGACTCATGGATCTCAAAGAGCAGGGCGGCCGAGTAGCGACTCATCAGTCCTTCGCTCCCGGCGACCACCGCGAAGTCGCAGTAGGGGCACACCCGCCGGCAGAAGGGCACGTGCACGTAGACGGCCCGCTGCCCGGCCGCCCGGTCGGCGAGGCCGGGAGCGTCGGGTGCCTCCGGGAGCACCTCAGCCGCCATCGACGCGCAGCACGGCGATGAAGGCCTCCTGCGGCACCTCCACTTGGCCCACCATCTTCATGCGCCGCTTGCCCTCCTTCTGCTTCTCGAGCAGCTTGCGCTTGCGGGTGACGTCGCCGCCGTAGCACTTGGCCAGCACGTCCTTGCGCTTTGCCTTCACCGTCTCACGCGAGATCACCCGGGAGCCCACGGCCGCCTGGATGGGCACATCGAACATCTGGCGAGGAATGAGCCCGCGCAGGCGCTCGACCATGCGCCGCCCGTAGGGATAGGCCTCCTCGCGATGGACGATGGCTGAGAAAGCATCCACCACCACCCCGTTGAGCAGGACGTCCACCCGCACCAGGTCGGAAGGGCGGTAGCCGTCGTGCTCGTAGTCGAGCGAGGCGTAGCCGCGGGTGGCCGACTTGAGCCGGTCGAAGAAGCCGAAAACGATGTCACCCAGCGGGACCCGGTAGATCAGCTCCACCCTCTCCGGCGTCAGGTACTGCATGGAGCCCAGCTCCCCCCGGTGCTCTCGCAGCAGCTCCATGACCGTCCCCGTGTAAGAGCTCGGGGCGATGATCAGCGCTCGCACGAAGGGCTCGCTGATCTCCCGGCAGGAGTCGGGGAGATCCTGCGGGCTGCGCACCTCCCGGGACGAGCCGTCGGCCAGGACCGCCAGGTATCCGACGGTGGGCGCCGTGGCCACCAGGTCCAGGCCGTACTCCCGCTCCAGCCGCTCGCGCACGATCTCCATGTGCAGCAGCCCCAGGAACCCGCAGCGGAACCCGAACCCCAGAGCGCGCGAGGTCTCCGGCTCGAAGGACAGCGCAGCATCGTTCATCCGCAGCTTCTCGAGCGCCTCTCGCAGACGCTCGAAGTCGTCCCCCTCGGCGGGGAACAGGCCGGAGAAGACCATCGGCTTGGGCTCCCGGTAGCCGGGGAGTGCCGTCGCAGCCGGCCGGTCGGCCCGGGTCACGGTGTCACCCACCCGGAGGCGGTCGATCTCTTTGATCCCGGTGATCAAGTAACCCACCTCACCGGGGCCCAGGGAGGCCACCGGCATCGCGCGTGGGGTCAGCACCCCCACCTCGTCGGCCTCCACTTGCTCGCCCGATGCCATGAACCGCAGACGGTCACCGGTGGAGAGCCGCCCGTCGCGTACTCGCAGGTAGCAGACCACTCCCCGGTAGGTGTCGTAGTAGGAGTCGAAGACCAGGGCGCGCAGCGGGTCGCCGGACTCGCCGGCCGGGGCCGGCAGCCGGGCGATGACGGCCTCCAGCAGGTCCTCAACGCCGACCCCGGTCTTGGCCGACACGCGCAGCACCTCTTCCGGGCCCACCCCGAGCACGGCGGCGATCTCGGCCGCCGCCCGGTCCGACTCGGCGGCGGGCAAGTCGATCTTGTTGACGACCGGCACCACCTCCAGCCCCCCCTCAACGGCCAGGAGGGCGTTGGCCAGGGTCTGCGCCTCCACCCCTTGCGTCGCGTCTACCAGCAGCACCGCCCCCTCGCAGGCGGCCAGGCTGCGCGAGACCTCGTAGGTGAAGTCCACGTGCCCGGGCGTGTCTATGAGGTTCAGCAGGTAATCCTCACCGGCCGCCGACCGG
>CAZJRF010000173.1:0-2087 GCA_964548475.1 uncultured Acidimicrobiia bacterium
CTACATGACGGCGTGCATCCTCACCATCGACGGGCGCTTCCGCTCGGCGGTGCCCGAGCGGGGCCTGTACTCCTACACCTCCTTCTCCGGCACTTCGGATATCGGCCTGCGCTTCCCCCGCATGTACCTGGGCGACCGGGAGTACGGGAACTGGGAACGGCTGTGGGCGGCCAGCCCGCTCGCCCGGGCCGACCGCATCACCACCCCCTGCCTGATTGTGCATTCCGAGGGCGACGCCCGCTGCCCCATCGAGCAAGGGGAGCAGTTCTTCGCCGCCCTGGCGGCCAACGGGGTCGAGGTGGAGATGCTGCGCTTCCCCGGCGCCAGCCACGAGCTCTCCCGCTCCGGCAAGCCCCGGTGGCGGAGGGACCGCTTCCAGGCGATCCTTGACTGGCACGCCCGGCACCTGGCCCCCGGCGATGTGACAACATAGGCGGCACCGTGGGTCAGCAACCTAACGTCCAGCTGCACCTTGAGGATCTGCCTCGCCCCCGGCCGCATCCCGCCCCGGCCCGGCGCTGGTCGGCGCGTCGGCCCGGCGACCTTGCCGGCCCCGAGCAGGTCCCCTGGGGGGGTGCCTTCGGCAGGCCCGGTCCCGACACGGGGTATGCCCTGCGCCTCCTGGCTGGACGCCCCCTGGCCCTGGCCGAAGGCGAGCCGCGGGCCGACGCCGAGCGCCTGGCGGCCGCGCTCATGGCCGCCCGGGCCTCGCGACTGGGCCGCGCCCCGGTCGCCGGTGATGCCGAGGTAGCCGAGATGATCCTCGGGCTGCACCCCGGTGGCGCAGCGGCAGGTGACGAACGGCGCCGGTTCGCCGCCCACGATGCCGAGGGGCTGCGGCAGCTGTTGGAGGCAGTCGATGCCGGCCTGCTGGCGGCCTCGCCGGCTGAGGTGAGGGCCCGCCGGGCGGCGGGGGAGCAGCTGATCGGCTGATGCCCCGGTCTCCGCTCCTGACCCGCCAAGTGATTCCCCTGCCTGCGGGGGCGACGCTGCCGCCCAGCCTGAACCCCGACTGCCTTGGTTGCGGCCCGCAGAACGAACACGGCCTGCGGATGCAGCCCCGCCTGGAAGGAGACCGGGTGGTAGCCGAGCTCGATCTGGTCCCCTGGCTGGCCGGTGGCCCGGGGGTGGCACATGGGGGAGCCCTGGCCACTTTCTTCGATGAGCTGATGGGTTACGTGGCGGTAGCCTTCCGGGTGCCGGCGGTCACCGCCCGCCTCGAGATTGACTTTCTCCGGCCGGTTCTGATCGGGGCCCGGGTGCGGGGAGAGTCCTGGCTCGCCCATCGGGAAGGCCGCCGGCTGCTGACCGAGGCGGCGGGCATGGACGCGAACGGGGAGGTCTGCGTCGAGGCGCGGGCCCTCTACCTGGCGGTGGGACTGGACCATTTCACCGAGGCCCTGGCCGGGCTCAGCGAAGAGCAGCTCGCGCGGCTGGGCCCCTTCCGGGCTGGCGAGTTCTACCCGTGAGAGTGCGGAGCCACCCATGAAGATCGTGCGCATCCGCCTGGCCGGGGACGAGATCGCCTACGGGGCGGTAGAGCCGGAGGGCATCCGCGTGCACCAGGGCACCCCCCTGGTCGCCTGGGAGCCCACCGAGACGCTGGTTCCCTTCGAGCAGGCTCTCCTGCTGGCTCCCGTGTTTCCCACCAAGGTGGTCGGGGTGGGCCGCAACTACGCGGAGCATGCCGCCGAGCGTGGGGTCGAGGTTCCCGATCAGCCCGTCATCTTCCTGAAGCCGGCCACCGCGGTGGTGGGGCCGGAGGTGCCGGTGGTCATACCGCCCGAGGCCGGGGAAGTGCACCACGAGGCCGAGCTGGCGGTGGTGATGGGCCGGGTCGCCCGGCGGGTAGCCGCCGAAGATGCCTCTGCCTACATACTGGGGTACACCGCCGCGAACGACGTCAGCGCGCGTGACCTGCAGAAGCGGGACGGGCAGTGGACACGGGCCAAGGGCTTCGACACCTTCTGCCCGCTGGGCCCGGCCGTGGAGACCGAGCTCGACCCGAGCGGGCTCTCCATCTCGTGCCTGGTGAATGGGGAGATCCGCCAGCAGGGGACCACGGCCGACATGATCTTCGGCGTGGC
>CAZJRF010000174.1:0-2081 GCA_964548475.1 uncultured Acidimicrobiia bacterium
CGAACAGGGCCGCCTGCTGGTCGCCCAGGTCGCCGGCGATGAGCACCCCCGCCAGTGGCCCCCTCCCCTCCCCGTACACCGCCACCGACGGGCAGATCTCGGGCAGCATCGCCATGGGGATCCCCATGGCCGCCACCGCAGCCGGGTCCCAGGCCAGCCCCTCCAGGTTCATCAGCAGGGTGCGGGAGGCGTTGGTCACGTCGGTGACGTGGCGGCCGCACAGGTTCCAGATCAGCCAGGAGTCGATGTTGCCGAACAGCACCTCCCCCACCTCGGCCCGGCGGCGGAGCCCGGGCACCTGCTCCAGCAGCCAGGCCAACTTGGGGCCGGAGAAGGAGGTGGCCAGGGGCAGGCCGGTGAGCCCCCGGAAGCGGTCCGGACCGCCCTCCGCCGCCAGGGAGGCGCACAGGTCGGCGGTGCGAGTGTCCTGCCAAACCACCGCCGGAGCCAGCGGCTCCCCGCTAGCCCGGTCCCACACCACCGTGGTCTCCCTCTGGTTGGCCACCCCCACCGCCGCCAGATCCGACGCAGCGAGGCCGGCGGCGGCCAGGGCCTCCCCGACAACTGCCAGGGCCCGGTCGCGAATCTCGGTGGCGTCGTGCTCCACCCAGCCCGCCCGGGGGAAGATCTGCCGATGCTCCTGCTGAGCCAGCGACACAATCTCCCCCCGGCGGTTCACCACCGCGAAGCGGGTGCTGGTGGTCCCCTGGTCGATGGCGCCCACGAAGCCCGCCACGGCCGGCCCCCTACCCGGGCTCCGGCGGGGTGATACCCAGCCGGGCGCTCGCCTCGCCCGCTTCCTGGCGGGCCTGCTCGCCCCCGGTGGCGGCAAAGGTCCGCAGCACCGCGGCGCCGGCGGCCACCATACGGTCCACGTCGGGCCGCTCCCGGTCGGAGAAGCGCTGTAGCACGAAGGCGGCGGGGTCCATCCGCCCGGGCGGGCGCCCCACCCCGATCTTGAGCCGCCACAACGACTCGCTACCGAGGGCGTGCACCACCGAGGCCACCCCGTTGTGCCCGCCGGTGCCCCGGCCGAAGTGGAAGCGGAGCTTGCCGAAGGGCAGGTCGATGTCGTCGTGCACCAGTACCAGGTCCTCCACCTCGACCTTGTAGTAATGGAGCAGCGGCACCACACCCCGCCCCGACTGGTTCATAAAGGTGGAGGGAAGGGCGAGCCAGGCCCGGCCCCCGGGCAGGTCGGCGTGCGCCACCCGGGCCCGGATGCAGCGGGGGGCCCGACGGAAGGCCGAGCCTTCCTCGCCCGCCAGGCAGGCCACTACCTCGGCGCCGACGTTGTGACGGCTGCCCTCGTGCTCGGGGCCCGGGTTGCGCAGCCCCACAAAGAGCAGCGGGCGGCTCAGGCCTCTGCCTCGCCTTCAGCGGTCTCTTCCGCCGCCTCCTCGCCCTCTTCACCCTCCTCAGGCGCCTCCGCGGCCGCCTCCACCTGCGCCACGGCCGGCAGGGCAACCATGATCAACAGGTGGTCGGGTTCGGTCACGTAAGTCACGCCCGACAGTTCCGGCAGGTCGGCGACCCGGGCCGAGTCGCCCACGTTCAGGTCGGTGATGTCGAGAGTGACGTGAGACGGGATGGCGGTGGGCAGGGCGGAGACGACCACGCTGGTCGAGGGCGTCTCGACGATGCCATTACCTTCCCTCACCCCGACCGGAACGCCGACGAACTCGACGGGCACCTCGGCTTCGATGGCCTCGTCCAGGGAGATACGAATGAAGTCGAGGTGGATGATGTCGCCCCGCACCGGGTGCCGCTGCACCTCGCGGGCCACCGTCAGGTACTCGTCGCCGTTCACCTGCAGGTTGATGAGGGCATTGAGCCCGGCCTCGGTGTGCAGCACGGCGTAGAGCTCGCGCCGGCCCACCGCCACCGAGAGGGGATCGAGGCCGTGCCCGTACACGATGCCGGGGACGGCCCCTTCGCGCCGGATCCGGCGCGACTCGCGCGAGCCGTGGACGCGGCCGGTGTAGGCGCGCAGGTTCACCTGTTCCATGAAAGAGCTCCTCGAACTGAATGCGGGGAACGCATTATTGCCGTTTCCGGCACAGCGGCAAAAGGGGGAAAGG
>CAZJRF010000175.1:0-2075 GCA_964548475.1 uncultured Acidimicrobiia bacterium
GTGGCCACCACGACGATGATGGAGCCGCCCGTGGTGCGCGCCTGGGGGAAAGGACTGGGGACGCGCTCGATGCCGATCAGGCGACCGAGGGGCATACCGTCGAGGCGGAGGTCGGCGCGGTCGCCGTAGTTGGCCTGGACCAGGGCGCCCACCGTCCATGTGCCCTCAGCGGCCGTACAGCAGCGAGAGGAAGTGCCGATGCCGCCCTTGAACTCGTGGCAGATCATGCCGGTGCCGCCCCCCACGTTCCCTTCGGCCACCGGGCCGGGAGCGGCGGCCTGAAGGGCGCCGAGGGCGTCGTCCTCGGTCAGGGGAAACGCATCGATGTCGCTTAGCCAGCCGTCCCAGGTCTCGCCCACCACGGGGAGGATGAAGCCGTCGACCACTCCCTGTTCCACCGAGTAGCGCACTAGCGCGTCGTGAACCAGGCCCACCTGATGGGTGTTGGTGATCGCCACCGGGGATCCGAGCATGCCCGACTCTTCCAGCCAGGGGAGGCCGGTCAGCTCGCCGTTGCCGTTGAACGAGAAGTGCCCGGCAAAGCAGTAGTCGTCCCAGATGTGGTTCTCCCGGGGAACCACCATGGTCACCCCGGTACGGACCGCCCGGGGCTCGTCGCTCACCACCGTGGTGTGGCCCACCCAGATGCCGGGGATATCGGTGATGGCGTTGTGGGGGCCGGTCGGGAGCGTGCCGATCTCGATCCCCAGGTCGCGCAGGCGGGGCCGGGTCATGGCTCTCCTTGAGACGGGGCGGGTTCCCCGGCGAGCAAACAGGCGGCCCACTGACCGGGGCCGGCCTCAACGAGGGGAGGGTCCACCAGCGGGCAGCGTTCGAAGGCGCGGGGGCAGCGGGGGTGGAAGCGGCAGCCCGGGGGCACGTTCGCCGGGTCGGGGGTCTCCCCGCGCAGGATGATCCGCCGGCGGCGTCGTTCGGGATGGGGGACGGGCACCACCGAAAGGAGGGCCTCGGTGTAGGGGTGGCGGGGGTCGCGGAGCACCTGCAGGGCGGGCCCGGTCTCCACGATCCGGCCCAGATACATCACGGCGATCCGATCGCTGTAGGCGGCCACCGTGGACATGTCGTGGGTGATCATGACCAGGGCGATCCCCTTCTCCACCGCCAGGGCGCGCAGCAGGTTCAGGATGTCCGCCCGGATGGAAACGTCGAGCATGGAGACCGGCTCGTCGGCCACCAGCACCCGGGGCTCCAGGGCGAGGGCGGCGGCGATTACCACCCTCTGGCGCTGGCCCCCCGACAACTCGTGGGGCCGGCGCGCCAGGAAGATCTCGGCCGGGCGCAGCCCGGCCCATTCCAGGGCCTGAGCCACCTTCTCGGCCTGCTCGGCCCGGCTCCCGGTCTCCCTATGCACCTGCAGGGGCTCGGCCACGATCTCCCCCACCGTCATGCGCGGGTTGAGAGACTCGTATGGGTCCTGGAACACCATCTGCAGGTGTCGCCGAACTCGCCGCAGGGCGGACTTGCGCAGGGTGGCCAGGTCGGTTCCCTCGAGCAGCACCGTACCGGCAGTGGGCGGGAACAGGCCGAGCATGAGGTTGGCCGCTGTGGTCTTGCCACAGCCCGACTCGCCGACGATGGCCAGCACCTCCCCGGGGGAAACCTCCAGGCTCACCTCATCTACCGCCCGCACCACCCCGGCCGGGCGGCGCCGCAGGGCGGCGATGATCCCTCGCGGACGGCGGAAATGCTTCACCGCGTCCTGCAACACCAGGACCGGCTCAGCCACCGTTCACCTCCTGCCGGGTGCGCTCGACCAGGAAGCAGGCGGCCTCCCGCCGAAAACCCAGTGAGTAGCAGGGGGGCCGCTCGGCGTGGCAGCGGTCGAAGGCCTGCGGGCAGCGGGGGGCAAAGCGGCAGCCCAGCGGGATCTCATCGAGGCGGGGCGGGGTCCCCGGGATGGAAGCCAGCAGGCGGTCGGGCTGGTCGATGTCGGGGAAGGCGGCGAGCAACAGGCGCGTGTAGGGGTGCTGGGGATCGCGGAAGACCTCGGCGATGGTCCCCTGTTCGACCACGACCCCGCCGTACATCACCACCGCGCGGTCGCAGGTCTCGGC
>CAZJRF010000176.1:0-2075 GCA_964548475.1 uncultured Acidimicrobiia bacterium
GGCCCCGGCCTGTTCGGCAATGAGCCGCTCCCAGAGCAGCTGTTCGGTCTCCACGTCGAGGGCGCTCGAAAGATCGTCCACCACCAGCAGCTCGGGGCGGCGCAGGAACATGCGGGCGGCGGCCGCCCGCTGCACCTGGCCACCGGAGAGGCGCACCCCCAGCGGCCCGACCATGGTGTCCAGGCCGGCCGGCATGGCGGCAAGGTCGGGCTCAAGCACCGCGGCGTGGATCGCCTCGTCCAACCGCTCCCCTGAGTCGGTGCGACCCAACAGCAGGTTGTCGCGCAGGGACAGGGAGAACAGGCGGGGCACCTGCGGGGTGTAGGCGGCGCGGGGCGGCACGAAGAACGAGCCCGGGTCGGCCACCGGCTCCCCGTTCCACAACACCGTGCCCCGATCGATGGGCACCAGGCCGAGGATGGCCCGCAGCAGGGTGCTCTTGCCCGACCCGATGCGGCCGGTCACCACGGTGAAGGACCCGCCGGGCAGCACCAGGCCGACGTCCTCGATGCCCGCCGTCGTCCCTGGGTAGTGGAAGGTGAGCCCCTCGACCCGCAACTCCCGGAGGGGTTCGGCGTTCCCGGCGTCGGCGGACGGCTCGGGCAGGGGCCCGGTCAGCTGCAGATCGTGAGCCCGTACCAGCCGCTCCGGTGGGGCGCCGGCCAACAGGGTGGCCAGGCGAGCCAGGGAGACCCGGGCCTGCTGGTAGCGGGCGATGAACATGCCGATGACCCACACGGCCTCGCTGACGAAGCCGAGGAAGTACACGAAGAGGGCGAAGTCGCCCACCGTGAACTCCCCGGTGGTCATCGACCGGGCGCCCGCCACCAGGATGATGCCGGTGCCTATGGACACCGAGTTCCAGAACAACGACTCGAGCACCTGGGTGAGGGTCTTGTCGCGCACCAGGAAGTGGCGGCGGGCGTCGTTGAGCCGGCGGAAGTGGGCGATCATCGGCTCCTCGGCCCCGGCCACCTTGACCGCGGCCACCGAGCCGAAGATCTCGGCCAGCGAGCCGGTGACCTGCCCGGTCGCCTCACGGGCCGCCTCCCGGTAGCGGCGGATGCGGCTCCGGGCCCGGGCGGCGAAGAAGATCACCGCCGCCATTGGGACGAAGACGAAGGCAGTGACCCGGGCGTCGATCGATGCCATGATCCCCAGGGAGAGAGGGGCGAAGACGGCGATGCCGGCCAGGTCCACCGTCCAGCTGACGGTCTCGTCGACTTCCTCCACGTCCTCGCGGAAGCGGGTCAGGGCCTCCCCGGGGGACTCCGGCAGCGACTGGGCGCCGGGACGCTCGTAGATGCGAGCCAGCAGGTTGCGCCGCAGCAGTACCTGGTTGCGGAAGCGGAAGTGGATGTCCACCCACATCCCCCAGAACATGACCGCGATGCGCCCCACCCCGTAGGCGGCGAGGATGGCCACCAGCCAGGGGATGCCGAGGCCCCCGGTGGTGGCACCGGAGACCCGGTCGAAGAAGGCGCGGGTGATGAGGCCCGGAACCACCGGCATCGCGTAGATGGCTACCCAGATGGCGGCATTCAGCAGCCAGCGCCACTTCTGGCGGGCGATGAGGCCTGCTCCGAGCCGGGCGGGTCGAATACGGGCGGCGGTCATGCCAGCACCTCCTCGAGGCCGGTGCGCAGCAGTCCCGAGAAGCGCGAGCCCGGGTCGGCGGCGAGGGCGGCGCGGGCACCCCACTCCACCACCCGTCCTGCCTCGAGGATCAGGATGTCGTCGGCCCTCTCCACGGTGGCCAGGCGGTGGGCGATGATTACCCCGGTGCGGCCGGCGAGCAGACGGTCCACCGCCCGCTCGATTAGGTTCTCGGTGACCGGGTCCAGGCGCGATGAGGCCTCGTCGAGGATCACCAGGCCGGGATCGCGCAAGAACACCCGGGCGAAGGCCAACAGCTGGGCCTGGCCGGCGGAGAGGCCGGTGCTCCCCGTCTCCAGCATCGTGTCGAGGCCGGCGGGCAGGGCCGCCGCCCAGTCGCCCAGGCCCAGCGAGTAGAGGACCTCCCAGAGCTGCTCGTCGGGGACGTCGGGGGCGAAGAAGGTGAGGTTGTCCCGCAC
>CAZJRF010000177.1:0-2067 GCA_964548475.1 uncultured Acidimicrobiia bacterium
GCTCCGGTTCCCCCTCCCGCGGCGGCGGGCGGGGGCGGTGGGGGAGGGTGTCCGCTCTCCCCGGCGAAGCCGGGGGGAGCGGAACTAGGCGACCGAGACGCTGCTCCCTCTAGCCCTCTAGATTGTCCGACACTTGTATGTACAATGGCACCCGAGGAGGTGTTGGCCCGTGGGGATGATCGGGATACGGGATCTGTCTCGTAACGCCAGCCGGGTGATCGACCGAGTTGCCGGCACCGGTGATCCCATGATCGTGACCAAGCACGGCCGCCCGGTGGCGGCCGTCATTGCCGTCGACCCGGACGCCCTGGAGGACTTTGTCCTGGCCACGGCGCCCGAGTACGCGGCCGCTGTCCGGGCGGCGGAGACCGACCTGAAGGCCGGTCGCGCCCGGCCTGCCTCTGAGGTGTTCGATGAACTGTGAGGACGCAAGCGGGCCGGTGGCTGAGGCGCCGGAGTGGACCGCATCCTCCTGTCTCGCCGGGCGGTTGATGATCTGCGGCGGGTGGGACCCGGGCCCGCTCTCGACCGTCTGCAGGAGGTGCTGCGCCGTCTCGCTCGCGGCGAGTTGAATCTCGATGTGAAGCCTCTGGTGGCGAGGGCCCCGTGGTTCCGTTTGCGGATCGGTGACTGGAGGGTGCTCTACCGCCCCGATGATGGGAGGTTCCTCGTTGCGCGCATCGTGCACCGGCGCGAACTTCGCCGGGCGGTGCGGAACCTGAGATAGGGCCCGTCTTGCCTCCCCCGGCCGCCGGCCGCGGGAGGCGCGAGAGCCCGGAGGGCTCGAGCGGAGGGGGCAAACAGCAACGGAGGCGGGTCTGCTCCCTCTCGCCTCCCCCCGCCGGCCGGCGGGGGGAGAGCGTGGGCGTTACAGCACCGTCACCAGCACGGTGGCGAGGCCCAGGACCACGGTGATCACCCCGATGCCCGCCCGCAGCCACTGCGGCCGCAGGGCCCGCACGGTGATCCCGGTCAGCGGCACCGAGAGCAGCGCCCCGCCCGCCAGCCAGGGGGCCAGCGACCACACCGCCTGCGGCTGGAAGGCGTAGGCGGCGATGCCCACCGCGCAAGTGAAGGCCTCGGCCACCGCGGTGATGCCCACCGTCTCGCGCACCGGCACTCCGGAGAGCACCTGGCCGCCGGTGACCAGCGGCCCGTACCCGCCCCCGCTGATCCCCTTGTTGAAGGCGGCCAGCATCCCGAGGCCGATGATGCGCGGCCACGAGAAGGCCAGGTGGACCTTGATGGTGACCAGGATCACCACTCCGATGGCCAGCACCAGGGCGGCCACGTAGATTCGCAGCACCTGCTCGGGCAGGTTCACTGCCAGCAGCACCGCCGCCACCGTCCCCACCACGCTGGCCACGGTGATCACCAGGGCCACCTGCAGGCCCCGGGGCAGGCCGCGGCGGAAGCTCTCCCGGAACCCCAACTGTTGCAGCCGCTTGACGATGACCGACGGGCGCAGGCTGCGGGGTTTCAGGTCCACGTTGCCCATGGTGTGGTGGACGAAGCCGGAGAACAGGCCGGCCACCAGCTGGGAGACGAGCAGGGCGGGGACCACCTCAAGGGGGGCGAAGCCCAGCAGCAGCAAGACGGGGGTAAGGGTGGTCCCGTACCCCATGCCCAGGCTGGAGTCCACGTATTCGGCGGCGAAGGAGAGGGAGGCGATGCCGATCCCGGTGGTGATGGCGATGTCCATGGGCCCTGCCGCTTGAGATCGGGGATGCGCCGCGACGAGGGCGGAACACTACTTAGTCGAGCGAGTTAGGTGGAATCTTCTTGCCTCTCCCGCGGAGGTGGGAGAGGCGCGGCCGACGCAGGCGGCCGCGGAGAGGGCAAGAGGGCGCGGCGGCGCGCTACCGGCCGGCGGTGGAGGGGGCAAAGATCAAGGGCAGTCCATTCGTGCCCTTTGGCCCCCTCTGGGTTCGGCCTGCGGCCTCACCCATCTCCCCCGCCGCCGCGGGGGAGAAGAAGAAGTTCCCCCTCCCGGCTCCGCCAGGAGGGGGCGGAGGGGGAGGGCAACAGGGCGCGAACCAGCAGGCGCCGGAGGGGAGGGGGGTGCTG
>CAZJRF010000178.1:0-2003 GCA_964548475.1 uncultured Acidimicrobiia bacterium
TCTCGCCACGGCCGGTGCCCGCAGCGGGAAAAGCCCCGGTACTGCAGCCGGGGCATGAACCGTCGCAGCCGGTCGAAGGTGGCCGGGCCGGGATGCAGGTCGTCGTCCCCATGCAGCATGAGCGCCGGGCAGGCGATGGCGGCGAAGGCCGCCGGCTCGATCCCCTCCGCCTGGAGGCGCAGCACGTCGGCCCAGGTCTCGCGATGGCCGCGACCGTCCACCTTGACGGGATCCCCGAGCCCGGGGAGCAGTTCGTAGGACTGTGCTTTCTCCATGAGATCACGCAGAAGGCTGAGGAGCCGATCCAACTCGGCGTCCGAGGCCGCGGCCTCAATGCGGCGGTTGATCTCCGCCGGGTCGAAGGTGCCGCAGCCCACCAGGGCCAGAGAGCAGGCCCACCCGGGATGAGCGGCGGCGAAGGACAGGGCGAGCATCGCCCCCCACGAATGGCCCACCAGCGCTGCTCCCTCCGGCAGCACCCGGGCCAGGTCCTCCACGTGGCGGGCTACCGTCGACGGCTCTTCGCCAGCGCGTCGCTGGAGAGGCTCGAGCACGCGGAACTCGTCGGCCAGATCGCGAGCCAGCGAGGCTGCTGATCCCGGGGCTCCCGGGCCCCCGTGCAGCACGGCCACCACCGGCCCCCGGCCGCCGTAGCGGCGGACTTCGATGAGGCCCGGCGGGATCACTCTCGGGTCAGCCTTCCAGTTCGCCGGCGATGGCCCGGCCCCAGGCGGCGGCCTGATCGAGTTGCCGCCAGTCGCCGGCCATCCCGTTGCGGGCCATGGCCTTGCCGATGGCGCCGGCCAGGTCGGGATCGAGACGCCCGCCGAAGGTCACCACGTCCCGGGCTTCCAGCCGGTCAGCCGCCGCCTGCACCTTCCTGGGGAGAGACTGCGGATCGTCGGCATGGTCGTCGCCCAGCGGCCCGCTGTGGAAGAGCCAGACCCGCGGCTTCACCTCGGACCGGGCCAGTCGCTTGAGCAGCCGCACCGCCTCCCTCCGCCAGCGGCCGGCGTAGAGGCCGCTCCCCACCACCACCGCGTCGAACTGCTCCCGGCGGGGCGCCTTCCCGGCCGGGGCCAGGGTCACCTGATGCCCGCCGACGCGCAGGCCCTCCGCGACCTGTTCGGCGATGCCCGCCGTGCCTCCCATCTTCGTGCCACAGGCCACCAGCACTTTTGCCATGACGTCCTCCTGCCGGGCGGTCCCCCTAATGCTGCCGCCTTTCCCCGCCCGCCGCCAGCGGGTGAGCAGCCCCACCGGCGGCACTAGCGTTGCCCCGCCATGACGCAGCCGCTGGTAGAAGCCCGCCACCTGACCAAGCGCTTCGGCGACTTCACCGCGGTGGACGACGTGAGCTTCGAGGTCCGCCCCGGGGAGGCCTTCGGGTTCCTGGGCCCCAACGGCGCCGGCAAGTCCTCCACCATGCGGATGATCGCCGCCGTCTCCCCGGTCACCGACGGCTACTTGCGGGTCATGGGCCTCGACCCGGCCGCCGACGGGGCGGAGATCCGCAGTCGCATCGGAGTGGTCCCCCAGGAGGAGAACCTCGACGAGGAGCTCTCCGTCTATGAGAACCTGCTCATCTACGGCCGCTACTTCGGCATGCCGAAGAAGCTCATCGACGAGCGAGTAGCCGAGTTGCTCCACTTCGCCGCGCTCGAAGAGCGGCGCGACAGCCGGGTGGAGCCTCTCTCCGGGGGCATGAAGCGGCGCCTGGTCATCGCCCGCGGCCTCATCAACCAGCCGGAGGTGCTCATCCTCGACGAGCCCACCACCGGCCTGGACCCGCAGGCGCGCCACCTGCTGTGGGACCGCCTCTACCGCCTGAAGCAGCAGGGAGTGACCCTGATCATCACCACCCACTACATGGACGAGGCCGAGCAACTCTGCGACCGCCTGGTGATCATGGACAGGGGGCGCATCGTGGCCGGCGGCTCCCCCCGGCAGCTCATCGAGCAGCACTCCACCCGGGAGGTGCTGGAGCTGCGCTTCGCGGTGGG
>CAZJRF010000179.1:0-1969 GCA_964548475.1 uncultured Acidimicrobiia bacterium
CGACATTGCCAAGGCCATCGCCTGCGGGGCCGACGCGGTCATGCTCGGGTCCCCTTTGGCCGCCACCGACGGAGCCCCGGGGCGCGGCTACCACTGGGGCATGGCCACCTTCCACCCGCAGCTGCCCCGCGGCGCCCGGGTGAAGGTGGGCAGCCTGGGCACCCTGCAGGAGGTGCTGCTCGGGCCGGCCCACGAGAACGACGGGCGGCGTAACCTGTTCGGGGCGCTGCGCACCTCGATGGCCACCACCGGCTACGCCGACGTCAAGGAGTTCCAGAAGGCCGAGGTGATGGTGGCCCCCGCCCTGCAAACGGAGGGCAAGGACCTGCAGCGCCACCAGGGGATCGGGATGGGATGACCGACCTGCCCACCGACTTCGACCGGGTCCTGGTCGTCGACTTCGGCGCTCAGTATGCCCGCCTCATCGCCCGCCGGGTGCGGGAGGCCCGGGTCTTCAGCGAGATCGTCCCCCGCAGCATCACCGCCGCCGAGGTGGTCGAGCGCGCCCCGGTGGGCATCATCCTCTCCGGCGGCCCCACCTCGGTGTACGCCGAGGACTCCTACACCCTGGACCCCAGCATCCTGCAGCTGGGCATCCCCATCCTGGGCATCTGCTACGGCCACCAGTTGCTGGCCCAGATGCTGGGCGGGGAGGTGGCCCGCACCGGGGCCGCCGAGTTCGGCAAGACCGCCATGACCGTGACGGAGCCGGGCCTGTTGCTCGAAAGCCTGCCCTCCTCCCAGACGGTGTGGATGAGCCACCGCGACGCGGTAGTGCGCCCCCCCGCCGGCTTCACCGTCACCGCCGCCACCGACGCCTCCCCGGTGGCCGCCATGGAGGACCGGGAGGCGGGCCGCTTCGGGGTGCAGTTCCACCCCGAGGTGGTGCACACCCCCCGGGGCGAGGAGGTGCTGGCCTCCTTCCTGTTCGGCGCCTGCTCGGCCCGGCCCACCTGGACCCGGGCGTCCATCATTGAGCAGTCGGTGGCGGCGGTGCGCCGCCGGGCGGGCGGCGAGCGCATCCTGTGCGGGCTGTCGGGCGGGGTGGACTCCTCGGTGGCCGCCACCCTGGTGCACCGGGCGGTGGGCGACCAACTCACGTGCGTGTTTGTGGACCACGGGCTGCTGCGGGCCGGCGAGCCGGAGCAGGTGGAGCAGACCTTCCGCTCCCACTTCGGCATGGACCTGGTGCACGTCGACGCCGCCGACCGTTTCCTGGCCGCTCTGGCCGGGGTCACCGAGCCCGAGGCGAAGCGGCGGATCATCGGGGAGACATTCATCCGGGTGTTCGAGGAGGTGGCCGCCGACCACGCCGACGCCCGCTTCCTGGTGCAGGGCACCCTGTACCCCGACGTCATCGAGTCGGGCACCCGCGATGCCGCCCGCATCAAGAGCCACCACAACGTGGGCGGCCTCCCCGCCGATATGCGGCTGGAGCTGGTGGAGCCACTGCGCGACCTGTTTAAGGACGAGGTGCGGGCCATCGGGGAGGAACTGGGGCTGCCCGAGGAGATGGTCTGGCGCCAGCCCTTCCCCGGGCCGGGCCTGGCCGTGCGCATCATCGGCGAGGTCACCTTCGAGCGTCTGGAGATCCTGCGGGCGGCCGACGCCGTCATCGTGGAGGAGATCCGCCGGGCCGGCCTCTACCGGGACATCTGGCAGGCCTTCGGGGTGCTGCCGGCCATCCGCTCGGTGGGGGTGCAGGGCGACGAGCGTACCTACGCCTACCCGCTGGTGGTGCGGGCGGTCACCAGCGACGACGCGATGACCGCCGACTGGGCCCGCCTGCCCTACGAGGTGCTGGAGCGCATCGCCTCGCGGGTCATCAACGAGGTGCCGGGCATCAACCGGGTGGCCTACGACATCTCATCCAAACCCCCGGCCACCATCGAGTGGGAGTAGGGCCGGTTCCCCCTCCCTAAGGGAGGTGCCCTCAGGCGCCGGAGGGGGTGCTTGACTTAAGCCGGAC
>CAZJRF010000180.1:0-1747 GCA_964548475.1 uncultured Acidimicrobiia bacterium
CGTGAGCCTCTGCGCTGGCGGAATCGAGCGCGGACGAACTGTCGGTGACGATGGTGACCGTTGGGGCACCTCCTGATCCGTGCCCCCAGGCTAGATGCCCAGCCGCTGCCCTCTCAAGCTCGGCGAGGAGGGCCGGGGCGCCTCCCTCCGGCCCTCCTCGCTCCCCCGCTCAACGTTCGGCGGGGACCGTCTCCCGTTCCGGTCGGGAAACAGGCACCGGCACCGGTTCCCGCTCTGGAAACGGGCGCTCCGGCCGGGGAACCTGCAAGGGCTCCGGCTCGACGGTGATCACGCGCTTCTGCTCACCGATGTCCATGCTCGCTCTAACCTCCTCGCCTCGTCACCCAGGAATCCGACAACCTCGTCCGCGGTCGGATGGATGGCCTTCAACCGAGGCCAGACACCCGTCTCCGCCTCCTTGAGAGCACAGGCCGGCCGCTGGAAGAGACGCTTGATCCACCAACGGTCATCACCGCCCACCGCCCCGCCCCGATGGACCACCACCATCGCCGTGGCTTCCGCCCGGGCCGCCCGGTAACCGCGCTCGTGCTCGACCACCGCCCCGGAGAGCGCCACCAGGCCGTACGCAATCCCCGCTCCCGGGCGCAGCCTTACTCCCCCCGGCCCGATGAGACCCTCCGGCGCCTTCAAGGCGTAGATACCGCAGCGGCAGCCGTCCTCAACATGGGGGGCACCCGGACCCCGCAACTCACAGCGCGCTTCGAGCTCCGGCCGGGGCCACGCCTGTCGAAGCCCTTGCAGGCGCGAAGAGAAGACGTACCAGAGCCGGAACCCGAGCACAGGTGTGGGCGACCAGAAGCCCAAGGCGACCCCGGGGCCAGGCCCCGACCACCGCCTCCGACCTCCCGAGCCCCGCAGATACCGGCGGAAGCGCTCGCCGGCCTCCGCCAGCTCCTGCCACCGTCGCGCCTCCTCGCGCACTGCCTCCCCGGGCCCCGGGGACGGAACCAGGTGGAACCAGGGTGGCCGATCTGCCGGGCTGGGGGAAGCCGTCACCGCCCCCCTCCGAACCAGCCGCCCCGGCGGCTGGGGCGATTGAGGCGCACCCGGGAGACGGAGGCGGCCCCGGCCGGTGGCCAAACCGCCGCTAGGTGCACAACGGATGCACCGACCACCAGGGCCGACACCACCGCCTCCCGCGCCGAGATGAGGAAGACCCCGCGCTGGCCCTCCACCGGGTGGACCCGGGCCGTCAACGACTCGATGTCGCCGATGCGCCTACGGTATGTCTCGGCGTGGGACCGGGTCGCCGAAGCCACCCCGTGCAGGGCCAGATCCTCGTCCACGGCCGCCCAGACCCGGCCCTGGTCTGAATAGAGACCCCCGCCCATGGCCGCTCGCGCCTCGATTCCGGCGTTCTTGGAGTGGCGCACCCGGGGTGAGGCGTGGAAGGCCTCCCGGCTGAAGGCCCGGGCGGCACCCCAGCGACCCGCCTTCACGCAGGCCACCGGCACCTTGACCACCGAATGGGCTTGCACCAGGACCGTGGTGTTCAGGGTGCGGGTCTAGCGGAGCCCGCCCAGTACCTCGCCCTCGACCAGGAGCACAGCCTGGTCGCTGTGATTGACCACCTGCAGGTCCGATACCGCCCCCCTGCCGATCTCCCCCACTTCGACCGCCCCACCGGCCCGCACTTCGGCGAAGAGCCGATAGGAGACCGTCTCCCCGTCGTGAAAGACGGGGACCACCGTGAGCGCCCGGGCTGGCTGTGCCTCGCCGAGGCGCA
>CAZJRF010000181.1:0-1736 GCA_964548475.1 uncultured Acidimicrobiia bacterium
GAGGTGCTGGCCCAGGCCCTCGACCAGGCCAGGGCGGGCCGCGTGCACATCCTCGACGAGATGGACAAGGTGATCTCCGCCCCTCGCCCGGAGTTGAACCGCTACGCCCCGCGCATCGAGGCGGTGCAGATCCCGCGCGACAAGATTGGCGAGGTCATCGGGCCCAAGGGCAAGATCATCCGCCAGATCGAGGAGGAGACCGGCGCCACTCTGGAGATGGAGGACGACGGCACCGTCCGCATCGGCTCGCCCGACGGCGAGAGCCTGCAGAAAGCCAAGGACTGGGTGCTGGCCATCGCCTTCCCGCCCGAGCCGGAGCTGGGCAAGGAGTACGAGGGGGAGATCGTCAACATCACGTCTTTCGGCGCCTTCGTCAACATCCTTCCCGGCCGCGACGGCCTGCTGCACATCTCCAAGATGGGGGGCGGCCGGCGGGTGGAGCGGGTCGAGGACGTGTTTTCCCTCGGCGACCGGGTCACCGTGGTGGTGCGCGACATCGACCGCAACGGCAAGGTCAGCCTCGACCTGCCCGGGGCGGCGGCTCCCTCCGGTGAAGAGGAGGGCGGCGATCGCGAGGGCCGCCGGCCCGAGGGCGGCTACGGCGATCGTGACCGGGGCCGGGATCGCGACCGGGATCGCGACCGGGACCGCGACCGGGACCGTGACCGGGGCCGGGATCGCGACCGTGACCGGGACCGTGACCGGGGCCGGGGTGGCGACCGGGGACGCGACCCGGGCCGCCGGCCGCGCGGCGACCAGCCGCGAGCGGGCCAGTCGGGCGGCGACCGGCGCCAGGAGAGCCGTCCGGGCCGCACGGTGGTGTCCTTCGAGGATGATTTCGAGCGGGGCCTTTGAGCCTCGCCTGAGCCCGAGAACCGTGAAGGGCGGCCCGCCGGGCCGCCCTTCTGTTTGGCCGGGGGGCTGTTGGCGATCGAACATATGTTCGATAAGATATGCGGCCCGGCACAGGGAGGCGGGTGCCATGACAGAGCTGGCGCGGGAGCAGGCGGCGGCCCCGGTGGCTCTCCCGCGGCCGGTCCCCGGCGCGGAGCCGGGCCGGGTGCTCGGCCTGATGGGGCCCCCGGGGCTGGGCCTGACCCGCCTCGGCCTATCTCTCCTGGCCGACCCCGCCCGCCGGGGCCCGGTGGCGGTGGTGGACGTACGCGGCTGGCTGTGTCCCCGGGCGGCCTGGGAGGCCGGGGTGCTCCCCGAGCACCTGGTGGTGGTGCGCTGCTCGGAGCAGGGCCTGTGGGGCCGGGTGACCGCCGCCCTCCTCGAGGGCCTACCGGCGGTGTACGCCGAGGTCCCGGCCGGGGCCGGTGAGGCCCTGCTTCGCCGTCTGGGCGCCCTGGCCCGGGCTCGCCGCGCCGCTCTCATCCTCCGACCTCTGCGCGGCGGCCTCCCTTCGGGCCTGGCTCACCTCAGCCTGTTCGGTGAGGCGGTGCGCTGGGAAGGGGCCGGCCCCGGGCATGGGCAGATCACCCGGCGGTGGCTGAGCCTGCGTGCCGCCGGCCGGGGGGCGGGGGGCATCGAACAGGTCCTCGAGGTGGTGGATGACGGCACGGGCATGCGGCCGGAGGAGATCCCCCTGGCCTTCGAGCGGCACGCAACGAGCAAGATCGCCTCTTACGAGGACCTGACGCGGATCGCTTCGCTGGGGTTTCGGGGCGAGGCCCTGCCCAGCATTGCCGCGGTCGCGGACCTGGAGATCGAAACCAAGACTGAGGATGCTCCCC
>CAZJRF010000182.1:0-1725 GCA_964548475.1 uncultured Acidimicrobiia bacterium
TCCCGCCTGAATCAGGCGGGCGCTCGGGGGGGAGGACTCGAACCCCCAATAACGGGGCCAGAACCCGTCGTGTTGCCTATTACACCACCCCCGAAAGAGCGAGCGGCAGGATACGGAACCCCGGGGGGTAGCGCAACCTTGCTCCCCGGCCGCCTCACAAAGCGGCTCGCGCCGCCCGCAGCCGATCTAGCGTGCTCTCGCGGCCCAGAGCCTCGAGAGACTCGAATAGCGGCGGGCTCACCGTGGAGCCGGTCACCGCCACTCGCACCGGCTGCAGGCCCTTGCGCGCGGAGAGCCCTTTCTCGTTGAGAACCCCCCGCAGGGCCATCTCGATTCCCGCCCGGTCCCAGGCCGCCAGGCTCTCCAGGGCGGCCAGGGCCCCCTCCAGGGCGGGACGCGCCTCAGGGGCGGTCATCACCGCCTCCCAGGAGGCCGGGTCCATCGCCACCGGGGCGAACAGGAAGCGCACCTGGGGAGGCACTTCGGTGAGGCGCCGCGCCCGCTCCTGCACCAGGGGAGCGACGGCCCGGAAGGTCTCGCGTTCGGCGGCGGCCAGCGCCCGGCCCAGATCGGCTTCCACCAGCGGCAGGCAGCGGGCGGCGAAGTCCGCCGGGTCGAGGGACCGGATGTACACCCCGTTCATCCACTCCAGCTTGGTGATGTCGAACACGGCCGGGTTGCGGGACACCGCCTCGAGGTCGAAGCGCTCCACCATGGCCTCCACCGGCACGATCTCCTCGTCGGGGCCCGGCGACCAGCCCAGGATGGCCAGGTAGTTGCGCATCGCCTCCGGGAGGATCCCCTCATCGCGATAGGCCCGCAGCGAGGTGGCCCCGTGCCGCTTGCTGAGCTTGGCGCCGTCGGGCCCGGTGAGCAGCGACAGGTGGGCGTAGTTCGCCTCGGTGGCTCCCATGGCCCGGGTGATCAGGATGTGCTTGGGAGTGGAGGGCAGCAGGTCCTCGCCGCGGATGACGTGGGTGATCCCATAGTCAACATCGTCCACCGTGCTGGCCAGGTGGTAGGTGGGGGTCCCGTCGGAGCGCAGCAGCACGAAGTCGTCCACGTTGGCGTGATCGAAGCGCAGCTCGCCGCGGATCACGTCGTTGAAGACCGTCTCCCCCGGCCGGGGGACCGCGAAGCGGATGGGAGCCGGCTCGCCGGCCGCCACCCGGGCCGCCGCCTCGGCGGGGGGCAAGCGGAAGCGCCCGTCGTACACCGGGGACCGCCCCTCGGCCGCCGCCCGCGACCGCAGCTCCTCCAGGTCCCCGGGGGCGGCGAAGTCGTAGTAGGCCCACCCGGAGGCCACCAGCTCGGCGGCCACCTCCTGATAGCGGGCCAGGCGCTCGCTTTGGCGGTAAGAGGGATGGGGACCGCCCACCTCGACGCCCTCGTCCCAGTCGATGCCCAGCCAGCGCAAGCCTTCGACGATGTCCTCCAGGTACTCCTCGCGGCTGCGCTCCAGGTCGGTGTCGTCCACCCGGAACACCAGGATCCCGTCGTGGTGACGGGCGAACAGCCAGTTGTAAAGGACGGTGCGGCCGCTGCCCACGTGCAGGACCCCGGTGGGTGAGGGCGGGAAGCGGACCCGGACGGTCATCGCCCCGCCACCACCGGGTTGCGCAGCGCACCGATCCGCTCGATCACGACCTCCATGCGGTCCCCGGGGCGAACCGGACCCACCCCGGCCGGGGTGCCGGTGAGAATCACGTCGCCAGGAAGCAGGGT
>CAZJRF010000183.1:0-1604 GCA_964548475.1 uncultured Acidimicrobiia bacterium
GCTCCCTCTCCCGCGCCAGCAGGAGAGGGCGGGGGGTGAGGGCATCCGCAATTCGCCCCCGCGGGGAAGACGCCTACAGCAGCGTCAGCAGGAATCGCGCGTCGAGGCGATCCACCAGGGCCGCCCCCGCCGCGAGCAGGCGGCCGGTCTCCTCCGGTCGGCGGGGAATCCCCAGCACCCGCATCCCGGCCGCCGCCGCCGCCACCGCCCCGTGCCCAGTGTCCTCCACGGCCAGGCAGTCCTCCGGCCGCACTCCCAGGCGCCCGGCGGCCAGCAGGTAGACCTCGGGAGCCGGCTTGCCGTGCTCCACCTCGTCCCCCGAGGCGGTCGCCTGGAAGTAGCGGCCCAGGCCGCTGCGCTCGAGCGTGAGGTCCAGGCGCTCCCGCCGGCTGGATGAGGCGATTCCCAGGGGCACCCCGTACAGGGCCAACTCGGCCACGCAGGCGGCTGCGTCGGGGAAGACGGCCAGCCCCCGGTCGAAAGACTCGGCCAGCGCCGCCTGTACCTCCGGCCACAACGCCTCGGCGCCGGGCAACCCCACCGCCGGGTCCACCGCCGCCAGGTGCTCATAGGCCGCGGCGTAGCCCAGGCCGGTGCAGTCGGCCACATCAGCAACGGTGGCCCGGTGTCCCCGGCGGCCCAGCACCGCCACCCAGGCGGCCGCCGAGTGGGGCTCCGAGTCCACCAGCACCCCGTCGCAGTCGAACACGACGGCCCGGCTCATCCCTCTCCTACCTCCGGGCGCAGGTCGGCTCTCACACCGAAGTCCGCCGCCGGATCTCCTCGCTCACCCGGCGCGGGTCGGCCTTGCCGCCGGTGGCCTGCATGACCCGGCCCACCAGGAAGCCGAGGAGCCGTTCCTCACCGCCTCGCATCCGCTCCACCTCGGCCGGGTGGGCGACCAGCACCTCGTCCACCGCGATTGCCAGCACCCCCTCGTCGGAGATCTGGATGAGGTCGCGGGCGGCGGCCACTTCCCCCGACGTGCCCTCCCCTTCCAACACCCCGGCCAGGACCTCCTTGGCCGCGGTGGCGGAGAGCCTCCCCGCCTCGACCAGCCCGTGCAGCTCCGCCAGGTGGGCGCCGGTCAGCGGCACATCAACCACCCCGGCCTCCAGGCGGCGCAGGTGAGCAGTCACCTCCCCCACCAGCCAGTTGGCAGCCGCGCGGGCATCGGCCCCCGCCTCCACCGCTGCCTCCAGCAGGGTCCCGTAGCCCTCCCCCTCCTCCACTAGGCGTGCCGTGTAGGCGTCCAGGCCCAGGCCTCGGTAGCGGGCCCGGCGTTGCGCGGGCAGCTCGGGCAAGACGGAGCGCAGGCGCTCCAGGCGGCCTGCGTCGATCTCCACGGGGACCAGGTCGGGCTCGGGGAAGTACCGATAGTCGCTGGACTCCTCCTTGCTGCGGCCCGCCCGGGTGCAGCCCGCCGCCTCGTCCCAGTGCCGGGTCTCCTGCTCCACCTCCTGCCCGGCGGCGAGCAGCCCCGACTGGCGCTCGATCTCGAAGGCCAGGGCGCGCTGCAGCGAGCGCAGCGAGTTCATGTTCTTGACCTCGACCTTGACCCCCAGCTCCGCGCGGCCGGTAGGCCGCACCGAGACGTTGGCGTC
>CAZJRF010000184.1:0-1555 GCA_964548475.1 uncultured Acidimicrobiia bacterium
CGCGAAGAGGGGGCCCTGGAGGTGGAAGTCCCCGAAGATCTGCTCCCCGAGGCCCCGCTCGCCCTGGTGCGCCAGATGCGAGCCTCCATCCTGGTGCTCGGCGCCCTGCTGGCCCGCTGCGGGGTGGCCCGGGTGGCGTTGCCGGGCGGCGACGACTTCGGATCGCGGCCCATCGACATGCACATCGGCGGATTTGAGGACATGGGTGCTCGCTTCGAGTTGTCCCACGGGGTGCTGCTCGCCTCGGCCCCCGAGCGTCTGCACGGCGCAGAGGTGTACCTGGAGTTCCCCAGTGTGGGTGCCACCGAGAACCTGCTGCTTGCCGGGGTCATGGCTCGCGGCCACACCGTCATCGGCAACGCCGCTCGCGAGCCGGAGATCGAGGACCTGGCCTCCTTCCTGGTCGCGATGGGGGCCCGGGTGACCGGCGCGGGCACCTCCACCATTGAGATCGAGGGGGTACCCCGGCTGGCCCCTGCTCGCCACCGCACGGTCCCCGACCGCCTGGAGGCGGGGACCTACCTGATCGCCGGGGCGATAACGCAGGGGGAGGTCACGGTGGTCGATTGTATCCCCGCCCATCTGCGCATGGAGCTGCGCAAGCTGGAGGAGGCGGGCTGCGAGGTCGAGATAGGCGAGAACCGGGTGACCCTGCGCGGCCCGGCGCGCCCCCGGCCGGTGGATTTCGCCACCCTGCCCTACCCCGGTTTCCACACGGACATGCACCCCCAGATGGTGGCCCTGCTTGCCCTGGCGGCGGGGACTTCGGTGATGACGGAGAACATCTACGACTCGCGCTTCCGCTACGTGGGGGAGCTGAATCGCATGGGCGCCGACATCACCACCGAGGGCCAGCACGTGGTGGTGCGGGGGGTGGAGGGGCTCAGCGGCTGCCCGGTGGAGGCCTGGGATATCCGGGCGGGAGCCGCCGTGCTGCTGGCCGGACTGGCCGCCGAGAACACCACCACCGTGGCCAACGCCCAGCACATCGACCGCGGCTACCAGGGCCTGGATGCCGGGCTGGCGGCGCTGGGTGCCCGGGTCCGCCGGGAGATGGTGGAGGACTGAGGCCCGGCCGGGAGGCGGGGAAACCGGGGTAGGCTGGGCTTCCCCTTATCATGGGAACGATTAGCAAGCTCCCCGTGTTGGAATAGCAGTGATGACCGACACCGCTCATGCCACCGATCAGGTCCCGGCCGGCGAATCGCCGGCGATCGACCTTCAGCTTCTCACCGACGCCATCGACTACATCCGCCCGGCCCTGCAGGCCGACGGGGGAGACGTGGTCTTGCTGGGGGTGGACGGCGGCACCGTGAGGCTGCAACTCGTGGGAGCCTGCGGCGGCTGCCCGATGGCGACTCTGACCCTCACCGCCGGCATCGAGCGCATCCTGCGCGACCGGGTCCCCGGTTTCACCGATATCGTGGCCGTGTGACGGCCTCCCCCGCGGCGGCGGGGGAGGCGCGGGCGCCCGGGGAGGGCCCGGGGGGGGGGGACCCGCCCCCCGGGGGCGGGTGGGGGGCCGGAGCCCGCCGGGGGCAACCGGGGAGGGGCC
>CAZJRF010000185.1:0-1531 GCA_964548475.1 uncultured Acidimicrobiia bacterium
CCTGACGGCGCCTCCGGGACTCCCCCCTTAGGGGGGAGCACAGGACCGTCCTCCCCCTCCGCCCCCTCCCGCGAGAGGGGGAACCCGAAGCCAGAAAGGGAGAACACGGCTGACCACCCACTCCGCAGCGAGGGCCGGAAACCACAGCCCACCCTGGGTCCGCCTCCCCCGGGTAGGCCGCGGCGTCTACCCCACTGCCCGACGGTACACCCTGATGGCCAGGGGCACGAACACCAGCATGATCCCCGCCGACCAGGCCAGCGCCATCAGCACGTCGCCCGCCACGGTGTGGCCCGGCGGCAGCGCTCCCTGGCCGAGGATCAGCCCACGCAGCGCGTTGGTGGTCACCGTGATCGGCTGGTGGTCGGCGAAGCCCTGCAGCCAGGAGGGCAGGGTGCCGGTGGGCACGAACACCGACGAGGCGAACACCAGGGGGAACACCGGCAGGAACACCGCCGACTGGGCGGCCTCGGGGTTCTTCACCGCCAGGCCGATGGCGGCCATCACCCAGGACAAGGCATGGGCGAAGACCATGGCCACCAGCATGCCGGCCAGCATGCCCAGGGCGCTGGTCTGCCAGCGGAAGCCGATGGCGAAGCCGACCGCCATCATCAGGGTGATGACGAAGCCGTTGCGGATGAGGTCGGACAAGGTCCGCCCCGCCAGCACGGCCGAGCGGGCCATGGGCAGGGAGCGGAAACGGTCGATGACCCCTTTGCTGAGGTCTTCGGTGAGCCCGAGGGCGGTCTGCCCGGCTCCGAAGGCGGCCACCTGGATCAGCAGGCCCGGCACCAGCCAGTTGAGGTAGCTGCCGCCGGCCACCGCCGGGATCGAACCGCCGATGGCCCCGCCGAACACGTAGTTGAACAGCAGCAGGAACATCACCGGTTGCACGGTGGCGAACAGGAGTAACTGGGGCAGGCGGACGTTGCGCAGCAGGTTGCGCCTGGTGATGACCAGGGCGTCCTTGGCCGCGTGGACGGGCCCGATGCGCGCAGGAGCGGTGGTGGCGGTCATCGGGTCCTCCTTCCCCGGCGCCCTCTCCCCCCGTTGCCGGCGCCGTCGTCCGCAGCCTGCCCTTCGGCCTCGCGGCCGGTGAGCGCCAGGAACACGTCGTTGAGGGTGGGCTTTCGCAGGGCGATGTCGTCGGGGGTGATGCCGGCCTCGGTGAGGCGCCGCACCACCTCCAGCAGGGTGCGGGAGCCGTCCGGGGCGGGGATGGTTATCTTGCCCGCACCCGCTTCCAGCGAGACGTGCTCCCCGCCGACGGGGGCTAGGACGGCAACGGCCCGGGCCGCCTCGCCGTCGGCCAGGGCCACCTCCACCACCGCGCCCCCCAGCTTGTCCTTGAGCTCCCCAGGGGTGCCCTCGGTGACCAGCCGGCCCTGATCGATGACCCCTACCCGGGCGGCCAGCTGGTCGGCCTCGTCCAGGTACTGGGTGGTGAGCAGGATGGTGGTGCCGCCGGCGACCATGTCCAGGATCAGCCCCCAGATGTCGGCGCGGCTGCGGGGGTCGATGCCGGTGGTCG